>NZ_CP053708.1:115000-428750 GCF_013201075.1 Lichenicola cladoniae | reverse complement strand
CAAGTGCGACCGCCTGATCGGGATCGATCGTCTGCAGCGGCAGGCGCCCGAACAAGGTGGCCGCAAGACGCCGCACGCTCGGCATGCGCGTCGCACCTCCGACCAGGACCACGGCTGCCAGGTTTTCCGCCCTGATCCGGCTATCGGCGAGCGCACGCGCCACGGGCTGGCGGAGCCTGTCGAACAGCGGCTTGCCGACGGCCATGAAGGCTTCGGCGTCGAGCGTCGCGCTGAAGCTTCGGCCGCCGCTGTCGATCCGGAGCTCCACTTGATCCGAAACGGAAAGACCGCGCCGCGCGGCTTCCACCTGGTTTCGCAGCCGCGCCGAGAGCGGCGCGAGCGCGGGATCGGTGGCATCCGGCAATGGCAATCCAGTGGTTCTTGCAAACCATGCCATGATCGCCGTGTCGAAATCCTCGCCGCCCAGGAAATTATCGCCGGCGGTTGCCCGAACCTCGATGACACCATCGAACAGGTCGATCACCGACACGTCGAAAGTACCGCCGCCGAGATCGAACACGAGGATTTCGCCCTCACGCCCCTCCTTGTGCTCGTGCAGGCCGTAGGCAAGGGCTGCCGCAGTGGGTTCGTTCAGCAGCCGTTCGACGCGCAGATCGGCTAGCTCACCTGCGACCCGCGTAGCCTGTCGTTGGGAATCACTGAAATAAGCCGGAACGGTAATGACCGCCTCATCGACCGGGATGCCGAGAAATGCTTCCGCATCCGCCTTCAACGCCCGCAGCACGAAGGACGACAATTCTTCCGGCCTGAACGACCGGTCGCCCAGCATCATCGAGCGACCCGTGCCCATGCTTCGCTTGAACGCTGCCACAGTGGACAGGGGGTGGCTCGCCAGGCGTTCCCGGGCCGGTTCCCCGACCAGTATCTCCCCGGTCGTATCGAGGCTGACCACCGATGGGGTCAGGAACCTGCCGAGTGAATTGGGCACCAGCGTCGCTCGCCCGTCCTGCCAGACCGACGCCAGGCTGTTAGTCGTTCCAAGATCGATGCCGACGATCATCGTGTTCTAGACACCGTTAAGCGATCCCGGGTGCCTGGATTCCTTTGCATTGCAACGTCTCCCTAGCGAGAGACATACCATGCTACTCGACATTATCGGCAGGATAACGCTTCAGTGCCTGCCATGTCGTGACGCCTATCGTCATTTGCCGGCCTGGCTTCTCCGCCGCGTGTCCGGTCGGGCGTGGCTCAGGAACCAGCCACGGACATCATGCGGCGATCCGCGTCTCGATTTATGCCTCCTATGCCATCGCCATCTCGACGACCATCATCCCGTCCTGCACCCTGACCGGCACGACGGTGATCGAGCAGTCCGGCCCGGCCCCGGTACGCAGGTCGAACACCCGGTCGTGCAGCGGGCACATGATTGTATGGGTTCCGGTCAGTCCGTCCGCTAGCGGGCCGCCCCGGTGCGGGCAGGTCGGCTGGGTCGCATACACCTCGCCGCCATGCAGGTGGAACACGGCCAGGGTACGGTCGCCGACGACCATGTTGCGGCCTTCGCCGACGGGGATCTGGCTCAGCGGACCGATGCTGTGGCTGTCGATCATCACGACACTCCTTCCGGGACAACGATGTCCGCGAACTGGTTGGCGGTTTTGGGCGTGTTGGCTTCCTGCCAGGGGTCGTAGGCGGCGGCGATGGATTTCTCCATGGCTGCATCTAGGTCTGCCACGATGCCGTCGCTGTCCTCGACCACAATGGCGCGGATGCGCTCCAGTCCGACGCGCGGAACGAAGGTGTAGGTGCGCTCCTTCCATTTCGCGTTCTCGCGGTAGTACTGCATGAAGCGCGCGGTGATGGTCATCACGGCCGCCTCGCCGTCGACGGTGCAGAGCAGGTCGCCCTTGCGGATGTGCGCACCGGCCGCGCCGCCAATGTAGATTTCCCACTTGTCGTTGCCGATCGCGACGGCGCCGATATCCTTGACGAGCGCCTCTGAACAGTTGCGCGGGCAGCCGGCGGTGGCGAGCTTGAGCTTGGCCGGACTGTCGACGCCGCGGAACCGCTTCTCGATCTGCGCGGCAAGGCCCATCGAGTCGCCGAGGCCAAAGCGGCAATACTCGGTGCCGATGCAGCTCTTGCAGGTGCGATAGCTTTTTCCGTAGGCATGGCCGGACGGCATGCCGAGGTCGGCCCACATTTTCGGCAGGTCCTCCTTGGACACGCCGACCAGATCGATGCGCTGGCCGCCGGTGAGCTTGACCAGCGGCACATTGTACTTGATCGCCACCTGGGCAATGCGGATCAGGTCGGCCGGGGTGGTGACGCCACCGGGCATCTCCGGAATGACCGAGAAGGTGCCGTCCTTCTGGATGTTGGCGTGCACACGATCGTTGATGAAGCGGGCGTCGCGCTCGTCGATGTATTCGTCCGCCCATATGGTGACCAGCAGCGAGGCGAGCGCCGGCTTGGAGCCCGCATCCTCGTGACCGCCGCCGAGGGCCGCGAACACCGACGATACCGACCGCAGCCCCTGTGTTTTCACCGCTGCGACCAGCTCGGGCTTGGCCATCGGGATGGTGGGCACGTAGTAGTGGATCGACGGGTCTTCCTCGACTGCCCCACCGCAGAACCACTCGACCACTTCGCCGACCAGGGTCTTGCAGGAACCGCAGCCCATGCCGGCCCGCGTCGCGTCCATGACCGACTTGGTGGTGCGTTTTCCGGCGGTGACGCAGGCGCCGATCGCGCCCTTGGTGACGCCGTTGCAGACCTGGGTGTCGGCCGGCATCTCGTCGAGGGTGATCTTCTGCGACGGGGTGCCGAGATCGAACAGCAGCGACAGGCGTTCCTCGGGCAACGGGCTGTCGCGGTCGAACGCCTGCATCAGGTAGGCAGCCTTGGAGATGTCGCCCATCAGGATCCCACCGACCAGGCGGCCATCGCGCACGATGAGTTTCTTGTAGGTGCCGTTGCGGGTTTCGGTAAAACGAATGACCTCGTCGCGCTCCTCCTGCGGCTCGGTGATACCCATGGAGGCGAGCTCGACACCCATGACCTTGAGCTTCGTGGCGAGCTTGGAGCCGTGATAGGCGCTTTCGATATTGCGCTCGGTGACGTGGTCGGCGAACACCTTGGCCTGGTCCCAGAGCGGCGCCACCAGCCCATAGACCTGGCCGCGATGCTGTGCGCACTCGCCGACCACGAAGATGCGGCGGTCGTCGAGGCAGCGCATGTGATTGTCGACCACGATGGCACGCTCGACGGTCAGGCCGGCACGCTGGGCCAGCTCGACATTCGGGCGGATGCCGGCGGCCACTACCACCATCTGGCAGGCGATGACGCTGTCGTCCTTGAAGCGCACACCGGCGACGTGGCCATTCGGATCCAGTTCGATACCGGTGGAGCGCTGCCCGCCATGGATGGTGACGCCCATCGCCTCCATGGCGCTGCGCAGGATCGCGCCGCCCTCGATGTCGAGCTGGGCGTTCATCAGATGCTGCGCCAGATGCACGACATGCACGGACGGCCCGTGCGTCATCAGCCCGCGCGCGGCCTCGAGCCCGAGCAATCCGCCACCGAGCACGACCACGTTGGTGCTGTCCTTGGCCATGGCGGCCATGGCGTTGCAATCGTCCAGCGTACGGAAGCCGAACACGCCGCGGCGAAGTTCTCGGGTCTCGTCTCGGATGTTGTCCATCGGCGGAATGAAGGATCGGCTGCCGGTGGCGATCAGCAGCACGTCGTAGCGCTCCTGCACGCCGTTCTCGGCGGTCACCACGCGTGCGGTGCGGTCGATGGTGGTGACCCGCGCACCGCTATGCAGGCGGATGTCGTTGTCGGTGTACCAGTCGAGCGGGTTGATGTAGATGTCGCCGGGGTCCTGCACGCCGCACAGCACGTTGGACAGCATGATCCGGTTGTAGTTGCCGTAGGGCTCGTCTCCGAACATGACGATGTCGAACATCTCGGCGCCGCCGCGTGCGAGCACCTCCTCGACGGCCCGCGCACCGGCCATGCCGTTGCCGATGACGACGAGCGTCTGTTTCGTGCGAATGATATCTGACATGGTCATGCTCCTCAGACTTCCATCAGGCCCATGTCGAGCACCACGTATCCGGCGATGCCTTCGGGTGCGGCGACCTGCACCTCGATCACGGTCTCCGGGAACAAATCCTCGACCACCGAAAGCGGCACGTGCTGGCCGGACCTGGCGCCGAGCGGGAACAGGCGCATCGGCTTGCCGTCGCGCAGCAGGACCAGCGTCACCAGCGCATCGGCCGAGTTGCCGGCCCGCAGATAGATCAGTTGTGCGCGGCGGTCGGCCGGCACGGTGTAGGTCGGCGCACCGGCCAGTGCGGTGGGTTGCTGCAGTCCGGCGCCAATGAAAGCGAACGTTCCGGTGATGATGCGCGGCGTGCTTTCGATCATGGGGCAATAATCCTCATGGTGGGTGGGTCATGATGCCGCGACCGGCGCGGCTTCGGCGGGTGCGACGGCGATCCGGGCGGCGCAGATCTTCAGTTCCGGCATGCGCGAGATCGGGTCGACGGCATCGATGGTGAGCAGGTTGGCGTTGGATGCGTCGCCCCAATGGAACGGCACGAACAGCGTGTCGCGCCTGATGTCGGCGGTGACGCGGGCCGCCAGCGTCACGCTGCCGCGACGGGTACTGACCTGGACCAGCATGCCCGGACGGATGCCGAGCGGTCGCGCAGCATCGGGATGCAGTTCGACGAACGCCGCCGGCTCGGCATCCTGCAGTTCGGCCACGCGCCTGGTCTGCGCACCGCTCTGGTAGTGGGTCAGCACGCGGCCGGTGGTGAGGTAGAGCGGATAGGCATCGTCGGGCTCCTCGGCGGACAGGCGCCGTTCGACCGGATGGAAGCGGGCGCGGCCGTCCGGATGGCCGAAGCGGTCCAGGAACAGCCGCGGCGTGCCGGGATGACTCTCGTCTGGACAGGGCCAGAACAGGCCGTCCCGCGCGGCAAGCCGATCGGGCGCCATGCCGGCATAGTCGGCGACGCCGCCGGCGCTGGCACGCCTGAGTTCGGTGAACACCTCGGCCGGCTCGGACGGAAATGCTGCCGTGCACCCGAGCCGGGACGCCAGTTCGGACAGGATCCGCGGCTCCGACCACACGCCAGGCGGCGGAGTGCGGGCTTGGACGCGCTGGATCACCCGGCCCTCGAGGTTGGTCATGGTGCCGCCCTCCTCCGCCCATTGCGGCACCGGCAGCACGATGTCCGCGAGGGAGGAGGTCTCGGTCAGGAACAGGTCGAGGGCCACGAACATGTCCAGGCCCGACAGTCGGGCGGACAGACTGGCGGCATCGGGTGCGGAAACGACGAGGTTGCTCGCGGCGACCAGCAATCCCTGTACGCCGCCAGGCTGGCCAAGCGATCTCAGCATCGCGACTGCCGGCATGCCGGGCATCGGCAGCGTATCGGGATCGACGCCCCAGACCCTGGCCACGGCGGCACGGTGGCCGGGATCGTCGAGCTTGCGATAGCCGGGGAGCTGGTCGTTCTTCTGGCCGTGTTCGCGGCCGCCCTGGCCGTTGCCCTGCCCGGTCATGCAGCCCCAGCCGCAATGCTTGCGGCCGGCCTGCCCAAGCGCCAGCGCGAGATTGATGAACGCCAGCGCGTTGTTGGTGCCCTGGCTCTGCTGTTCCGGACCGCGGCCGCTCAGGATCATCGCGGTGGCGGCCTCGCCGAGCATGTGGGCAGCGCGCTCGATATCGCGGGCGGGCACGCCGGTCAGGCGCTCGACGCGATCGGGCCAGTAGGACGCGACGGAGCGGCGGGTGGCGGGCCAGCCGGTGGTGCGCTCGTCGATGAAGATCGGGTCGATCAGCTTGGCATGGATCGCGGCGTTCAGGATGCCGTTGGCCAGCGCCGCATCGGTCCCGGGGGTCAGCGCCAGATGCAGGTCGGCGAGCTTGGCGGTTGCGGTGCGTCGTGGGTCCGACACGATCAGCTTGCCGCCACGCGCCCGCTGCGCCTCGAAATACTGCATGATCGGCGGCATGGTTTCGGCCGGGTTGGAGCCGGCGATCAGGATCGTCTCGGCGCCGGGGATGTCCTCGAGCGGGAACGGCAGGCCGCGATCGACACCGAATGCGCGCAGCCCGGCGGCCGCTGCCGAGGCCATGCAGAAGCGGCCATTATAGTCGATGTTGCCGGTGCGCAGGGCGAGGCGCGCGAACTTGCCGAGCAGGTACGCCTTCTCGTTGGTGAGGCCGCCACCGCCGAAAACCGCCATGGCATTGGCGCCGTGCGCAGACTGGATGCGCTGGATGCCGGCGACGATCCGGTCCAGCGCCTCGTCCCAGCTCGCCGGGCGCAACGGGCCGCCCTTGCTGTCACGGACCAGCGGCGTGGTCAGGCGCTCGGGGTGATCGAGCAGTGCCGCCGAAGTCCAGCCCTTGCGGCACAGGCCGCCCTTGTTGGTCGGGAAGTCGCGCGCCGACACGCTCCAGGCGCCGTCCCGGTCCTGGTTCAGCATCATCCCGCACTGCAGGGCGCAGTATGGGCAGTGCGTCGCGGTTCCGGCCGTCACGCTGCTCAAGGGCGCCGTGATCACACGATCGAGGGCGGCGCTATCCGCCATCAGATCCGGGCGACGCCGGGAAGAGCGCCCCAGGTGGTGCGCCAGCGGCTTTTCACGGACATCAGTCCGAACAGGGCGACCAGGGCCAGCACCGCGAAGATCAGGAAGCCGGGCCCGTAGGCGCCGGCATACTGGCGGGCGGTGCCGAGCGAGAAGGCAAGCAGGAATCCGCCGACACCACCGGCCATGCCGACAAGCCCGGTCATCACGCCGATCTCGCGCGCGAAACGCTGCGGGACCAGCTGGAACACCGCACCATTGCCCATGCCGAACGCCAGCATGGCGACGATGAACACGACCAGTGCCGCACCCAGCGTCGGCAGGTGGGTGGACACGATGAGCAGCGCGACCGCTGCCACGCCATACATGACCGACAGGGACCGGATGCCGCCGATCCGGTCGGCAAGGGCCCCGCCCAGCGGACGGACCATCGAGCCGGCGAACACGCAGGCGGCGGTGCATTCGCCGGCGAGCACCGGACCGAGCCCGTAATCGGCGTTGAAATAGATGGTGAGCGAGGAGGCCAGGCCGGAGAAGCCGCCGAAGGTCACGCCATAGAACAGCATGAACCACCAGGCGTCGCGGTCGCGCAGCACGTCGGCATATTGATGCAGGTGGCGCGGGGCCGGCGGGTTCGGCGCGTCGCGGGCCAGGACCAGGTAGGTCACGAAAGCGATCGCCACAGGGATGGCGGCCAGGCCGAACACCGTGGTCCAGCCGAACCTGGCGGCAAGCAGCGGTGCGAACAAGGCGGCGAACACCGTGCCCGAATTACCGGCCCCGGCGATGCCGAGTGCGATACCCTGGTATTGCGGGGGATACCACCGGGATGCCAGCGGCAGGGCAACGGCAAAGGAAGCGCCGGCCACGCCGAGCAGCATGCCGAGGATCAGCACCGCGGAGTAGGACGGGATGCCGAACAGCCAGACTGCAAGCAGCGTCACCAGGACGATGCACTGGGCGATGATGCCGGTACGCTTCGGACGCAAACGATCGACCAGTAATCCGGCAACCACACGAAGCAGCGCGCCGGACAGGATCGGCACCGCGACCATCAGGCCCTTCTGCGCCGGGTTGAGGTGAAGGGCGTGGGCGATCTGCACGCCGAGCGGGCCGAGCAGCACCCAGACCATGAACGCCATGTCGAAATAGAAGAAGGCCGAGAACAGGGTCGGAAGATGGCCCGCCTTGAGAAATGCCCTATTGATCATCAATCACCCTTCCAGGTTCGAGACCAACCGCCCCATAAGCGCGCATCCTGTGCAAATACTGAGCCGGTGTCAGCCCCTACGCTCTTGATGATGTCAAAAAAGGCATATTATTTAAGTTATAATTCCGGGCTGCTGCGGAATAGGCGGAGTTGATGCAGACGGAGCGTTGCGGCGACGGGACGGCTGTCCCTGCACTCGCCTTCGGCTGGTGCAGCGTCCAGGGACGACGTGGACGCAACGAGGATTTCGTCGCGTTTCGCGGCGGCGACATCGCCATGCTTGCGGATCAAGGTTTCGTGGCAGCTATTGCGGATGGTGTCGGCGGGCATCTGGGCGGTCGCGAAGCTGCCGAAACCACGGTGCGTGGCTTCATCGATGCACAGAGCAGCCAGAGCCCATTGCGGAGTATGCGTGAACGCGCAGCCCTGGCGCTGAACGCGATGAACCAGTGGATCCACGCAGTCGGCCGGACCGACGAGGCGCTGGACGGGATGGCCACCACCTTCACCGGACTGATCATGCTTGGCCGGGTCGCGCATATCGTACATGTCGGAGACAGCCGGCTTTATTGCCTGCGGGATGGGCGGCTGTTCCGCCTGACCACGGATCACGCATCTGAGCGGCCGGGCCAGACGCATATGCTGACCCGCGCGATCGGGCTGTCGAACGAGCTGGCGATCGCCACCGCCACCGAGCCGGTTCACGTGCACGACCGGTTCCTGCTGTGCACGGATGGGGTGCACGGGGTGCTGTCGGATACCGAGATCGTGGCGGTGCTGACCCGGGGTGACCCGGCACTGGCGGCGGAGCGGCTGGTGCAGGCAGCGCTTGGCGCCCGCAGCACCGACAATGTCAGCGTCGCGGTGTTGGACGTCGAGGCGCTGCCACCGGTGCAGCAGGACGAGCTGATCCTGGCACTGTCCGGCCTGGACAGGCTGGCCGATCCGCAGGCCGGACAGGAGGTGGACGGCTTCCGGCTGGTGCGGTTGCTGGCACGTGGCCGCCACGCATGGGTGTTCGTGGCGCTGGACCTGCTCGGGGAGTTCGGCGACGTCGTGCTGAAGTTCCCGGCGGGACCGGACGAGACGGCGCGCCGGATGGTGCTTCGGGAGGAATGGATCGGGCTACGGGTGCGTTCGCCGTGGCTGGCGGCGCCTGTTCCGCTGCCGGCGGATCGGCGAACGATGCTCTATGCCGTGCAGGCGTACCATTCCGGCGGAACGCTCGACCAAAGGCTGCGGCGATCACCGCCGCTGTCGCTCGGCGCCGGGCTGGCGATCGCTACAAAGCTCGGCAAGGCGGTCGCGACGCTGCACCGCGCAGGCGTGATCCATCGTGATATTAAGCCGGAGAACGTGCAACTCGACCTCAGCGGCGGGGTCAGGCTGCTCGATCTGGGCGTGGCGCTGGTGAGCGGATTGGCGGATCAGACCGCACGAGACGGAAGTTCACCAGGCGTGCCGGGGACGGCCAGCTACATGGCGCCCGAGCTACTGGCCGGAAGCAGCTCCGGTGATGCACGCAGCGATCTGTTCGCGCTAGGGGTCACGCTGTATCGGGCCTGGTCGGGCGCCTGGCCGTATGGCGAGATCGAGCCGTTCCAGCGACCGCAGTTCGGGCGCCCGACCCCGCTGGCGACGTATCGGCCGGACCTGCCGCGCTGGCTCGGCGCGGTGCTCACCCGTGCAGTCGCGGTGCGTCCGGAAGACCGCCAGGACGATGTGATCGAACTGATCCTGGAACTGGAACACGGCGCCGAAATGCCTGGGGTGTTCCTGCACGACCGCCTGACGTTGCTGACGCGCAATCCGGTGCGGTTCTGGCAGGCGGTATCGTTGCTGCTGGTCCTGGTTTTGTTGAGCCTTGTGTTGAGGCAGGCAGACTGGTGATTGTCGATATCTTGCTGAACCTATCCGGCAAGCTTCTACCGCAGGGCAGCGAGAATTGATTGATGGCTGTGGCACGCCACGATTGACCAACCTCATCCAATCATCTTGCCGCTCAAGACCCGCTTGACGCCGACGTTGGTCCAGAAGCCGCATTGATGACCAAGGCTGGAATGACCTGACGCGCGGGAGGAGTTCGACAGCGAGATCACCGGCTATCCGTCGTTTCTTTCAGAGTCTCCGCATTCGGTGGGATTGAATTGCCACCATGCAGCGAGTGGCGGGTAGTCGTTTTGTAAAACCTTGATTTAGTTAAATGTTTTTGAACCGCGCTCACGTTGACCGTATTTGCCTATCGCCCGCGTACTGGCCGGATGCTCAGCGCGCACATTTCGTCGCCTGATTGGGTAGACGACTTATTAGCCGCCCGGCTATTGGCATGCGTTGGGGCGCGACGTCGCCAAGCTTGTTGCTCCAATCGTCTTCGGCGCAGCGGTGGCGGTGGCTCTCCCGAAAGAACTTGTTGAAGGAGCCGTAGCGCTTGCAGCAACACGCGTCGCCAGCAAAGCACTAACGCAGTCCGCGTCAAAATTATCGGCAAAGCCGTTGTCGGAGCCGGACTTGCGGCCGCTGGCTCTGCAATTCCGGGCAGCCTCTCTAGAGCCTCAGCGAGTGATGCGGCACATGATACGGAGCAATGGCGACGATATCAGATCGAAGTTAAGCGCCGGGCGATTCAGAGATGACGACGACAGCGACAACTAAGACTTGAGCGTATGCCTTGATAGCCCTTGGAACTTGCGCCCTGGTGACCGGTCTGGCTGAATACAGTCTGCCGCTCGACATCGTCGGGTGCGTCGTCGCATTCGCCTAAGCCCAGATACTTCTATGGGCCGGCTCGCTCGTCGGCTACCCGCGCAAACGCGGTTCGGCAATCCTGTTGAGCGTCGTTACTCTTGGGCTCGGGGCGATCCTGATCGGCATCCGGATCTACGCGGGGCCTACCGCTTGGCTTGGCTGACCCGCCATTTCCAGCCTAAGCCCGCGATGACCAGCATCGCCGTCTCGACCAGCACATAATGGTTTTAATAAAAAAACAGCGAACTACGATCTTTTGAAGACGTCATCAGGCAATCGCCCTCGTCCTCATCGTTAGGTCGTCACCGCGAAAATGGATAGTCGCTCTAGGTCAGGTCAAGCCCGTTAGAACCCCACGAGCAGCAGGTCGAGCGCGCGAGTGATTCTATCGTGCTGCGCATCGAGTGATGCAACGGCACGCTTCAACTCACGGCCGGAAACGGCGCTGAGTGCCTGCGTCACCATGACGTGCGGCTTGCCCTTGATCTCGAAGATTGGGTTTAGCTCGCTGATCGGTCGGGTTGCCTTTTCTTCAGGCATCAGTGGCACGACAACCCGAGTACTAAGATGGGCAAGCAATTCGGCTTGAACGTCGACGACATACCCTTCGCCCTCACCCGGCATCGGATGTACGTCCAGGCGCGCCATCAGAACTGCCTATAAGCAGCAAGTGGCAGACCGTTCTGCGCAACCTGTTCATTGTAAGACTGGATGGCGTCTTGGTTCTGCTCGAGCCAGCGCTGTCTTCTAAGGGAAGCAACCTCTGCAGCCAGGCCGCGCTCACAGGCTTGCGACAGGTTGATCCCAAGATCGCGTGCCTCCCGCAGCAGTGTCTCAGGCAACGTCACGTTTGTAGCGCGCCGGGATCCGGAAGCAGGTGCGATAGATCGCGGCATCGAGATCTCCATCAATACCCCCGACCATATGCCCATAGTGTATGCGCATGCAAGGTACACAGGCTACTCTGGAGCCTGCGGCTAGCTGAGCGCCCTTCTGGAGCCGGCTTCGCGGCGCTCTGAATTCTTCGGGGTGACGTTTCACAAGCTGAGCACGCGGCTGTCATGCTACCATCCAACGTGCATCGGACCGCGCCGCTTATGATGTCCGACTTGTCGATCTTTGCCCAACCGGCATCGGTTGAGATGAACATGCGCCGGTTCATGATCGAAGGTTGAGATCACGAACCGTAAGCCGAACACATGCATTTCCGACAATAATCAACTGCTCGTTCAATATGTCGGCTCGCTAGCTCGTCAGCTGCACCTTGATCGGCCCATGACGCTCGATCACGTTCAGCGCGACCTCGGTGCCGAGACGTTGCAGATGGACGGTGGCGCGGCCGCCGGCGATCTCGAGGTTGAACAGGGTCAGCTCATCGAGGAACGCCGGCAGTTGCGGCCTTTCGAAATGCACGGTTGCGGTCGCGGGATCGAAGCGCAGACCCAGCGTCGACTGGATCAGCGACGGGATAGTGGCGGCGGCCCAGGCCTGCGGGCTGCAGGCGACCGGATAACGCACCGGACCCTCGCCACGCTGGCGAGCAAAGCCGCAGAACAGCTCGGGCAGACGACGCAGGTCGGCATAGAGCGACGCGTCGAACAGGCCGGTGAACACGCGCGCGGCTTCGTCCTTGAAGCCGTAGCGGGCCATGCCGATGGCGATCAGGGCGTTGTCGTGCGGCCAGACCGACCCGTTATGATACGCCATCGGATTGTAGCGGGCTTCGCCGGCCGGAATGGTGCGGATGCCCCAGCCGGTGAAGAAGGTGCGGCTCATCAGGCCGGCGACGATCCGGGCCGCCCGGTCGTGCGGGACGATCCCCGACATGAGCAATTGGCCTGCATTGGAGGAGCGCACCTTGCAAGGGCGCTTCTTGCCGTCCAGCGCGATCGCGTAGGTGCCGAGTTCCTCGACCCAGAAGGCAGTGTTGAACGCTGCGCGCAGCGCCTCGGCTTCCTCGTCCATGCGTTCGGCGAACACGGCATGACCGAGCCGGCGGCCGATCATCGCGGCGGCGCGCTTGGCGGCATACACGTAGCCCTGCACTTCGCACAGCGCGATCGGGCCTTCCGCCAGCGTGCCGTCGGCATGGAAGATCGAGTCGAAGCTGTCCTTCCAGCCCTGGTTGACCAAACCGTTCTCGTTGCGCCGGCCATACTCGACGAAGCCGTCCGCATCGCGGTCGCCGTACTTGTCGATCCACTCGATCGCCCGCTCGATGTTCGGCCACAGGCGCGCGATCATCGACACGTCGCCGGTGCGGTCCAGGTATTCGCCTGCCAGCATGACGAACAGCGGCGTTGAATCGACGCTGCCGTAATAGTGGCGGAACGGCACCTCGCCAAGCTCGGCCATCTCGCCGTGGCGTACTTCGTGCAGGATCTTGCCCGGCTCGGCATCGGCGACCGGATCCTCGGTCTCGGCCTGGTGACGGGCCAGGTAGCCCAGCACGCCGCGGGCGATCGCCGGGTCCAGCCAGAGCGTCTGCATCGCGGTGATCAGCGCGTCGCGGCCGAACGCGGTGCTGTACCAGGGGACGCCGGCATACGGATACGGCCCGTCCGGCTTGTCGGTCAGCAGCATATAGATGTCGCAGATGCAGCGACGGATCGCCTCGTTGAAGATCTCGTTCGACGAGGCGATGCCGGCCGCCCGCGAGGAGGCATGCCGCAGGCTGCGTCGTGCCTCCACCATCGCCACCAGGTACGCCTCGGACACCGGGCGTTCCGGGGTATCGGTCGGGTCGCAGGCGGTCTCGATATGGATCAGCTGGCGCTGGCCGGGCTGCAGCGTGAGGGTGAAGCGGGCGCTGGTCGCGGTGAGGCGGTCCGGCTTGGGCCCGAAGCGCAGCCGGGTGGTGCGCAGCCGGTTGTCGAGCCCGTCATAGGCGATCAGGACGGTATCGTCGCTGACCGTCGGGGCCCGCAGGGTGCCGTGACGCAGCCGCTTCGTCCCGCGGGCCTCGAACAGGTCGGCAAAGTCGGCCTTGAACGACAGCTCGATGACCACGGTGCGGGCGATGACGTCATAGTTCCGTACCTGCAGCCGCTCGTAGGAGGTCTGCTCGCGCAGGAACACTGTCCGGCGCAGATGCAACAGGTCGTGATCCAGGGTCTTGCCGTCGATCTGGATGTCGGAGTTGGTGAGGTCGCAGGACAGAGTCGCGTTGTTCTCACGCAGGGTGGCGCTCAGCAGGATCGGCTGGGTGCCGTTGATCGACAACGATAGAGACGAGAGATGGCGCGTATCGAGATAATAGAGCCCGTCGGCGATGCCGGGTCCGGACAGGATGTTGCCGTTCTGGTCGAACACCCCGAAAAGGTCGCCGTATTTCAGCGTATGCAGCCGTCGCACAGCCATGACCGAGCTGGCGGAGACCGGATAGCCGTCCTGCGGGGCCGCCGGGTCGGATACGGCGTCGGATGCGGGCTGTGCGGTCGGTAGGTCCGGCTGGTTATCCAAGCGACTATCCTTTGCGGGCGATCATGCCCGGGCCTGTGCGAGCGAGCATGCTCAGGTGGCTCTATCCAGAGAGAACTCCACCCTCCGCAAGTCCGCAACCGGCCGATAGGCGAGCACGTTGCGTCGGGTGATGGCAGATCGGGCGAGCGACACAACCCAATCGAAACGAGTCTATGGGGAGATGCGCGACTTCACGCGCACCCCGGAGCCGGGTCCGGGGCCTTCGAAGGGGGCATCCGCAGAGGGTAAACCGTTGTTCGTGGTGCAGAAGCACGACGCGAGCCGCCTGCACTGGGACTTCCGGCTGGAGCATGGCGGCGTGCTGTGGAGCTGGGCGGTGCCGAAAGGTCCGTCGCTGGACCCGCACCACAAACGGCTGGCGATGCATGTCGAGGATCATCCGGTCGACTACGCGGCGTTCGAGGGCACCATCCCGAAGGGCAACTACGGCGCCGGCACGGTCGAGATCTGGGATCGCGGCACCTGGGCGCCGATCAACGGTGATGCCGAGGCGGCGCTCGCCAAGGGCGAGTTCAAGTTCCGGCTGGACGGCGAGCGCCTCCAGGGTGGCTTCGTGCTGATCAGGCTGAAGCCCCGGCCGCGCGAGAAGTCCGAAAGCTGGCTGCTCATCAAGGAGCACGACGAGTTCGAGCGCGAGGGAGCGGATGCCGCCGCATTGGAAGAACGCAAGCTCGGTGCTGCCAAACCGGCGAGAGCGTCGAAGAAGAAGGCACCCGCGAAACGCAAGGGGGATGCCGAGCTTCCGGAGACCCAGGCGCCACAGCTCGCCCAGCTGGTGCGCACCCCACCCGCCGGCGAAGGCTGGGTCAGCGAGGTCAAGTTCGACGGCTATCGAATGCTGGCGCGCAAGGACGGCGACCAGGTGCGAATCATCACGCGTAATGGCCTCGACTGGACCGAACGCCTGCCCGACCTGGCCGCCGCCGTTGCCGCGATGGAACCCCGGACGCTGATGCTGGACGGCGAATTGGTCGCACTCGGCAAGAACGGCATCTCCAGCTTCGCCGGGCTGCAGGACGCGTTCTCGACCGGACGGACCAGGTCCTTGTCCTACTACGTGTTCGACCTGCTGCATCTGGACGGGACCGATCTTCGGCCGCAGCCGCTTTCGGCACGTCGCACGGCGCTCGAGCAGCTGATGCAGGACGTGCCCAAGGCGGGGCCGCTGCGGTTCAGCGAGCATCTGGAGTCGGACACCGCGCGGGTGAAGCAGGAGGTGTGCGCGATCGGACTGGAAGGGATCATCTGCAAACGGCTCGATGCGCCATACCGGCCCGGTCGCGGTGGCGACTGGGTCAAGGTCAAGTGCGAGAACCGCGAGGAGTTCATCATCCTCGGCTACACGCCGCCGGCCGGCTCGCGCCAGGGGCTTGGGTCGTTGCAGCTCGGGTTTCGCGACGATGGCGGCCAGCTCTATTTCATCGGCGGCTGCGGCACCGGATTTTCCGCGCGCATCCTGCGCACGCTGACCGAACGGCTTGAGGTGCTGCGGATCGACACGCCCTTGAGCATGCTCGGCACCGAGAAGCCGCAGCGCGACACGATTTGGGTAAAGCCGGAGCTGGTGGCCGAGCTGACGTATGCGGGCTTTACTGGTGGCGGGATGTTGCGGCACGCGAGCTTCCAGGGGCTGCGCGAGGACAAGCCGGCCGACGAGGTGGTGCGGCCGATCCCACCCTCCGATGCCAAGCGGACCCAGCTTGGGACTGCAGAAAAGCAGCCGGGGCCGTCGAGAGAGAGCAAGGCCGACCCGAAGCCCACCGCCAGCCGCGCCACCATCGTCGTCGCACGCAAGACCGAGCGCGGTGCCGCCGAGATCGGCGGTGTCCGGATCAGCCATGCCGACCGGCCGCTCTGGCCGGAAGATGCGAATGGTCCCGCGCTGACCAAGCAAGATCTGGCACTGTATTGGCAGACGGTCGGCGAACAGGCTGCGCCCGGCATCGTCGGCCGTCCATTGGCCTTCGTGCGCTGCCCGGACGGGATCGGCGGCGAGCAGTTCTTCCAGAAGCATCTGGGGCGCGGCATGCCCGAAGCGCTGCACGAGGCGGAAGCGGATGGGGCGCCCTACGTGGCGTTCGCCGACGCGTCGGGGCTCGTCGCGGCAGCACAGATCGCTGCGGTCGAGTTGCATAGCTGGGGATCGAGCGAGGCCGATCCGGTCCATGCCGATCGGCTGGTATTCGACCTCGATCCCGGCGACGGGGTGACCATGCCGACCATCGTGCAGGCGGCCCGCGAGGTGAAGCAGCGCCTCGAGGCAGCCGGCCTTGCCGCGTTCTGCCGCACCTCCGGCGGCAAGGGGCTGCATGTGGTGGCGCCGGTGCGAACCAAGGCAGGCTGGGACCAGGTGCGGGCCTGGTGCCGGGCATTCGCGGAGGCGATGGAAGCAGATGCGCCGGGCCGGTTCATCTCCACCACCCGCAAGAAGGACCGCGACGGCAAGATCCTGGTCGACTGGTTGCGCAACGGGCTCGGCTCGACGGCGATCGCCTCGTTCTCACCACGTGCGCGCCCGGGAGCCGGCGTCGCCACGCCGCTGGCCTGGCGCGAAGTGACCGAGACGCTCGATCCGCAGGTGTTCAACCTGCGCACGATCCCGGCCCGGTTGGCCAGGCAGAAAGCCGATCCCTGGGAAGGTTTCGCCGACGAGGCGCGCGACCTGCCGGGGATTTCCGATAAACCCGCCCGCAAGAAGAAGAGCTGAAAAAATGGCCGATCGTCCAATCTGGCGCGGGCAGCTCCGCCTCGCCCTCGTCTCCTGCCCGATCGCGCTCTACAGCGTGCGACAGCCAAGCCAGGAGTTGCATTTCCACTTCATCAATCCGAAGACCGGAAACCGCGTGCGCATGGTGACGCAGGATTCCGAGACCGACGAGGAGCTGTCGCGCAAGGATCTGCAGCGCGGCTACGAGTTCAAGAAGGACCATTACGTCCTGCTCGACGACGAGGATTTCGAACGGGCCCGGATCGACAGCTCGTCGGTGCTATCGATCGACAAGTTCGTTCGCGCCGACAGCATCGATCCGATCTATTTCGACAGCAGTTATTACCTGGTTCCGGATGGCAGCGGCCGCGATGCCGCCGACGACGTGTTCGTAGTGCTGCGCGAGGCGATCGCCAAGACAGGCCGGGTAGCGCTGTCCCGCCTGGTGATGTCGCGTCGCGAGCGGGCGGTCGCGTTGATGCCCATGGGACGCGGCATCGTGCTGCACACGCTGAACGACACGCGCGAGATCACCGCACCGGACAAGCTGTTCGAGGATATTTCGGACGCGCCCGCCGACACGGAAATGGTGGCGCTGGCGGTGCAGCTGATCGACAGGCAGACCGCAAAATTCCAGCCGGGCGACATGGAAGATCGTTACGAGGCACGGTTGCGCGAGGTGATCGACGCCAAGCTTGCCGGCGAGGATGTGCAGGCGCCGTCCGAGGAACCCGAGCGCGACAACGTGGTCGACCTGATGAGCGCGCTGCGCAAGAGCCTCGGCGAACCCAAGGGGGCGACCGGGGGAAAAACTGCATCGGATGACAAGCTGGCGAAGAAGCAAGCCGCCGGAAAAGCACCGCCGAAGAAGCCAGCACCCAGGCGCAAGACCGCCTGAAGCGGGGCGCACGACCAGAAACGCGTCGGGATTGGCGGCCAGTGACGGACAATCCCGCAGAGCCGCCAGCCGCGTGGATGGTCACGACCGCTTGACCTTGTCGGCGCCCGGCCTGCACCGTGCGGCGCGCGGTTCCGGGCGTGGGGGAACGAGGTGGGGCAGGCACAGATGCCGGCGGATGTGCTGACGCTGCGCACGCCGATGACCACGCTGTTTCTCGGACCGCTGGACGATCGCGGCTTAGCGTCCTTGCGCACGCTTACCGTGCTTGGAGGTCATTTCGAGCAAGCGGCAGACATGCAGGCCCGGGCGGCACTCGGCTGGGTGTCACGCGATGCCGGTCAAATGAACGCGTTGCGCGGCTACCTGGCTCGCCACCATGTGGCCGGTGCGATGGGACCGCTGACCGATACCGCCATCATCGAGGCGCTGCGCCGGTCCCTCGTCGAGCATCGGCTCGGCATGATCGCCTGCGACGTCATGACGCCGCATCCGGCCCAGCTCACCCTGACCGCGGGCGGATCGCACGCGGCGGCGGCACCTCGGGACGCCGGACCGGGCGCCAAAGTTGCGGCGAAGCCGCAGCCGGTCGGGGTGGCAGCGGATGTCGGTCACTGGAGCACCCGGAAACGGCTCACCACGATGGCCGGGCGCGCCTTCAAGCGGATCCCGGGCGAGGTAGGCCGCCAGATCCAGGGCATGCTGACCCCGGAGAACCTCCTGCTGCTGGATGCCGGGCTGCTGGCACTCATCATCGCTCAAGGGTTCGGCGTCGGCGAGGTCGTCGATGCGGTTCTGGTGGCGATGGCGATCCGGGCCGCCGGCTGGAGCGGAATGATCGCCCTGGTCGAGCTCAGCGGCGCCTGCGTCAAGGCAGCGCGCGCCACCAGCGACGCCACGCTGGATGCCGCCGCCGACAGCGCCGCCGAAGCACTTGCCGTCCTTGGCGTGCTGTTCGTGACGATGCTGATCACCAAAATGGCCAAGCGGGCTACCAGTGGCGGCGGTGAAGCGTCAGGCGGCGGTGCGCCCGACGAGCCTCCTGAGCAGACGGTCAATCCCAACCGGGGGCAAGGCGTCGGCGGAAAAGCCGCCAGGGGTCCGACGGTGACCGAGAACGCGGCGAAGGGAAAGGCCTTCGAGGCTCAGGGGTTGGAGCATCTGGAGACTACCCAGACAAACATCCAAGACCAAGTCAGCGTCCGCCCGTATTTGGATAACGGTGATCTAGCTGATTACCGTGTAAGGCTGGATGCGATCAGCCGGGACGACACTAATACCCTCCGGCTAACTGACTTCAAATCGTCCGAATCAGCAGGCTTGACGCCCAGGCAGACCACAGGCTACCCGCTTCTCGGTAATAATGGCGGGCAGGTCGTCGGAAACGGGGGTGGTGCAGATTACCCGGCAGGTTTTCAAATCCCGCCAACAAACGTCGACGTTCTTCGGCCGGGAGACTTCTGATGCTGATTAAGATCACCGAACAAAAGCGGTTGAAGCTCGAGATTTTCGAGCATCTGAAACCGCAGCTCGTCGACCATGGCTTCAAGCTGAAAGCAGCGAAGGAAACCTTCCGACGGCAGCATGACGGCGTGACCGACATGTTCCAGCTCATCTTCCTCGACAACAAGATAGACGACAAGCCAGGCTGGCGTATCAAGCTGAGCATCGCAGTCCGCGTCGAGAAGGTGGAGGAAATTTTCCACCAGACGTCTAATTTTGACCAAAAATATCAGTCGGACACGGCGACTATCGGAAGTTCTCTGAATTATCTGACAGGTGTCAGTCGCGACGAATCTGAATTTCCAGTCAATTCGATAGATGAAGTTCCCCAGGTGTGCAGCTTAATCTTGGATGCCTTCTCTAATTTCGCTCTATCGTATTTCAAAAGGTTTGATGTCTTGGCCGAGATAGATAGGGAGCTCAATACCAAGCCGCTCGAATACAACTCCAATCGTGGTGTCCCCTATTTTCGCTGCACCACTGGCCTGATCGTCGCGAAACTTGTCGGACGGGCTGACTACAAGTATCTCGTCGACGTCTACACAGAAATAATGCGGACTTCTGATAAGGGATTTTATCTCAAGCGATTCCAAGCGCTGGTTGACGCGCTTGCTGCTCTATCCCCCTAAAGTTCATGATAATAACTGCACGTCATGTAAAAAGATTACGTACAGGTAAAGAGATCAGTAAATCTAGACCCTTCTACCACATGCCCTATTGGGCGATTACTTAAGATTCTCACGAATCGCGAGGCCGGAAGGCTGGAATCTAGAATTTTCAAGGTTTCAGACAGCATCGATTCCGGGATCAGTGCATTCATTACCGCTGATCGCCTGATATACGAGCGAGACCTTCTCAGACAGGACATCGGCGACGATATCCTCCCGATTGCCTATGCGGAGGGCGGAACTACATCGGTATCGCGATATCCGGCCCAACCATCGGCGACATCTATTTCGTTGATCATGAACGTCACGGACCGCAATCGCATCCGGTTTCACCGCGTTTCTCGAGAAGGTCGAGCCGTTCAACCCTGAAAGTGTCAGTTTGAAACCGGGCCAGGTGAAGAAGGTCTGGGTCAACCCGGTTTCCTGAAAAAGGCGCGATAGGCATCGGCATGCAAGGATAGATGGAAGCTCCGGATCGTCTTTCTCGATCAGACAGTCGTATGCACCCCGTCGCGGTCGTCGTCGCCTTCCTGTCCGGGCTCGGCGCCCTGTCGATCCTGGCGCTGCCGTTGCTGCTCGTGCTGCTGATGGTGCTGTTCGACAGCCTTGCACACGGGCTGCTCGTGCTGTTTGGGATGCTCATGACCTGGGCAAGCACGCTGCTTCGGGCCGGTGGCGGCAGTGGATTGCCGCCCTACTCCGCCATCGTCATGGCGCCGCTGCCGGTGGCAATGCATGCTGCGCTGCAGTCGGCGCCTTGCCTGGGGGGACTCATTCTGGTGCTGCTGCGACCGCGCCCGGGGAAAAGCTGGTGGCTGGTGGCACTGCTCTGGTGCCTCTCCGCCGGTATCGGCGGCGAGCTGGTGGCGGTGACGCTGCTGCCCGGGATCGCGGTCGCCGCATGGTTTGCGCTACGGCGGGCCTGATCCGTCATGCAAAATTCAGCAATCCGCACGCCCTGACGTTGTAGGCATGATAAGTCGAGGCCTGTTGATCTCGATCAACAGGCCAGTCTGCCAGACGGGATAGAACACCAGCATGAATGATCCTGTTGCAGGTGCCGGAATGGATAGTCAGATCCCCAGAGAGCAGCTCGCGCTGATGCATGCCTGGTGGCATGCCGCTAACTACCTGTCGGTCGGACAGGTCTATCTGCTCGACAACCCACTGCTGGACGAGCCGCTTACCCGATCGCACGTCAAGCCGCGCCTGCTCGGCCACTGGGGCACCACGCCGGGCCTCAACTTCGTCTACGTCCATCTGAACCGGGTCATCCGCGAGCGCGACCTCAACATCGTCTTCGTTGCCGGGCCCGGCCATGGCGCGCCCGGGCTGGTCGCCAACACCTGGCTCGAAGGCACCTACAGCGAAATCTATCCGGAGGTGTCGCAGGACAGGGAGGGCATGCGCCGCCTGTTCCGGCAGTTCTCCTTTCCGGGCGGTATCCCCAGCCACGCCGCGCCGGATACGCCCGGCTCGATCCACGAGGGTGGCGAGCTCGGCTACTCGCTGTCGCATTCGTTCGGCGCGGTGCTCGACAACCCGGACCTGCTGGTCGCCTGCGTGGTCGGCGACGGTGAGGCCGAGACCGGCCCGCTGGCCACCTCGTGGCACGGCAACAAGTTCATCGATGCCGCGACCGACGGGGCGGTGCTGCCGATCCTGCATCTCAACGGCTACAAGATCGCCAACCCGACCGTGCTGGCCCGCATCGGCAACGACGAGTTGCGCAGCCTGATGGAGGGCTACGGCTACGTGCCCTATTTCGTCGAGGGCGACGACCCGGAGAAGATGCACGACCTCATGGCGCGCACGCTGGATTATGTGGTCGCCGATATCGCGGCGATCCAGCAGCGCGCCCGGTCCGGCGTCACCGAGCGTCCGCGCTGGCCGATGATCGTGCTGCGCAGCCCGAAAGGCTGGACCGGGCCGAAGACCGTCGACGGCCTCAAGACCGAGGGGTCGTGGCGCTCGCACCAGGTGCCGTTCACCATGGAGAAGCCGGAGCATCTCGGCCTGCTCGAGACGTGGATGCATTCGTATAGGCCCGAGACGCTGTTCACCCCGGAAGGGCGGCTCCGGCCCGAAATAGCCGCCCTGGCACCGCACGGCGACAAGCGGATGAGCGCCAACCCGCATGCCAATGGCGGCCTGTTGATGCGCCCACTGCGCATGCCCAATTTTACCAGCTACGCGACGCCGGTCGCCGAGCCGGGCACGATCACCGCGGAAGCGACCCGGCTGATGGGCAACTTCCTGCGCGATGTCATGCGGCTGAACGCCGACGCCCGGAACTTCCGGGTGTTCTCGCCGGACGAGAACAACTCGAACCGGCTGGGCGCGGTGCTGGAAGTCACCAACCGCGCCTGGAACACCGAGACCCTGCCCGACGACGACCATCTCGCGCCGGACGGACGGGTGATGGAGATTTTGTCCGAGCACACCTGCCAGGGCTGGCTCGAGGGCTACCTGCTCACCGGCCGGCACGGGCTGTTCTCGTGCTACGAGGCGTTCATCCACATCGTCGACTCGATGCTCAACCAGCATGCGAAATGGCTCAAGACCAGCCGCGAGATCGCGTGGCGCCGGCCGATCGCGTCGCTGAACTACCTGCTCACCTCGCATGTGTGGCGCCAGGACCATAACGGCTTCAGCCACCAGGATCCGGGCTTCATCGATCACGTGGTCAGCAAGAAGGCCGACGTAGCGCGCGTCTATCTGCCGCCCGACGCCAACACCCTGCTCTGGGTGACCGACCATTGCCTGCGCAGCTGGGACCGCATCAACGTCATCGTCGCCGGCAAGCAGCCCGAGCTGCAATGGCTCGACATGGATGCGGCGATCACCCACTGCACCGCCGGCATCGGCATCTGGGAGTGGGCCAGCAACGATCGCGGCGGGCTGCCGGACGTGGTGATGGCGTGCGCCGGCGACGTGCCGACGCTCGAGACCATGGCGGCAGTGGACATGCTCCGCCGGCATCTGCCGCAGCTGAAGATACGCGTCGTCAATGTCGTGGACCTGATGACGCTGCAGCCGAACTCGGAGCATCCGCACGGGCTGTCGGACAGCGATTTCGATACGCTGTTCACCCTCGACCGGCCGGTGATCTTCGCGTTCCACGGCTATCCGACCCTGATCCACCGGCTGGTCTATCGTCGTGCCAACCACGCCAACATGCATGTGCACGGCTTCATCGAGGAAGGCTCCACCACCACCCCGTTCGACATGGCGGTGCGAAACCGGCTCGACCGCTACCACCTGATGGCGGACGTGATCGACCGGGTGCCGTCGCTCGGGCCGGCTGCCGCCTACGCCAAGCAGGCGATCCGCGACAAGCTCGTCGAGCACCAGCGCTACGTCACCACGCACGGCATCGACATGCCGGAGGTCTTGGGCTGGCGCTGGAAGGCCGGCGCGCCGTGAGCCACTCCGCCGGGCCGACTTCACCGCCAGCGGCGGACGCGATCCTGACCCTGAACGCGGGCTCGTCCAGCATCAAGTTCGCCCTGTTCCGGATCGTGGACGCGGATATCATGGTCGCAGTCCGTGGCCAGATCGACGGGATCGGTACGGCGCCCAGGTTCCGGGCTGCGGATCCCGAGGGGAACAGGCTGGGGGAACAGGCCTGGACCGACGACGCCCGGTTCCAGGAGGATCTGCTCCAGTTCCTGCTGGACTGGATCGTGGCGCATCTCGGACCGGACCGGTTGGTCGCGGTCGGTCATCGCGTCGTGCATGGTGGCCGCGACCATGACCGGCCGGCGCTGGTGACGGCCGACCTGCTGGCGTCGCTCGAAGCCCTGGTGCCGCTGGCGCCATTGCACCAGCCGCATAATCTGGCGCCTATCCGCGCAGTCGAGGCGATCCGGCCGGGGCTCAGCCAGGTCGCGTGTTTCGACACCGCGTTCCACCACGCCATGCCGATGGTTGCTGCCCGGATCGCGCTGCCACGCGAGTTCGAGGCACTGGGCCTGCGCCGCTACGGGTTTCATGGATTGTCCTACGAATACATCACTCGCCGCCTGCGAGTGTTGTCGCCCGGCATCGCGGCAGGCCGGGTGATCGTCGCCCATCTCGGCAACGGCGCCAGCCTGTGCGCGATGGCGAACGGGCAGAGCCAGGACACGACGATGAGCTTCACGCCGCTAGACGGGCTGGTGATGGGCACACGCTGCGGCAGCATCGATCCCGGCGCCATCCTGTATCTGCTGCGCGAACAGGGAATGGATGCGGATCAGGTCGAGAATTTGCTCGACCGCCGCTCCGGCCTGCTCGGCGTGTCCGGATTATCGAGCGACATGCGCGTCCTGCTCGACAGCGACGACCCGAAGGCGGCGGAGGCGGTCGAGTTGTTCGTATACCACGTCGCCCGCGAAGCCGGGGCGATGGCGAGCACACTCGGCGGCGTCGACGGCATCGTGTTCACCGGCGGCATCGGCGAACACGCGGCGAAGGTACGTGCCCTTGTGTGCGAACGACTGGTATGGCTTGGCGCCGAGATGAACGACATGGCCAACGAGGCCGGCAAGGACATTATCAGCACGGCCGACAGCCGGGTCGAGATCCGGGTGGTGCCGACCGACGAGGAAAGCATGATCGCCCATCACACTCTGGACCTATGCGCCGGGATATAGGGCGTCCCGATCGAGGCATATGAACGTAGGACTGTTTGTCCTTTTGATCACAACTGGACGTCTCCGGACTGCCCAACCGGTTCGATAACATCTGCCCCTTCTGCTCAGAGATCGCGGGGGACCGATCCCTCAGCCCATGGACAAGCCTCAATGTATCTGTAAACTTGGATATATGGATAGTTCACTGGCGATCCTTGCCCTTGGTGCCCTGGCTCAGACGACGCGCCTGGAGACGTTCCGGCTGCTGGTGCGCAATGAGCCGGTTGGGCTCGCAGCCGGCGAGATCGCACGTCGACTCGACATCCCTCAAAACACGATGTCGGCGCATCTGGCGACCTTGGCCCGCGCGGGGCTGTTACGGTCAGAACGTCAAAGTCGGACGATTATCTACCGTGCGGAAATGCAGGGCTTGCGCGAGATGATGCTGTTCCTGGCTGAGGACTGCTGCGGGAGCCGTCCAGAAATGTGCGCGCCGCTGGTGGCCGAACTGATCCCCTGCTGTTCCGGCGAGAAAACACTGCCATGAGAGCCGAGATGGACGCCGTCATCTATCACAACCCGGACTGCGGCACGTCGCGGAACACGCTGGCGATGATCCGCAACGCGGGCATCGAGCCGCATGTCATCGAATACCTGAAGACACCGCCGTCCCGGGTGCTTCTGCTTCAGCTCATCGAGCGTGCCGGACTGACGCCGAGGACCCTGCTTCGCGAGAAGGGTACGCCTTATGCCGTGCTGGGTCTTGGTGATCCAAGCCTCACCGACGAGCAGCTCATCGACGCAATGATGGCGCATCCCATCCTCATCAACCGTCCACTGGTGGTGACACCGCTCGGCGTGAAGTTGTGTCGTCCATCGGAGGTTGTTCTCGACATTCTGCCAGACCAGCAGGGGGCCTTTGCAAAAGAGGACGGCGAACAGGTCGCGGACGTGGCTGGCCACCGGGTGGCCTGACCCCGGCCCGAACGTCGTTGCTTCCTCCAGCAATCGGTCGACGGCGTCCTTTTCCAGGGCAGCCAATGCCGCGCACCCTCCTGACTGAGAATTCATGCTGGCCCTGCTGATCTTCGTCGTCACCCTGGTCTTCGTCATCTGGCAGCCGCGTGGCCTCGGTATTGGCTGGAGTGCCATGGGTGGTGCCATCGCGGCACTCGCTCTCGGCGTCATCCATCTCCATGACGTGCCGGTCGTCTGGCACATCGTGTGGGATGCGACCTTCACCTTCGTCGCGCTGATCATCATTTCATTGCTGCTGGACGAGGCAGGGTTTTTCCACTGGTCGGCGCTTCACGTCGCCCGCTGGGGCGGCGGCAACGGACACAGGTTGTTCCCGCTGATCGTGATCCTCGGCGCGGTGATCGCCGCTGTGTTCGCCAATGACGGTGCAGCCCTGTTGCTGACCCCGATCGTGGTGGCGATCCTGGCTCGGCTCGAGTTTCCGCCTGCTGCTGCGCTGGCTTTCATCATCGCAACCGGTTTCGTCGCCGACAGCACGAGTCTGCCGCTGGTAATATCGAACCTGGTCAACATTGTCAGCGCGAACTTCTTCGGCATCCGTTTCGGCCGATACGCGGCGACGATGGTGCCGGTCGATCTCGTATCGCTGGCAGCAACGCTCGCGGTGCTCTGGCTCTATTACGGCCGCCAGCTTCCGCGGAGCTATCCAATGTCCGGCCTGGAACTCCCTGCCACCGCCATACGCGACACGGTCGTATTCCGGGCAGCCTTTCCGCTCCTGGCCCTGCTGCTGGTCGCCTATTTCGTGCTGGCGACTTTCGGCGTTCCCGTATCCGCCCTCACCGGCGCGGCGGCTCTGGTGCTGCTCGCGTTGGCTGGGCGCTGGTACCGCGTCGGCCGGGGCTGCGTAATCCCGATTTCCAAGGTGCTGCGCGGCGCACCCTGGCAGATCGTGCTGTTCAGCCTGGGCATGTACCTGGTGGTCTATGGGCTGCGCAACGCAGGCCTGACCGGCTATCTGTCCACTGCGCTGGTCTGGCTGGCTGGATACAGTCCGTGGGTTGCCGCGGTCGGCACCGGCTTCGGCGCGGCAATCCTGTCGTCGGTCATGAACAACATGCCGGGCGTGCTGGTCGGCGCGATATCTATCGACCAAGCGCACGCCCTTCCTGCGGCAACGCGCGAGTTGATGACCTACGCCAACGTCATCGGCTGCGACCTGGGCCCAAAATTCACCCCGATCGGCAGCCTGGCGACGCTGCTCTGGCTGCACGTGCTGGGCAACAAGGGTGTCCGGATCACCTGGGGCGAGTACATGCGCGTCGGCCTCGTGATCACGCCACCGGTGCTGCTCGTGACGCTGCTCGCGCTGGCATTCTGGTTGCCGGTCGTTTCGGCTGGCTGAGTAGGCGACGACGAAATACACGACATCAAGGAGACCGTCATGACCATAGGCACGGCAGCCGACCTTCCCGCGTTGCAGGCGGATCTGCTCGCGCCGACGGATCTGGATCGGCTGGAACCAGGAGTCCGGGCGTCTCATCCTCCTCGGATCCTGCTGCTCTATGGCTCCCTCCGGGTGCGCTCCTACAGCCGGCTGCTGACATTGGAGGCCGAACGCATCCTGCAGTTGCTTGGTGCCGAGACCCGCGTGTTCGACCCGATCGACCTGCCGATGACGGATATCGTTCCGGCAGACCATCCGAAGGTTGTCGAGCTCCGTGCGTTGTCGCTCTGGTCCGAAGGACAGGTGTGGTGCAGTCCGGAGCGGCACGGCGCCATCACCAGCGTGTTCAAGAACCAGATCGACTGGATCCCGCTGGAAATCGGCTCCAAAAGGCCGACCCAGGGCCGAACCCTGGCGGTGATGCAGGTGTCTGGCGGCTCGCAATCCTTCAACGCGGTGAACACGCTGCGTCTGCTCGGGCGCTGGATGCGGATGTTCACCATCCCGAACCAGTCCAGCGTGCCTCGGGCCTACGAGCAGTTCGACGAGGCCGGACGCATGAAGCCCTCCGCCAACTATGACCGCGTAGTGGACGTCATGGAGGAACTGGTGCGCTTCACCTGGCTGCTGCGCGACCGGGCCGACTACCTGGTCGATCGCTACAGCGAGCGGAAGGCGGTTTTCGAACTGCCCGATAAGCTGTGATAAGTCCGGCAGATGGTTTGCGTGGCATGATCAAGGTGCTGACACCGGCCGCTTGCCGGCAATTCCCGGCGCACCTACCAGCGATGATTCGGAACGAATCATCGCTCTGGCCGGCGTCGGTCATCAGAACTGGATGCGGGCATTCAGGTAAGCGGTACGCGGCTCGCCGACGTAGATATAGTCTGAGGCCTGGAATCCCCAAAAATGCTTGTTGGCAACGTTGTCGACTTCGGCGCGCAGGGTGAGCGTCTTGCCATAGAGCTTCGTGGTGTAGCTCGCACGAAGGTTGACCAGCACGTAGTGCGGCAGGTTGAAGGTGTTGGGGGAGTCACCGACGATGCTGTCCACATAACGGGCTTCCGCAGTTGCCGAAAGATTCTTCACCCAGGGAACATGGTTGGTGAGCTGCACGGAATCCTGAAACCGCGGTACGCCCTCGACACGATTTCCGATCAGGTCGGCCTCGGTCTGCTGGTAGACCGCTTCCTCCCAGCCAAAGCTGTTGGTGAACACGAAGCCCCAGGGAAGATCGATGCGGTTATTCGCCTCGAGGCCTTGCAGACGCTCGTTGCCGTTCGATACGAAGACGTTGGCGGCATCGGCATACTGCGCGCCGCGGTTGATGCGATACAGCGCCGCCGAGGCCGACCAGCCCGGCCGGTCGATCTTGGCGCCGACCTCGACCTGGTCACTGCGGATCGGCAACAAGGACTGGTAGGCGTTGGCGTAGCTGTCGCCGACCGTGCCGCCATCCTCGAGCGCCTGCACGTACGAGACATAGAGCGTGGTGTCGCGCCAGGGATGGAACAGCAGGGCGGCGACCGGGGTCAGCGGGGTCTCGGTATCGACGGATGCCGGGCCGCCAGCCGCCGCGTAGTTCATCTGCCGATAATCGGTGAAGCGCACACCCGCGATAAGCGACCATTTCCGACCGAAATCGATCGTGTCGCTGGCGAAGGCGGACGTCTGGTCGGAACGCAGGCTCCGGTATTGCGGGAACGAGAAATCATGCGGAATCAGGATCGTGGTCAACGGCTGGTACAGGTTCTCGGTGGAGCCGATCGCCTGGTTCATGGAGTTTCGCGCCGTCAACCGGGTCAGCCCCTGCCAGGAACCGCCAAAGGTAAGCTGATGGTGGAACGGGCCGGTCACGAAATGCCCCTCGACCAGCGCCGTGACCTGGTCGTAGATCGCGACACCCTGGCTTGCGGTCAGGAAGTCCTGGAAATCGCCACTCTCATTCTCGAGCCGTGGCCATTCGCCACCGTAGCGGCGCCAATCGTAGCTGTGGCTGTAGTTCACGCGCCCGGTCCAGTGATCGTTCAGGTCCCAGCGCAGGCCGCTGGCCAGATAGAGCACCTCCGAATTGAAAAAGGTGCTTGGCACCGCTGACAGGTTGGTATCGCCGCCGACCGGGGTCGGCAGCCGGCTGCCGGAATAGTCGATCCCGTTCTGGTTCAGGATGATGCCCTGGATGCCGCCATAGACGCGGCGATCCTGGTAGATCGCGTCGGCCGTCCAGAGCAGCGACGGGGCGATGCGGGCGTCGAGGCCGATCGAGCCGGAATAGCGGCGGACATTGGAACCGTTATAGGTGCGGCCTTGCTCGTGCTCCAGATTGACACGGTAGCCGAGCATGCTTCGCGCGAAACGTCCACCGAGGTCGATGTGCTGCGAAACAACCGAGTCCGAACTGTAGCCGACATCGGCCGCGACGAAGGTGCGGTCGGTGGGCTTCTTGGTCTCGTAATCGATCAGGCCGCCTGGTGCATTGAAGCCGTAGAGGAAGCCGGACGCGCCCTTCAGCAGCTGCACCTGTTCGAAGGATTCAAGCGGTAGCTCCACGGTGGTCATGTAGAACGGCGCGCCGTTGATCTTGTAGCCATTAAAATCGTCGAGCGGCACGCCGCGGACCGTTACGGAATAGGAATTGTAGGAATAGGTGTTGCCGTTGGGAACGAAGGACGCGTCCTCGGAGAACACCCGAGCGAGCGACTTCACCTGCCGGTCCTGGATCTCGGCGGCGGTCACGGTGCGGGTGGAGAATGGGGTGTCGAGATCGCGCCGACTACCGAGCGCGCCGCCCGCGACCACCGGATCGCGACGCTGGCCGGTCACATCGACCACCTCGGACGCCTGCGGCACGACGGCCTGTCTGTGTCCAACCGGTGCGCGCTTCGTGACCGTTTGCGGCTTGCGGCTGTCGGCAGGCTGTTGCGGTCGATGAGACGCGGCTGCCTGGGCCAGGCCGGAGCGGGATGGGTGATGACCTGCATCGACGTCCACCAGAGCCGTCGGCTTGGCTCCGGACGACGCATCGTCGGCATGTGCGCCAGCCATCGGTGGAACGAGGAGAACGAGAAGCGCAAAGCGCCAAAGCCGGAGAATTGACATGAGCGCCTTCCGAAACGAGACGCCGCGACATGGTGGCGCGGCCGGTCGATCGACCTGGCGAGACCACTCCACCCGCCTAACTAACGGCGTTATATCGTGTCATTTATTATTGCACAACCTTCATTGCGGCAATTATTAATCCACTGCGGTCGGATGGACAGATCAAGGTCTGCGCGCTGCGCTCCACGAACGAGTCGCGTTTGGACGCGATGCTCGCCTCCGGATCAGACAGCTAAGATTTTCCTGCAATGGAAGACATGAGCCGTCAGCTTCCTGAGCGTCCGCAACCGCGCCGCCGGACGCACCGATATCGACGCGCTCCGTTGCAGGCCCAGCCGGCACCGACGGTTGCCGAAACGACTTCGACCATCGTTCCGGCCACGGTCCGCTTTATAGCCTGATACGGCGCTTTCTAAGCCGACGTCGTTTCTTCGGCGGGCTGGTCGCGCAGGTATGGCTCGACCTTGCCCTGCATCTTCATGGTCATCGGGCTGCCGTCACGGCCGACTGTCTTGCCGACAGCGACGCGGATCCAGCCTTCGCTGACGCAGTATTCCTCGACGTTGGTCTTTTCGGCGCCGTTGAAGCGGATGCCGATGCCGCGTGCGAGCAGGGCCTCGTTGAAGTGCGGGCTCTTCGGGTTGATCGCCAGCCTGTCGGGCAGGGTGGATTGGTCGGGGAGGGTCGAGCTCATGGGGCAATTCCGGTCGCGAGTTTGAGCCGCTGGGTCCGGGCGGCGGCGGCATACCACAGCCCGGCGGCGAAGAAGCCGACATAGTAGCCGATATCGGCGCCACCCAGCAGTCGGGCGACCGGTCCGGTATAGAGGTCGCTGGTCGAGAACAGAATGATGGTCAGCACGGACGTGACCACGAAGATGGTGGCGCCGATGGTCCAGCCGGGCGGATCACGGGGTGCCGCACTGCCCACGAGGTACCAGTCCGCAAGCACGATGCCGATCCAGGGCGCGATCCAGTACAGCGTGACGACCAGGTAGCTGGTGTAGAGATCGGCGTAGCGGCCGGCACCGGCGACAGCCAGCACGTAGCCCAGGCTGGCGGTGACGATCGCCGCGAGCACGCGCGGGACCTGAATGCCAGCGGAGATCAGGCTGTAGCTCGCGGTGTTGTCGTTGAACGAGTTGCCGGTGATCGACGACAACGCGATGGCGGCCAGCACCACCGGCCCGAGCAGCCCGGCCGCTTGCTGCAAGCTGGCGATCACCGCGACCGGCGATGCCTCGCCGATGGCGCCGGCCGTCAGCAGCCCGAGCAACTGGAACGGGATCGCCGAGCCGAGCAGCCCTGCCAGTGCCAGCCAGACCACGCGTTTCGGCGAGGCGTCCGCCGGCAGGTAGCGGGTGTAGTCCGAGGAATAAGAGGCCCAAGACAGGTTGAAGCTGGCCAGGATCGCGGTTGCCAGGATGAAGATGGCGGCGGATGGCGGGTGAGGCGCGGTCGGCACGCCCCCTGCCCGACTCACTACCAGCAGCCCGACCGCGCCGAGCACCACCAGCAACAGCCCGCCCAGGTACTTTTGCAGGGCCTGGACCACGTGGTGGCCATAGATGCTGGCGACCATCTGGATCGATGCCAGCACGCCGAGCGCCAGCCAGAACGGCGGTGCCGGCCCGACCGTGGCCACCAGGGCGATCAGGGCCGCGGCCGCCGGCACGTTGTTCACCGCGTCCCAGCCGATGCAGTAGATCCAGTTCAGGAACGCGGGGAGCCGCAGCCCCTTGCGGCCCAGCGCGCGGCGCGAGGACTCCATCTGCGGCAGGCCGGTCTTCGGCCCGATCGCGGCGGCCAGCGCCACCGGAAGCGCGCCGACCAGGTTGCCGATCAGGATGGCGGCGAGGCCCCAACGGAAATCGAGCCCCAGATGCACCAGCAGCACGCCGGTCACCCATCCGCCGGGTCCGAGATTGGGCGAGAAATGGCTCCAGAACACCCGGTCCAGACGCATGGTCTTTTCGGCTGCGGGCACCGGTTCCGACACCGCACTGGCGCCCGTGCCTTCCATCGTGAGCCGGAGCAGGGAGAAGCGGCATGCCGTCATGATCCTGTCCCTATTGCCCCGGGAGCGATCATGGCAGGGTCGGCCGTGCTAACAAACGATGGCCGGCAACGTTGACGACCGACGTCCGTCACCCGCGGCGGCGCAACTCGAGGAGTGTCCATCATGATCACCCATGGTTCGGCTGCCTGGGAAGGCGGACTCAAGGACGGCAAGGGCCTGCTCTCGACCAAGAGCGGCGCATTGTCCGACTATCCGTATGGGTTTGCGGCGCGCTTCGAGGGCAAGGCCGGCAGCAATCCGGAGGAACTGATCGGCGCGGCACATGCCGGCTGCTTCACCATGGCGTTCTCGCTGATCCTCGGCGAGGAGAACCTGACCGCGGAGCACATGGAAACCAGGGCCGATGTCACGCTGGACAAGGTCGAGGGCGGTTTCGCGATCACCAAGTCGCACCTGACCCTGACCGCGAAGATCCCCGGGATCGATCAGGCGAAGTTCGAGGAGCTTTCGGCCAAGGCCAAGGCCGGCTGCCCGGTCTCGAAGCTGCTGAACGCCGAGATCACCCTAGACGCAACGCTTCTGTCCTGAAGTCATGTCCGGCGGCGGCAGGAGCTGCCGCCGGGTCGTCTAGATGCCGGCAAGCGGTGTCCGCGGCTGGATGCGACGTGCGCACGCCACATCGACCGCGCCGGTGGCAGCCACGACCAGCAGGGCCAGCAGCCGGTTGCCCTTGCTGGGCGAACCGGTCCTGAAGCCGCCGGCGAGACTGCCGAGGTCCAGCCCGTCGCCGGCAACACGCGCCCAGACCCAGGGGGTCGGATCCGAGGCGGTCGGTAATGCGATGCCGATGCCGGTCCGCCTGCCACCGAACATACAGCGCAGGCGATCGGCGCCGATAAACTGGCTGACGCCGAGGCCTATGCTGAACCAGCCCAGCGCCTTCGCCGCGCGGTCGGATGAGTGCCGCGTCATAGCCATCATGAAAGCAGTTCCCTGTCGTGATGCGGAAACCCGCATGGGTACCTGACGTCTGTAAGACTGTGCGGATTCGAACAAAACTCCGCCATCGGCAAAGTCCCGGTCGTGATTTCCGCTTTCCGGCGGCAAGGGATATATCGCTCCGCAACTCCATATTCTCGCTGCACGTAAGGACAGACCATGAGCCAGGACTACAAGGTCAAGGATATCAGCCTCGCCGGCTGGGGCCGGAAAGAAATCTCGATCGCCGAAGGCGAGATGCCCGGCCTGATGGCGCTACGTGACGAGTTCGGCCCTGGCCAGATCCTGAAGGGTGCCCGGATCGCCGGATGCCTACACATGACCATCCAGACCGCCGTGCTGATCGAGACCCTGATCGCGCTCGGTGCCACGGTGCGCTGGTCGTCCTGCAACATCTTCTCGACCCAGGACCAGGCAGCGGCGGCGGTGGCCGCGGCCGGCGTTCCGGTGTTCGCCTGGAAGGGCCTCGACGAGGAGGAGTTCTGGTGGTGCATCGAGCAGACCGTGCGCGGACCCGACGGATGGGTTCCGAACATGATCCTCGATGACGGCGGCGACCTGACCGTGCTGATGCACGACAAGTATCCGGACCTGCTCGAGGGCGTACGCGGCATCTCCGAGGAGACCACCACCGGCGTGCATCGCCTTTGGGAAATGGCGAAGAAGGGCACGCTCAAGGTCCCCGCCATCAACGTCAACGACAGCGTGACCAAGTCGAAGTTCGACAATCTCTATGGCTGCCGCGAGAGCCTGGTCGACGCGATCCGTCGTGGCACCGACGTCATGATGGCCGGCAAGGTCGCAGTCGTCGCCGGCTACGGCGATGTCGGCAAGGGCTCGTCGGCGTCGCTGCGCAATGCCGGCTGCCGCGTGCTGGTGACCGAGGCCGATCCGATCTGCGCGCTGCAGGCGGCGATGGAAGGCTACGAGGTCGTGACGATGGAGAAGGCCGCATCGCGCGGCGACATCTTCGTGACCTGCACGGGCAACATCGACGTCATCACCATCGAGCACATGCGCGAGATGAAGCATCGCGCCATCGTCTGCAACATCGGCCACTTCGACAGCGAGATCCAGATCGAGGCGCTGCGCAACTACGTGTGGGACAACGTCAAGCCGCAGGTCGACGAGGTCGTGTTCCCGGACGGCAAGCGGCTGATCCTGTTGTCGGAAGGCCGCCTGGTCAATCTCGGCAACGCGACCGGGCATCCGTCCTTCGTGATGTCGGCGTCGTTCACCAACCAGACGCTGGCACAGATCGAGCTGTGGACGGCGCCTCCGGGCAAGTACGAGGCGCAGGTCTATACTTTGCCGAAGCATCTCGACGAGAAGGTGGCCATGCTGCATCTCGCCAAGGTCGGCGCCGAGCTGACCAAGCTGTCCGGCAAGCAGGCAGAGTATATCGGCATCGAGACCACCGGCCCGTTCAAGCACGAGCTGTATCGCTACTGACCCTTGAGGAAGCGCGCCGGCCGATCTGGCCGGCGTTCTTCACGAGGAAGTCGGCCTGAGCCTCGTCGCTTCGTCGAGGCTCAGGATGGTGTGGGCGTTGGCGAACGACGTAGCCAGCGTGTCGATCGCGCCGGTTCGCAATGCGCCGAGGATCGCCGGTGCCTTGGTATTTTCGGACGCGATCGCGATCACGTCCGGGATACGATCCAGATCCTCGCGTGACAGCCCGATGACCCTGCCCTGCATACTGGTGATCGCCGGACGGCCGTGGATGTCGATGAAATCGTAGCCCATCGTGTCGCCGATGGTGCCGCCGAGCCTGGCCTCTGCGATCTCCTGCGGCGAGAACCAGCCCATCCGCACCATGTTGCTGTCCTCCGACAGATCGCCGATGCCAATCAGTGCGATATCCGCCCGGCGCGCCCGATCGAGCGTCAGCTTGACGGTGTCGTTGCGATAAAGCTCGTCCCGAACCGCCACGTCGGTCACCAGTGCCGGCGCGTAGAGCGTCTCACTCTCCCCGCCGAACCGGGCTGCCAGCCTGCGGCAGATGTGATCCGGGTTCATGTGCTCGCCGGCGCGCAACGACCCACCAATCGCGCAGACGAAGGTGACTCCGCCACAGGGCGGCGTCACCAGCGCATCGGCGACCGCCGCGACGTTACGACCCATGCCGACCGCGACGGTCTTGCCCGGGGATAGGGTTTTTTCCAGGTGGGCCGCGACCAGCCGGGCCACCGCATTGCGCTGCGCATCCGGATCGCGAATGTCGATCGAGACCAGCAATCGGTCGATCCCGAACCGATCGATGAAGTTCTTTTCCAGCTCGGCACCCACCGAGCTCGACTGATGCACCCGGATCTCGACCAGTCCGTCGGTACGAGCGCGTTGCAGCAGCCGGCTGATCTTGGCACGCGACAGTGAGAACCGGCGCGAGAGGTCCTCCTGGGTGACGTCCTCGTAGTAGTATAGAGTGGCGATCTCGATCAGGGTCTCGATCCTGACGTCGCCACGCTCCTGGTAACGCGGGGCCAGCCGGTCTTGCGTCACGCCACGGAGCACTCGCTGCCCCCACTAGCCGGGGCCACCTTGGTGCTCTGGGCCCCGGGCACGGGCAGGGCTCGTGTGACGACCCTCCCCACGTCCGATGCAGCCCGACCGCGGCTGATCGCAATCGTCATAACGAGTTCCTATTTTGCACCGCACAATATCCAAGCTAGTGAACAAAATCTCACAGCCAGGATGGCGGGTTTAGGCGTTCGATGCCGACACACAGTAAAATACGTCCGCATCATGTGCGCAAGTGATCTCAGGTTTGACATTCGTGCAGAGACGAGGGCAGTGTCCGGTCGCCAGCGCGCACGGCATCTGCTTATGCCGCCGGGATTGTTCGAGCAGAGGAGCGGCCATGAACCGCGTGATCAACGACCCGGACCGGGTCACCGAAGACAGCCTTGCCGGCGTACTAGCCGCACACCCCGATCTGCTGGCTGCAACCGAACATCCTCGTGTGCTGCGTCGCGCCGACATGGGTGGCACGCCGCGCGTCGGCGTGGTGACAGGCGGCGGATCGGGTCATGAGCCGGCGTTTCTCGGCTATGTCGGGCCCGGCCTGTGCGACGCGGTCGCGATCGGCGAGGTGTTCGCATCCCCGACCGCAAAAAGTTTCCATGCGGCATTCCGCGAGGCCGACCAGGGCCGCGGCGTCGCATGCCTGTACGGCAACTATGCCGGCGACAACATGAACGTCAAGATGGCGGTCAAGCTGGCCGCCAAGGACGGGATCCGCGTCGAGACCGTGGTCGCCAATGACGATTGCGCGTCGGCACCGCCCGATCAGCCGGAGAACCGCCGCGGCGTCGCCGGCGAGATCATGATGTGGAAGGCCGGCGGCGCGCTCTCCGCAGAAGGCGCCGACCTGGAGCAGGTGATCGCCGTATCGCGCAAGGCGATCGACAGCACCCGTTCGATCGGCATCGGCTTGTCCGCCTGCACCATCCCGGCCAATGGCAAGCCGAACTTCACGATCGAAGCCGGCACCATGGAAGTCGGCATCGGCCATCATGGCGAGCACGGTATCGCGGTGCTGCCTGTGGCGCCGGCTCGCGAGATGGCCGCGATCATGCTCGAGAAAATCCTGGCCGACATGGAGTTCGGCGGCGAGAACGTCGCTGTTCTGGTCTCGGGTCTTGGCGCCACACCGCTGATGGAGCTGTATCTGCTCTACGGCCATGTCGACGAGATGCTGCGTGCGCGCAACATCACGCCCACGCACCGCTTCGTCGGCAACTACTTTACCTCGCTCGAAATGATGGGCGTCTCCCTGACCCTGACCAGGCTCGATGGCGAGCTCGACCGGCTGCTGCGTGCGCCGGCCCGGTCCATCGGCCTCACCGTGCTGGGGAGCTGAGCATGGCCGGCACCATCTCACTCGGCGACGCCGCCCCGGTCACGATCGAGATCGCCCGTGCGGTGATCGAGGCGCGCGACCATCTGTCCGAAATCGACGGCGCAACCGGAGATGGCGACCATGGCGTCAACATGGCCAAGGGCTTCCGCCTGGTCGTGGAGCGTCTCGACGGCAAGGATTTCGATATCCGCGAGGGCTTCGCCACCATCGGCGACACGCTGCTGTCCGATATCGGCGGCTCGATGGGACCGTTGTACGGGTCGTTCTTCACCGAGATGGCCGATGCGCTCGACGGCAAGACCGAGATCGATCCGGCGACGCTGGCTGCGATGCTGAAGGCCGGCGAAGCGGCGATCGTCGATCTCGGCGAGGCCAAGGTCGGCGACAAGACATTGATCGACGTGCTGACGCCGTCACGGATCGCTGTGGAACAGGCGGCGGGTTCCGGGAAGGACCTATCGGCTACCCTCGCGGCACTTCGCGACGCGGCTGCCACCGGCCTCGAATCGACCCGCGACCTGGTTGCCAAGCGTGGCCGTGCCGCCCGGCTCGGTGAGCGGTCGCGTGGCGTGCTCGATGCGGGTGCCGCCTCCTGCGAACTTATCCTGCGCACACTCGCCAACGGGCTGAGCGAGCGTCTTTCCTAACCGCCATCCGGCACATGCCGGGAACCACCAGCCGGCGCATGCCGCAAGCCAGAGGAAGCGTTTCATGGACACGCTGAACACCAGCCGCCTTCCGTCCTCCGTCGAGCTACCCGAGAAGATGCTGGCCGTAGTTGCCTACGAGCCGGGCGACTACCGGCTCGAGCAGGTCGACGTACCGCGTGCCGGACCGGACGACATCATCATCGAGGTCGAAGCCTGCGGCATCTGCGCAAGCGACATCAAGACGTTCCAGGGCGCGCCGTCCTTCTGGGGCGACAACAAGGGACAGGCCCGCTACGTCAAGGCGCCGATGATCCCCGGCCACGAGTTCCTCGGCCGCGCCGTCGAGGTTGGCGAGAACATCGCCCGCGCCGGCAAGTTCAAGGTCGGTGACCGGCTGATTTCCGAGCAGATCGTGCCGTGCGAGACGTGCCGCTACTGCACGCGTGGCGAATACTGGATGTGCGAGAAGCACGACGTCTATGGCTTCCAGAACAACGTCAATGGCGGCATGGCCAAGTACATGCGGTTCCCGAAAGAGAGCCGCACGTATCACGTCCCCGATGGCGTTCCGCTGGAGAAGGCCGTGCTGGTCGAGCCGTATGCCTGCTCGATCCATGCGGTCAATCGCGGCTTGATCCAGCTCGATGACGTGGTGGTGCTGTCAGGCGCCGGGCCGCTCGGTCTCGGCATGGTCGGCGCCGCGCGGCTGAAGAACCCGTCGAAGCTGATCGTGCTCGATACCAAGCAGGACCGGCTGGACCTCGCCAAGAAGTTCGGGGCGGATATCGTGATGAACCCGCTCGAGATGGACGTGGTCACCGCGGTCAAGGACCTGACCGACGGTTATGGCTGTGACGTGTATATCGAGGCGACCGGGCACGAATCCAGCGTCACCCAGGGTCTGAACATGATCCGCAAGCTCGGGCGCTTCGTCGAGTTCTCGGTGTTCGGACACGAGGTCACCGCGGACTGGTCGATCATCAGCGACCGCAAGCAGCTCGACCTGTACGGCGCGCATCTCGGGCCGTACTGCTACCCGCTGGCGATCGCCGCGATCGCCGACGGACGCCTGCCGACCGAGGGCGTGGTCACGCACAAGCTGCCGCTGTCCGAGTTCGCGAAGGGCTTCGATCTGATGAAGAAGGGCGAAGGCTCGATCAAGATCATCCTGATCCCCGAGTAAGCGTTCACCGAAAAATAAGGCTTGGCGAAGCGGCAACACGCGCATGACGACTCATGTTCTCGATCTGGCGGCACAATGACAACTACACGCATTACACCACTTGTCCGGGTCGTCATGGCTTCGAGTGCCGCTTTCGTCCTGCTTGCAGCCATGGCGCTCGATACGAAGGTGGTGAAAATCGGCTCGAAAGCCGATGTCCCGTCTAACGTGTTCTCGCCCGAAAAGTACGGCGCATTGGAGTTCCCGAAAGTGGTTGCCGCCGTGGAAAGCCATGCCACCGATGCCGCCACCCTGGCGGCCGCGATCACTGCGGACCAGACGGCAGCGGAGACGAAATACGGCATCGCCGCGGACGCGGGTGCCGAGTTTCCGGTCAAGTTCACCGGCAAGGTCGGGAAGCAGGATTCCGGCATCTACGATGTCGTTGTCCCTGGCGTTCCCGACGCGATCCATATCAGCGTGCAGACGGGGCCAGCGATCATCGGCACCGATCTGCGCGATGGCACCGGCCTGATCAGTTTCGGACAGTTCAGAAACCAGATCGAGTACCAGAATGCCGGCTCGGCGCTGAACAAGGAAATGAAGAAACAGGTGCTGTCGAAAATCGGCACGACAGACCTGACCGGCAAGACGATCTCGGTCGTGGGTGTGTTCCAGCTGACCGATCCGACTGCCTGGATCGTCGCTCCAGTGAAGCTGGACATCCAGTGAGCATGTCATCGGCTACGGACCCGGTTATCGCAGCACCGGTGTTGTCGGCGTTCAACATCGTCAAGACCTATGGCAACACGCATGCCCTCAAGGGCGTGAACTTCAATATCCACCGTGGAAAAGTCACCACACTGTTCGGCGAGAACGGTGCGGGCAAGTCGACGCTCATGAAGATCCTGTCCGGGGTTACGACACCGACGTCCGGCGAGATCGAACTCGACGGCCATCGCATCGCCTTCTCGTCGACGGTGGATGCGCGGAACCACGGTATCTCGATCATCCATCAGGAACTGAGCCTGGCACCCAACCTGAGCGTGCGGGACAACATCTTTCTCGGACGGGAGCTGCATCACGCGTCCGGCGTCGACTTTGCAGAAGAGGCGCGCCAGACCCGCGCCCTGATGACGGAGCTCGAGGAAGACATCGAGCCGATGACCCTGGTCGAGGATCTGCGCCTCGGCCAGCAGCAGATCGTCGAGATCGCGCGTGCGCTCTCGGTCGATGCGCGCATCCTGATCATGGACGAGCCGACCTCGGCGCTGAGCGCCACCGAGGTCGAGGTGCTGTTCAAGGTGATCCGCGACCTGACCAGCCGTGGCGTGTCGATCGTCTATATCTCGCATCATCTCGAGGAAGCCCTGCAGATCACCGATTATGCGGTGGTCCTGCGCGATGGTGCGATCACCGCGACGGCCGAGGCGAAGAACATCGACCTGCAATGGATCGTGCAGAACATGGTCGGCGACCATTTCGATCGCGGGTCCCCGCCGACCGGTTACGAATTCGGCGAGATCGCCCTGTCGATCGACGATGTCTGCGTCGAGGATACCACCAAGTCGGGCAATCTGGTCGTGGACCATCTGTCGCTCGACGTTAGGGCCGGCGAGATCGTCTGCATCTATGGGCTGATGGGGGCGGGACGTACGGAACTGCTGGAGTCGATCGCCGGCCGCGTGCCGATGGCCAGCGGCCGGGTTCTGCTCGAAAACCAGCCGCTTGCCGGACTGAGCATCGCCGGCCGGATCGCCAAGGGCCTGGTCCTGGTCCCTGAGGATCGCCAGCGCGACGGTCTGGTCCAGACGATGTCGGTGGGTGAAAACCTGTCCCTTGCCAGCATCGGTGCGTTCATCAGGCGGGTGCTGACCTCGCGCCCACGGGAGCAGGCGCTGGTCGATGCGTCGATCCGCAACGTCCACATCAAGACGGCGGGAGGCAGCGCACCGATCGGTTCGTTGTCGGGCGGCAACCAGCAGAAGGTCGTCATCGGTAAGATGTTGGCAACCAATCCCAGGGTAATCCTGCTCGACGAGCCCAGTCGCGGCATCGATGTCGGCGCCAAGGCGGAGGTCTTCAGGCTGCTTGGGGAGAAGGCGGCGCAGGGGCTCGCGGTGATCTACTCGACGTCGGAGGTTCAGGAGTGCCTGAGCATCGCGCACCGGATCGTCGTGATGCGCAGGGGCCGGATTTCGGCGGAGTTCGGTCCGGACGTCCTGAAGGAGGACATCATGGCGGCCTCCGGTGAAGCCGTCGTTGGCTGACAACACGATTAGCAGAGTCTTCTGATCATGAGCGATACAAACCCATCTTCCGGACGGACCGGCCTGGACCGGCTCCGCGACATCGAACTTGGCAGACTGCTGCTGGAGGGCCGCGCCTTCTTTGCACTGATCCTGATCATCGCCGTGTTCTCGGCCTTGTCACCGTATTATTTCTCTCTCGGCAATTTCCTGACGATGTCCTCCCACGTCGCCATTTTCGGCATCCTGGCGATCGGCATGCTGCTGGTCATCCTCAACGGCGGGATCGACCTGTCGGTGGGATCGACGCTCGGATTGTCCGGGGTGATTGCCGGCTTCCTGATGCAGGGCGTGACGGTCACCAGCCTCGGCATCACCTTGTTTCCGCCGGTCTGGGTGGTGGTGATCCTGACCTGCCTGCTGGGCGGGCTGGTCGGGCTGGTCAACGGCGTGCTGATCGCACGCTTCAAGGTGCCTGCCTTCGTGGCCACCCTCGGCGTGATGTACGTGGCGCGCGGTGCGGCACTGCTGATCACCAACGGCCTGACGTACAACAGCCTTGGTGGCAGTCCGAAACTCGGGAATACCGGTTTCAACTGGCTCGGGTTCAACCATCTGTTCGGCATGCCGATCGGCGTGCTGGTCCTGATCGTGGTCGCCTTCTTCGGAAATCTCGTTCTGAGCCGAACCGCGTTCGGGCGCTGGCTGTATGCATCCGGCGGCAACGAGCGCGCGGCAGAGCTTTCCGGCGTCCCGGTCAAGCAGGTGCAGGTCACGGTCTATGTGCTGTCCGGCGTGTGTGCCGCCCTGGCCGGCCTGATCCTGTCGTCGCAGCTCACCTCGGCCGGGCCGACGGCGGGCTTGTCCTATGAATTGACCGCAATCGCCGCGGTGGTCATCGGCGGTGCCGCACTGACCGGCGGTCGCGGCAACATCCGCGGGACGTTGCTCGGCGCCTTCGTTATCGGCTTCCTGTCAGATGGGCTCGTCATCATCGGGATCTCGTCCTACTGGCAGACGGTCTTCACCGGTGCCGTGATCGTTTTGGCCGTGTTGCTCAACGCGGTGCAGTACCGCCGCCGGCCCAAGCGCCAGGCCGGCACACCCGGCTCCCCAACACCGGCACTGCAGCCGGGCTGACGTCGGTCGAACAGTTTCGCCTACCAAAAAAAGGAAATACCATGTCCAAAAGAAAAACATTCCTGACCATGACCGCCCTGACGTTGGCGGCCCCGGCGATCGCGGCATCCATGGCACCGGCACTGGCCGCACCCTCGAAGGGCGGGCTGATGTCGATCATAGTGAACGACCCCTCGAACCCGTACTGGCTTACCGAGGGCAAGGTGGCCGCCGCCGAGGCACAGAAGCTCGGATATACCGCCACCGTCGGCGCGTCGAAGGGCGATACCAACACCGAGAGCAACCTGATCGACACCGCGATCACCAACCGGTCCGTGGCGATCATTCTGGATCCGGCCAATGCCAGCGGCTCGATCGGCGCGGTGAAGAAGGCGATCGCCGCGAACATCCCGGTGTTCCTGGTCAATGCCGAGATCAACCAGGCCGGCCTCGCCAAGGCGCAGCTCGTGTCCAACAACGCGCAGGGTGCGGCCCTCGGAGCGCAGCGCTGGGTGAAGGATGTCGGCCAGAAGGCGAACTACGTCGAGCTGCTCGGCTCACCCTCGGACAACAATGCCGCGACCCGCTCGAACGGCTACGAGACGGTGCTCAGCCAGTATACCGGACTGGTCAAGGTCGGCTCGCAGGTCGCCAACTGGGACCGGACGCAGGGCCACGACAAGATGCAGAACCTGCTCCAGGCCCACCCCGACATCAACGGCGTGATCGCCGGCAACGACGAGATGGCGCTTGGCGCGATCTCGGCGTTGAAAGAGGCCGGAAAGCTGTCCAGCATCAAGGTCGGCGGCTTCGACGGATCGCCCGACGCGGTCGCGGCGATCAAGGCCGGCGAACTGCAATACACCGTGCTGCAGCCGGTGGCCGTGTTCTCCGCGAAAGCCGTGGACGAGGCGGATTCCTTCCTGAAAACCGGCAAGACCGGCGTCGCCAAGGAGAAGCAGCTGTTCAACTGCGTTCTCATCACCAAGGCCAATGTGGGCGACTACGTCTCGGCCTTCACGCTGAAGAAGTAGGATCTCCGGGCGGCTCTCCGGGAGCCGCCCGACCTTTCCTGTCAGCCGTTCCCGCGGTTGCGGCCGGATCGTGATAGACCCGGGTCATGCAGGTCCTTCTTTCCAGATCCTCTTCGCCGGCCATAGCCTTACTCCCTGCCGGATACCGGCGCCCATGACGCCGCTTGGCCTGTTCGCGCTGCTCCTGACGCTTGCGGCGATATTCGGGGTCATCAACGACCGCACCCTGAGGCTGCCGATGACAATCGGCGTGCTGGTGATATCGCTCGTGATCTCGCTGGTGGTGCTGGCGATCGATCCGCTGATCAGCAGCTACGACTTGCACGCGCTGTCGCGGAATCTCCTGAGTACGATCGACCTGCCGCAGGCGCTGCTCGGCGGCGCTTTGTCGTTCCTGTTGTTCGCCGGCGCGTTGCAGGTCGATCTGGGCCATCTGCGGTCGCAGTGGCTCCCGGTGACCGCCCTGGCGGTGGTCGGGACACTCCTGGCGGTCGCGTTGTTCGGCGTCGGCATGTGGCTGGTCTTCCCACTCGTGGACATGCCGGTGCCGTTGATCTGGTGCATCGTGCTGGGGGCGATCCTGGCTCCCACCGATCCGGTATCGGTCGTCGGCATGCTGCGCCGCGTGGGCCTGCCCGCGCCGCTGCAAGCCCTGTTCGTCGGCGAGAGCTTGTTCAATGACGGGGTCGGCGTCGTTGTATTCGGGCTGGCGCTTGGCATCGCCGTCGGCGGCGGTCCGATGGTGACGGCGAGCGAAGTCCTGACCCGGTTCGGCCTCGAGGCGGTCGGCGGCAGCCTGCTGGGCCTGGTGTTGGGCTTCGTGTCCATGCTGTTCATGCGAGCGGCCCGCGATCCGCATCTGGAGTTGATCGTCTCGCTGGCATTGGCCACCGGGACCTACAGCCTCGCCAGCGCGCTGCACATGTCGGGCCCGATCGCGGTCGTCGTCGCCGGCCTGACCATGGGCAGCCGCCGTACCCGGTCGGCGATATCGGACCACGGACATGGCGAGTTGATGGCGTTCTGGTCGCTTGTCGACGAGGTATTGAACGCGCTGCTGTTCCTGCTGATCGGCTTCGAGGTGCTGGCACTCGCATTTCATCTGTCGCACCTGGCCGCGGTGCTGGTAGCGATCCCGCTATCGATCCTGGTGCGGGCGCTCAGCGTGTTCCTGGCTGCCATTCCGCTGCATCTGCGCCGGACGGATCGTGGCGGCACCCTGGTCCTGCTGACCTGGGGCGGCCTGCGTGGCGGCATCTCGGTGGCGCTGGCGCTGGAACTGCCGGCGACCGCCCTGCGGCCATCGCTTCTGGCGGTGTGTTATGGCGTCGTGGTGTTCAGCATCATCGTCCAGGGACTGACCATCGAGCGGGTGGCGCGAAGGATCCATCCGAATCCGCAGGGCTGATATCCGACACCGACATGAACCGGTCACAGCGGCGCCTTTGTTTCGACCCGATCCTCCCTATCTTCTAGGCGTCAGCGAATTGCCAAGGAGGCGACGATGCGTAGACCCCTGATAATTGCGACCGCGGCACTCGGACTGGTCGGCGCGATAGCCACGACCCATCCGGCCGAGGCTCGCTGGGGCGGCGGCTATGGTGGTTATCACGGTGGTTACGGCGGCTATCATGGTGGCTACGGCTATCGTGGCGGCGGCTATGGATATCGTGGCGGCTACGGGCGTGGTGGACTGGGCCTTGGCGTTGGCCTGCTGGCCGGTGCGGCGCTTGGCGCGGCTGTCGCGGCACCCTACGGCGGATACGGTTATGGCGGCTATCCGCGTTACGCGTATCCGCAGCCGGTGTATCCTGCCTATGGATATGCTCCGGGCACGGTGGTCTATGCAGCACCGGCTTACGGCTACTACGGCTATTGATAATCTGCCCTCGCCCGGACACCCGGGCGAGGGCAAACATGTGACAGGCGCGCGGAATCTATTATCCGCGAGCAATAGTTTGAAACTCTAATAGTGCTCCATCCTTGTCAGTCGACTGGACAAAAGGATGGGTTAACATCATGAGTGCTTCAGGCTGGCTCTGGCTGACGACTGCCATCATGCTTATCGGCGGTCTCGGCATTCTCCTTACCGGCAAGCGACGGACTAAAGCGGAAGAATTGCAGACGGTACTTCATGGTATCGTGCCGATCATTGCCGCCTGCTCCTATTTCGCCATGGCGACCGGACAGGGTGCGGTCATTCTGCCGTTCCATACGGCGGCAGCGCCAATCGACGGAACGCGCATCTTCTATTTCGCACGATACATCGACTGGGCGTTCACCACGCCGTTGCTCCTGGTGTCTCTCGCGTACACGGCAATGCATGCCGGCTCTAAGCGGACCGGTGCTATCGTCGGGATCGTGCTGGCCGACGTCGTCATGATCGTGACATCGTTCTTTTTCGGTGCGTCCGAAATCCCGTCCCTGAAGTGGATCTGGTTCCTGATCTCGTGCGTTGCCTTCATCGGCGTGTATTACGTGATCTGGGTCTCACTGATGCAGGCGAACCACGAAGAGCGTGATGACGTGCAGACGGTCTATCGTCGCAACGCGATGATCCTGTCGGTCATCTGGCTCATCTACCCGCTGGTGTTGCTCGTATCACCGGACGGGCTCTATGTGGTCAGCGACACTGCGGCGATCGTGTTCATCCTGATCCTCGATGTCGCTGCGAAGGTGGTCTACGGGTTCATGTCGATCGCGTCCGACACCAAGATTACCGACCGTGACCTGTCAGAGGTCTATACCGCGCCTGTCGCCGGCCGCGCTGCCCGGTAGTCTGATGCATCAGGGCGCCATTGCCGTTCCGGCGGCAACGACACGCGCCCTGACCAGGGTTAGCCCGCTCCTGCTCATAGGGGCGGGCATCGCTGCAAGTGGTTGGCTACCGAGTGGGCCAGCCACCATCTCGGCTTTACTGACCGTCATCGTCCTGGGAGTGCCGCATGGTGCTCTCGACGGCGAATTGGCCCGCTCGTTGCTCCGAAGCCGGTTTCCAAGAGTCTGGTTCCTGATCTTCGCCGCGCCTTATCTCGCACTGGCAGCCGGCGTGCTGCTCGCGTGGCATCTTGCGCCACTGCCAACCCTGGTCCTCTTCCTCATCGCATCTGTGCTGCACTTTGGCACCGAGGATCGCGACAGCGCCGGTCGGCTGGACGTGGTGGTCCATGGTGGACTCCCGATCGCGATGGCGGTGCTGGCACATCCAGGGGCGACCGGCCTTGTGCTCGGCACAGTCTCGCGGACTGTCATGGTGCAGCCGCCTGCCTGGTTGTGGGCCGCATCGCTGATATGGCTGGCCTGCGCCGCCACGTGGTTGGTCAGGCGCCTGCAGACGGGTCAGGAATCGCGGCTGATGCTGCCCGGACTGCTGGCCTGCGTATTTATCGTCGCACCACCGGTCACGGCATTCGCTATCTACTTCGTCTGCATTCATGCCCCTGCCCACATGCAGGGCCTGATCCGGGACAATTTCCGTGCCCCGCGCATCCGGGACGTCAGGAGTGCCGCGCTGCTGGCACTGCCGGTCACCGCCCTGACGCTGCTGATCGGCGCGGCATTATGGCCGCTCTATCACGGCCCAGCCGACCAGCGCCTGCTGTGCCTGACGATCCAGGGGCTGGCCGCGCTGACACTGCCGCACATGCTCTTCGAGACCTGGCTCAGTCGGCGCGTGCGGACCTGACGAACCGATGGATCAGCGCCGGATCCTTGCATCCGGGGCTGCTTTCAACGCCCGAGGAGACGTCCACGGCCGATGTGCCGCTCAGCTCAATCGCCTCGCGGACATTTGCCGGCGTCAGGCCGCCCGCGAGCAGCCAGGGGGTAGGCGCCTGCCAGCCTCGCAGGATCGACCAGTCGAAAGCTAGGCCGTTGCCGCCCGGACGGGATGCATCGTCCGGCGGCCGCGACTCGATGACCAGGCCATCCAGGCCATGCGCGGCCGGCAACTGGTCCCGGCGGCTCACGCCATGCGCCAGCCAGACCGGTCGCCGGAACCTCTCACGGAGATACCGGGCGCGCTCCGGGGCGGTGTAGAGCTGCAGGATGTCAAGCGGCACCTGCTGCAGGACGCGTTCGATGTCGCCCTCTTCCGGCTCGACGAACAGCCCGACGGCGGATGCCTTGCCGTCCAGCCGCCGGTGCAGCACCGCTGCTTCCGGCGCAGTGATGAAGCGGGGCGAGCGCGGGAAGAACACGAAGCCGATCCAGTCCGCTCCGGCATCGACCGCCGCGTCCAGCGCGGCCTCGTCCCGGATGCCGCAGATCTTCACCTTGATCCGGCTGGCGCGATCTTCGCTCATTCCAGGATGGTATCGGCCAGTTCGGCGGCGATGGCAGCGGCCATCGCGCCGGGATCGGCCGCGCGGGTGATCGGCCGGCCGACCACGATCCAGTCCGCACCGGCGCGGTGCGCCTCGGCAGGGGTCATGATGCGCTTCTGGTCGTCGGTCGCGGCGCCGGCCGGGCGGATGCCGGGCACCACCAGGCAGGGATCGGCGCCGAGCGCGTCGCGCAGCGGTGCCACCTCGTGCGGACTACAGACCAGGCCATGCGCGCCGGCCGCAAGCGCCAGCCGGCCGAGCCGAAGCACCTGCTGGCGCGGGCCACCGGCGACACCGGTCGAGTGCAGCGCCTCGGCGTCCAGGCTGGTCAGCACGGTCACCGCCAGCAGGATCGGATGCTCGTCGGGCGGGAAGCTGGTCTCGATCGCGTCACGCGCGGCCTCGATCATGGCGGCCCCGCCGGCGGCATGGATGGTCAGCATCGCCGGCCGGACCGGGGCCAGGGCCCGTATGGCGGCGGCCACGGTGTTGGGAATGTCGTGCAGCTTGAGATCGAGGAACAACGGGCGGTCTGTGGCCAGCCGCTTCACAGCGTCGAAGCCATTCGCGTAGGTGAATTCCAGCCCCAGCTTGATCGCGTCGCAGGACGAGCCAGCCGCTTCGAGCCAGCTTGCGGCCTGTATCGGGTCGGTCGTGTCGACCGCCAGGATCAGCCGGGTCGGACCGTTTCGTCGACCGGACATCGGGGCTTCAGTAGGCAGCCGGCGGAAGGCCCGTCGAAGTGCCGGTGGCGAGGGACGGGATGCTGCCCTGGTGGGTTACGTGCTGGGCGACCGACTGGGCCAGTTGCGCACGCAGTTCGGTGACCTGGATCTCCAAAGCACGCACCTGCTGTTCGGCACGACGAGCCCGCCGGCGCTGTTGCAGTTCGGAGAACCAGACCACCAGGGCACCGACCAGGAAGAACAGCACCGCGGCGATCAGAGCCACGACGCCCGGAGACGATTGCCAGGAATAGCCGGGCAATACCATGGCCTGCGGCGTCTCGTTGAACAGAACGAAGACGACCAGGAGGATCAGGAAGGGAAGTGCAATGATCAGGCGCAGCATGATTGGCTCCTAGCGGTCGGCCGCCTGTCCCGCAAGCTCAGGCACACGGGAGGCCTCCGGCGCGAGCCGCTTCTCGACGCGCTATCGAAACGGGGGCGGATGGCCGGAGGTTCCGGCCGGCATCGATGACGCTCTTGCACAGCAAGCGAACGTCATGGTCTCGTCATCGTTGATGGCACGGTCCACCTCGATGCATGGGTTACCGCAGCATGAGTGACGTCGTCCCTTTCCAGCGCGTTCGCGACGGCAGGTCGGGAGAAGACGGCCTGTGGGCGGTGATGGCGGAAGCCGGCCGCACCAGCCGCATTGCCGAGATATTTCCGAACCGGGATGCGGCACTGGCCGACCGGGCCTGGCGCGAGCAGCAGGTGAAGGCCTACGCGCACTTCCTGCGCAGCACGCGCCAGCCAATCCCGCGCTACAGCGTGGCACCGATCCGCCGCACCGACCTGCCAAAGAGCTGGACCCCTCTGCCGGCACTGGGCTTCCTGCGCAGCCGCCTGAGCTGAAGCGCCTACCCGGAGCCGGCGTCAGGCCTGGCCGGCACCTGCCAGCATCGCCAAAGTTCCTTCGACGATGAACACCCGGTTGCGCCGATTGCTCGAATAGGGCGTCACGATACCGAGCTTCTGCAGGGTCGCGACCGCTGCATTGGCCGTCTGGAACGACACGCCGAGCATGGCCTGTGCCGTGCCTACCGTCAGCACCGGCACGCCGAGCACCAGTTCGGCAAGCCGGCGCGCGGTGGAATCCGAGCGCAGTGGCAGGAGCTCGAGCTCGCGAGCCTGCTGCAAGCTCACCAGGCGCTCCAGCCGGTCGATCGCGACCTCGGCGGCGTGTGTCATCCTGTTCAGGAAGAAGCAGATCCAGGCCTCCCAATCGTGACGGACCCGCAGTGCGTCCAGGGCCGTCTCGTAATCCGCCAGGACTGCTGCAAGGGTCTGTCCAAGGAACAGCGGCAGCCGGCCTTCCGCTGCCATCATCATCGGCGGCAGCAGCCAAGCCAGCTGGCGATTGCCCGACCCGAACGGCTGGGCGCACTCGACCAGCGCCACCACGATCGCGACCCGGACCGGCAGCGGCAGGGCCGGCGAACAGGCAAGGAACCGTTCGAGGTCCCGCAGCATCGGGTCGGCCACCAGGGTGGATTGCCTGGTCTCGTCGAGAGCTACCGGTTCGTCCAGGCCAGCGCAGAGCCGGTCGTGCATATCCCGCAGCAGGCCGAGGGTGAGCGCGGAGGCGCCGTTCTCATGAACCGTGAGAAGGCCATGCTCGAGCGCCTCGACGGCGTTCGCCGCCTGGCGCATCGCACGTGGCCCTGGCTGTTCCTCCGAAGCCTCCAGGACCAGCAGGCGCAGAAGGTCGTCCGCGCTGCTGGCGGGTGTTCCCAGGGCCAGGGCGTCGAACCGGCTTTCGGCGCGGATCAGGCGATCTCCGAACGACGCTGCTCGTACCCGTGTCTGCAGCCGGCAGAACGCATCGACCGTGCCTTCGAGCGGCAGGAGCGCGTCCGACAGGGCAAGGCGGTGCGGCAGATCGAGCCTGACGGTGGTGGAGCTCTCCAGCAGGTTTCCCGCAGGGACGGTATCGTCGCAGGCTTCGGTGAAACGTCGTGAGAGGCTTGCCGGGTCGTCCATGATCGACACGATGGTCGCTTCCAACCAGTGAATGTTTAAAACGATCGCCATGGGGTTTCGGATGCATCGAAATCGCAATGATCGGTATCATCGCGCCGCGTTCGGGCAGGTCTCGCCCGGCTGGCGCGGTTCCTGTAAGTCTTTGTTACAGAACGGAGCCTCGACCGATCATCATGTCAGACACTCTTGCCTCCGCTATCGCACAGACCATGCCGAGCCTGGGTGGCGGTCCCACGACCCCCGAGCCGGTCCTGCCGCCGCTGGTACTTTCGACGCAGTATGTGCGCGACCTCAGCTTCCGCGTTCCGGGCGCGCCCGGGGTCTATGCGATGCAGCCGTTGCAGCCGCACGTGACGGTGCAGCTCGATGTGCAGGCGCGCCAGGCGCAGGAAAATCATCCGGTGTTCGAGGTCGCCCTGCTGATCAAGTGCAGTGCGACCACGCATCGGCCGGCCGAGGGCCAGGAACCACCGCAGACCGCGTTCCTGCTGGAACTGGCCTATTGCGGCATCTTCACCCTGCAGAACGTGATGCAGGCGGCGGTCGAGCCGCTGCTGCTGGCGGAATGCCCGAGGCTGCTGTTCCCATTCGCCCGAAGCGTGCTCGCCGACATCACCCGCGAGGCTGGGTTTCCGCCGGTCATGCTCCAGCCGATCGACTTCGTCGCCATGCTGCAGACGCGCAAGCTGGCCCAGGGCACCACCGCTCCCGCACCGGACAGCCAGCCGGAGCAGGATACAGGAGCCGCGGCACCCTCCTGAGACGCTGTTTCGCGCAAACCTGATCCAGGCGCCCGGCTGACAACCGGCGGCGGCGGGTGCAAGCTGGCCCGATGAACGCACCCTTCCCCCGCACCGCCGGCTCCAACCCGGGCCCGGCGCTCGATCACGTCGATCGCCAGCTCGATGCCAGCCTCGAGCGGCTGTTTGCCCTCCTGCGCATTCCGAGCATATCCACCCAGCCGGACCATGCGCCGGATTGTCGCCGCGCCGCCGAATGGCTGCGCGACGACCTGGCCTCGCTCGGGTTCCAGGCGAGCGTGCGGGATACGCCGGGCCTGCCGATCGTGGTGGCACACGACCGTTCGCCGGGGGCTGCCGCACTGAATGCGCCGCATGTCCTGTTCTATGGGCATTACGACGTGCAGCCGGTGGACCCGATCGAGCTCTGGACGCGCGACCCGTTCGACCCGATCCTGGTGGATGCGCCGGCACGCGACGGTCAAGCGGCCGATCGCTGGATCACCGCGCGCGGCGCGTCAGACGACAAGGGCCAGGTCATGACGTTCCTGGAGGCGTTGCGGGCGATCCGGGCAGCGGACGGCAGCTACCCGTTGCGGATTTCAGTATTGCTGGAAGGCGAGGAGGAAAGCGGCGGCGCGAACCTGCGGCCTTTCCTGGACGCGCATGCGGACGAGCTGAAGGCCGACTTCGCGCTGATCTGCGACACCGACATGCTGGGCGACGACGTTCCCGCGATCACCACGATGCTGCGCGGGATGGTCGGCGAGGAGATCACCATCACCTGCGCCGATCGCGACCTGCACTCCGGCCTCTACGGCAATGCGGCGCGCAACCCGCTGCACCTGCTGGTCGAGATCCTGTCCTCGCTGCGCGATGCCGAGGGGCGCGTCACCCTGCCCGGCTTCTATGACGGGGTCTCGCCGTTGCCGGCAACGGTGAAGGAAAGCTGGGACCGGATCGGCTTTTCCGATGCCGAACTGCTCGGCCCGGTCGGCCTGTCGATCCCGGCCGGCGAGCCCGGTTTCTCGGCGCTGGAACAGACCTGGGCGCGGCCGACCTACGAGATCAACGGCATCACCGGCGGCTACGGCGGCGAAGGCTTCAAGACGGTCCTGCCGGGCAAGGCCTCGGCCAAGGTCTCGTTCCGGATGGTATCGGGCCAGGACCCCGAAACGATCCGGGCCGCCTTCCGGGCGCATGTCCAGGCTCATATCCCCCCCGACTGCAGCGTCGCCTTCCGGTCGCATGGCGGATCGACCGCAAGCAGCCTGCCGATCGAGGGCCCATCCCTGCGGGCAGCGCTGGCGGCGCTGACCGAGGAGTGGGGCACCGAGGCGGCCGTGGTCGGCAGCGGCGGCTCGATCCCGGTGGTGCGCGACCTGCAGGAGTCGCTCGGCATGGACAGCCTGCTGATCGGCTTCGCCCGCGCCGATAACCGCATCCACTCGCCGAACGAGAAATACGACCTGTCGAGCTTCCATCGCGGCACCCGCTCCTGGGTGCGCGTGCTCTACGCTCTCGCCTCCATCTGACGTGGGCCCGGGGCTGTGATCAGCCCCTTGCCTCCACCAGTAGCGCGTCGACATCGGCTGCCTCGGTATCAAGACCGGTCACCAGGCGAACCGGCGCGGTGCCGGGAACCGGGGTGTCCCCGGCCGGCAGATACCAGCGATAGAAGGTGAAGCCGGCCGCCTCCAGCCGGCCGATCACCGGCTCGGGCAGCACCGCGAACACTTCGTTCGACTGCACCTCGTGCAGCAGGCCGACCCCATCGAGCTCGAGCAGTCCCCGGGCGAGGCGTGTTGCCATAGCGTTAGCCTGGCGCGCGTTCCGGAGCCAGAGATCGTCGGTCAGGTAGGCGACGAGCTGGGCGCTCAGGTATCGCGACTTCGACCAGAGATGACCCGCCCGCTTGCGACGGCGCGAGAATTCCTCTGCCAGGTCGCGCCTGAAGAAGACCACCGCTTCGGCCGCCATGGCACCGTTCTTGGTAGCGCCGAGCGACAGGACGTCGATGCCGGCCTTCCAGGTGATATCGGCAGGCGAACAACCGAGCGTCGCCAATGCATTGGCGAAGCGGGCGCCGTCCATGTGCAGCGAAAGTCCGAGCCCGCGTGCGGTCTCGCCGATCGCCTGCACGTCCTTGACACCGTAGATGGTTCCCCACTCGGTCGCCTGGGTGATGCTGAGCGCGGTGGGACGGCTTTTATGCACGCCGATGCCGCGCCCGGCCTCGAGATGCGCGGTGAGCGCTGCGGGCGAGAGACGGCCATCGCGGCTCGGCAGGCCGAGCAGCTTGGCGCCGCCGGTAAAGAATTCCGGCGCACCGCACTCGTCGGTATCGATATGCGCTGAGGCGTCGCAATAGACTGCGCCATAGGTCGGCACCATCGCCGACAAGGCGAGGGCGTTCGCTGCGGTGCCGGTGGCGACCGCGAACACATCGACCTCGGTTTCAAAGACATCGCGCACGACCGTTTGCAGCCGTGCAGTCCAGGCGTCGGCGCCGTAGGATGGCACCGCCCCCTCGTTCGCCTCGATCATGGCATTCAGGATGGCTGGACTGACAGGACCGACATTGTCGCTGCCGAAGTTCTTTCGTATGGGCTTCATCGGCCGCATCCTGCCTGCATCGACATCGGGTTTCCAGTCGCTGTCCTGGCCGGCACTGCATCGACTGCACCGAGAGAGGCGCCCATGACACGCTCCAACATCATCCCGGTGCCGGCAATACCGATGCAGGCGGGGCAGATCCAGACGCGTCTCATCGACGGGAAGGCGCATGCCGCCCGCCTGACCGCGGAAATCGAGCTCGAGGTGGCCCAGCTCGCCGAGAAACACGGCATCGTGCCCGGACTGGCGGTGGTGCTTGTCGGCAACAACCCGGCCAGCGAGGTCTATGTCCGCTCCAAGATCGCGCATACCGAACAGGTCGGCATGCGCTCGATCGCGCACATACTGCCCGGTTCGACCACGCAGCAGGAGCTGCTGTCGCTGGTCGCAGATCTCAATGCGGACCCGACCATCCACGGCGTCCTCGTACAGTTGCCGCTTCCTCGCGGGATCGATGCCGCCCTGATCACCAGCGCCATCGACCCGGCCAAGGATGTCGATGGGCTGGGCCCGATGAATGTCGGCCTGACCACGCTCGGCCTGCCCGGGCTGGTCCCCTGCACCCCGCTCGGCTGCCTGCTGCTGCTGCGGGGCGAACTCGGCAGCCTCAAGGGCCTGCATGCGGTGGTGGTCGGCAAGTCCAACCTGGTCGGGCGGCCGATGGCGCAACTCCTGCTGCAGGAGGAATGCACGGTCACCGTCTGCCATGTCGCGACCGCGGACGTGGGCGCGCTGGCATGCCTGGCGGATATCCTGGTGGTGGCGACCGGGCACAAGGGACTGGTCCGGCGGGAGTGGATCAAGCCGGGTGCGACGGTCATCGATGTCGGGATCAATCGCGTGACGACGCCGGAAGGCCGTACCCGGCTGGTCGGCGACGTGGTGTTCGATGAAGCGATGGGTCGCGCGGGCCGGCTTACCCCCGTGCCGGGCGGCGTCGGGCCGATGACGATCGCCTGCCTGCTGCGCAACACCCTGACAGCGGCGCAGCGGTCGCTTCGCTAGAGTTTGTTGTCGCGTCGGCAGAGCATCCCGATCCGGCCGGCCGGCATGTCGGCGGAATGATGCTCCGTACGCCCTGAATCAGGCGCGTAAGCGTGCCTTGAAACCGCCTTGAAACGATCCGCACGCACCGTCGTTGTCACGCGTACTGCACCCTGCAGCAAGACAATGAGGAACGTCACATGAAGTCCGCGACCTTCTTCGCCGCCATCGCCTTCACGGCACTGGTCGGCGGAACGTATGCACAGACCGCCAATGCACAGACCGCGGGTGCCGGGACCAACACGACCGGAACCACCGCGACCGGCGCGACGACGAACGGCGCTGCCGGAACAGATGCGACCACCGGCACCGCGGCGACCGACGCCCCGGCATCCGGCATGAGCAACAATATGACCGACCACAACCAGGCGGTCGCGACCACCGGCGCCAGCACCGCGATGCCGGCGAAGGGCGCCAACAGCTTCACCAAGAAGCAGGCTGGCCACCGCATCATGAAGCACGGCTTCACCCAGGTGAAGGACCTGACCAAGGACGATAACGGGGTCTGGCACGGCACCGCCATGCATGACGGCGCGGCCGTCAAGGTCTGGGAAGACTACAAGGGCAGCGTCGGCACCGAGTAATCGGACGCGCGTTCGAATAAACGAAACTTGGTTATAATCACAGGAGTCTTTCCATGGCACAGCGCACCATCACGCGCGCCTACGACAGCTATGCCGATGCGCGCAGCGTTGTCACCGCGCTCGAAGATGCCGGCATTCCGCACAGCGACATCAGCCTGATCGGCAACGAAGGCAAGACGGGCGGCACCACCGACCACACCCTTGCGCATGAGGAAAAGGCCGAAGATGCCGAGCAGGGCGCCGGAACCGGCGCCTCGATCGGCACCATTCTCGGCGGTGGCGTCGGGCTCCTGGCCGGCATCGGCTCGCTGGCGATCCCGGGCGTCGGCCCGGTCATCGCCGCCGGCTGGCTGGTCGCGACACTGACCGGCGCCGGCGTCGGCGCAGCGGTCGGCGGCGGTGCCGGAGGACTGGTCGGCATGCTGACCGGCGCAGGCGTCCCGCACGAGGACGCGCACGTTTATGCCGAGACAGTGCGTCGCGGCGGCAACCTGGTCACGGTTCGTGCCGACGACTCGCAGGCGGCACTGGTCGAGAGCGTGCTCGATCGTCACACGGCGATCGACACCACGACCCGTCGCGGCGAGTACCAGGCCGGCGGCTGGACCAAGCATGACGAGGCTGCCGAGCCGTGGACGCCGTCCACGACGACCTCGACCACAGGCGTGTCGGGCACGACCCTGCCGCCGCGCGCCGACGTTCCCTGAGCCTGAATCGGTCCGGAAGGCTCAGGCCTTCCGGACCGGTTTTTCGCTCAGGAAACCGCGAAAGCGCCGCGCCACATCGTGCGGCGCGATCGTCGGTCGTCCAAGCACCTTCATAGACCCCGGCATCATTCGGGCATGGATGAGAACCGGACCTGGGCTCGCCAATGCCGCTGTGACGGCTTGGGCAAATCCAGCTTCGTCGTCTGTCGAAATGGCCAGGCGATAGCCGCACGCCAGCGCGATCGCAGCAAAATCGACCGACGCCGAGACGGTACTTTGTCCGCCGGTCGAGTCGTGAACGCCATTATCCAGCAGCACATGGATCAGGTTTTTCGGCTGCCTTGCACCGATGGTCGCCAGCGAACCAAGCTTCATCAGCGCGGCCCCGTCCCCGTCCAGCACGACGATTGGCCGGTCCGGCACCGTGAGGGCCACGCCCAGCGCCATGCCCGAGGCGCCGCCCATCGAGCCGACCTGGTAGAGGTGCTGCTCCCGGTCCGACAGGGTGAACAACTCGCGCCCGCTCTTGCCCGTGGTGGCGATGACCGCCGCCTCGTCGGGCGACAACGCTAGCAGCCGTTCCAGCAACGCGACCCGGCTCGGTCGGCCAGCGTGGCGACGCAGGTCGGACCATGTACCGGGAGCCGGCAGCCTCGAAGCGGTTTCGGGCAGGGATTCCTCGGCGACGCTGCCCTGCTCCATCACCAGTCCGAACGGCAGGTTGTCGTTCTCGAAGCGGGAAAAGGCTGCGTCCAGGGCAGGACCGATCTCATGATCCTGCTTCGGGAATGCCTGGTTCGGCACGGCGCAGAGATCGAGCATCGCCTGGGTGATCTGCCCCATCAGCACATGCTGCGGCTCGTCGGCGAGGCCCGGCTGGCCACGCCACGTGGTGATCAGCAGCAGCGGAATCCGGAACGGCACGTTCAGCGAGGTGAGCGGATTGACGCAGTTGCCGAGCCCGGAGTTCTGGCAGATGACCACGCCACCGCGACCGCCGAGCCAGGCGCCGGAGGCAATTGCCACGGCCTCGCCCTCGCTGGCGGCACCGACATAGTCCAGCCGGCCGCCTTCGCCACCGGCACCGATCACCCGGTTGATCATCGGCGTGAGGAACGAGCACGGCACGCCGCTGTAGAAGTCGAGGCCTCGCGCGGCGGCGGCATCGATGAAGGTCTGGGCCTGGATCATGTCGCCGGCTTAGACCGATCGGATGCCGGGGAAAACCCTTCTCAGTCTCCCTCTCAGCGCAGGGACACCTGCGGCGGTGGGGGCTGGTCGGTCGGTTGGGCGACCCTGCTGCCGGTCAGCACGATGCTGCTGTCATGCTTCGGGTTGCGGTCGATGAACGGGACATTGAGGCTGCTGGCGAGCACCTGGAAATACGGGTCGCCGGTCAGGTCGACCGTCCGGTTCACGGCGCACTGGCTGGCGGCGGTCGGGAACGGGCTGGAACGGTTCGGGAAATCGTAGAGCCGATGGATGCAGTGGACGTCGCTCTCGTGCGCTTCCCGGACGGGTGAGGCCGCGCATGCGGTGACGATCGGCAGGACCAGCAGGATCAGACGGCGCATGACGACCTCGGTTCGGTGTCGGGCCCTGTAGATGGGCTCGACACCAACCCGCTGCCAGGATCAGGAGAAGTTTCGCGCGTCCGCCAGGTCGGTCATGGTGTCCACATCGAGCCAATGCCCGGTGATGTAGTGCACCGCCACCGGATGCCTTGCGGCGACCCGTGCGAGCAGAGCCGGGATATCGGCGTGGTCGGCCGAGCCGTCGGCCTGCATCGATTCGAGCTCGGCCCGCACCAGGCCGGCGCCACGCGCGCTCAGCCGCATCAGGCCGATCCACTCGCCCATGCTGTCACCAACGGCCACGCTGCCGATCGCCGAGAGGATCGCGGGTTCGTCGTCGAGGTAGCTGGTCGAGAACGGCTTGTCGGCCAGCACCAAGTCGCGCGGGTGCGGGTTATGGGCGCCGCGCTGGCCCTCGGCCCGCTGGCGCAGCGCATCCACGGCTATGACGATGTCCGCCTCCACGCCCATCAGCGCGTCCAGGATGTAGCGGCGGAACAACACGTCGCCATAGACCAGCACGGTCTCGCCGGTCAGCCGATCGGCGGCACGCAGCAGCGACGCCACTTCGCCGGTGGTCGCGAACCGGTCGTTGTCGAGCAGGGTCAGGCCGGCCGAGGGCACCGTTTCGGCGCTGATCGCATCCTTCGCGAAGCCGCGGACTACGGCAATGTCGCGCACGCCGCTCTGGCGCAGCGTGTCCAGCAGCTGGCTCAGCAGCGGACGACCGCGCACGTCGACCATGCATTTCGGCCGGTCGGCGGTGAGTGGGCCGAGCGCCTCGCCCTGGGACGCGGCCAGCACGATGCCGCGCACCGGCGCATCGCTTGCCGCGAGATCGCCGGCGGCACCGGTGGCTTCGGCGATCGCGGGATCGGTCATGCCCGGGCCACCGGTCACCGGCAGATAGCGGTCGCCGGCGGTCTCCAGTTCGTCGTTGTCCATCAGCGCGAAGATGTCCTTCACGCTGGCGACGCGGCCCTCGACCTGGGTCAGGCTCTGGTCGGCATGGATATGGGCGGCCGTGGTGCGCATCGCGGTGATCGAGGCACGGACCAGGTGGTTGGCCCAGATGATGGTCGACACGCCGGCCTTGCGGAACGCGTCGGTGGGCGTGCCGTAGTACATGGTGGGCACGATCACCACCGGGCAGCGATTGCCCCAGCGCTCCATGAAACCGATGATCTCGTTCGCGGTGCGCTTCTTGGAATGGATCAGGATCGCATCGGCACCAGCCTGGTGATAGGCCTCGGCACGGCGCAACGCCTCGTCCATCGAATGGCCGGAGATCAGCGCCTCGATCCGGGCCACGATCGAGAAATCATCGTCGGTCTGGCTGTCCTTGCCGGCCCGGATGCGGCCGCAGAACTCCTCCATGTCGGCAAGCGGCTGGGCCTCGCCGATGAAGCTGTTGGTCTTGGGGAACAGCTTGTCCTCGATGCAGACGCCGGCAACGCCGCGCTCGCACAGCTTGCGCACGAAGCGGCGGACATTGTTGAAGTTGCCGTGCCCGGTATCGCCGTCCAGCAGGATCGGCAGCGAGGTCGCATCGGCCATGTATTCGACCTGCTCGAGCACCTGCGACCAGGACGCCTCGTTGTTGTCGCGCAGCCCGAGTGCCGCGGACATCGAGAGGCCGGAGCCCCAGATGCCCTGGAAGCCCGCTTCCTCGACGATCTTGGCGGAGAGGCCACTATGCGCCTCCATCAGGAAGGAGAGATCCGGGCCGGCGAGCATCGCGCGAAGCCGCGAGAAGCGCGAAACGGGGGCTTGGGACTGTTGAGGGCTTGATGCGCCGGAACGTGTACCATCGAGATCGCGCAACTTCATGTTGCGGGTCGGCTCAGTCCCGGTCGTCAATTTGCGCGATCCTCATCGGAGTGTCATGTAATTGTCCTAAACTCTTCTATCATTCCGTATGGATTGGCCACAATAAGCGATGAGCCTACGTCCCCATGCCTGGGCTCCTCCCCCGGTCCTGATCCTCGCCGCAGGACGCGGACGCCGCCTTTCGGGAACCGACGGCCCCGCTTCCGGCATCCCGAAGATCCTGCTCCCCTTCGGTGGCCGGACCCTGCTGCAGCGTCATCTCGAAAGGCTGGCGCAAGCCGGCGCCGGACCCGTCCATCTGGTCGTGGGCTACCAGGCCCATTTGATCGAGGCGGAACTCGAGCGGCTGGGACGACGCGACAGCGTGACCCTGATCCACAATCCGGACTGGCATGAGGGCAGCATCGTGTCCCTCGATGCCGGGCGGGCGGTGGTGGAGAATGGCGGCCCGGTCGTGCTGATGGATGCCGACGTCCTCTACGGCCAGGCGATGATCGAGCGGCTGTTCGGCAGCACCCATCCGGCGGTGCTGCTGCTGGATCGCGAGATCGAGCCCGGCGACGAACCGGTCCGGATCTGCGTCGATGCGGACGGACGGATCGTCGATTTCGCCAAGCAGCCCGACGCACCCCATCTATGGTACGGCGAGTCGGTCGGTTTCTTCCGGTTCTCGGCAGATATCGCTGCCAGCCTGGCCTTGCGTGTGCATGCGACCGTCTCCGGCGGCGGTCGCATGATCGAATACGAGGAGCCTATTCGGGCCCTCATCCGCGACGACGCCTCCCGGGCCGGCGCATCGGCTTCGCCGATGTTCGGGTTCGAGGACGTCAGCGGGCTACCCTGGACGGAGATCGATTTCATGGAAGACGTGGTCAAAGCCGAAGCCCTGCTGCCCCTGCTCGACGGAGGCGCAGCATGAACGCCGCGTTCCAGCCCCGGCCGGCGATCGACTGCGCCGGCGCGCGGATGCCGACGGTCGCCGAGATCCAGGCGATGCGTCGTGACGGATACCTCGTCGTGCGCGGGTTCTTCTCGCCCGCCGAGACCAGGGCGCTGATCGATCGCACCGGCGAGATCGCGGCGGCCCCCGAAATCGTCGGCGGCCAGATGGTCTATCACGAGGACAGCCTCCTTCAGTCCGGCCAGCGCGTGGTTCAGCGGATCGAGGATTTCTGCAGCCACGATGCGGTCATGGACGAGGTCGCCCGGCATGGCGCACTGAGCCGCTGGCTGTCGGTGCTGATGGATGGCGAGACCGTGCTGTTCAAGGACAAGATCAACTTCAAGTACCCGGGCGGGGACGGCTTCAAGGCGCACCAGGACCAGCAGGCTGGCTGGACCGTGTATGCACCGATCTTCGTGACCGCCCTGGTCACCATCGACGCGGCCACGATCCAGAATGGCTGCCTCGAGATCGCCACCGCTCCGCGCGCGCATGCCCTGATCGGCGCGGAATGGACGCCGCTGTCCGAGGACGAGCTCGGGCTGGTCGCGGTTCCGACCGAGCCCGGCGACGTGATCTTCTTCGACAGCTTCGTGCCGCATGCCTCCAAGCCGAACCTGACCGACGGGTCGCGCCGGGTGCTGTACCTCACCTACAACCGGGCCGACGCGGGCGACCATCGCCGCCGCTACTTCGACGAGAAGCGTGCTGCCTTCCCACCCGATATCGAGCGCAAGCCGGGCGCGAACTACGTGTTCCGGGTCTAGCGATCCGGTCCGTTACCGGCGTCGTGTCGCTTCACGGGTTGCTGTGTCCCGGCTGCTCTTCCCGGCGGCGGCGGTAGCTTCTACTCATGCGGCAGACTCTGCGCATGCGCGGCGACGATGACGATGGCGAAGACGATGGCGAAGACTGGGGAGGCACGATGCGGCAGTTGATCCGGGCGGCACGGACAGGCTCGAAGCCTGGCCGACGTGGCATGGCTTCGGCTGCCCCGTTTTCCGCCTCGTTGGCAGCAGTGCTGATAACGTCGCTCTCGGTCGGCGGCTGTGCGACGCGTCCGCCGGCCAGCGACCCTGACGCGCTGGCAGACTACAAGGCGAACAACGACCCGCTCGAGCCGACCAACCGGGTGTTCTACGCCTTCAACGACGGGCTGCTGACCTACGTGCTGACCCCGGTGGCGCGTGGCTACAACTACATATTCCCGGCTCCGGTGCGGACCGGCATCCATAACGTGCTGAACAACCTGGCCTCGCCGGTGCAGCTCGCCAACGATGTGCTGGAAACCAAGCCGCGCCGCGCCGGCGATACGTTCGTGCGCTTCATCGTCAACTCGACTGCCGGCATCGGCGGCGTGTTCGATGTGGCCAAGCTGATCGGCTACCCGGACCATTCGGCCGAGGGCGCCACGACACTGGCCCTCTGGGGCATTCCCGCCGGCCCGTATCTCTATCTCCCGGTGTTCGGCCCCTCCGGCGTACGCGACGGCGTCGGCCGCGGCGTCGACACCATTGTCAGCCCCTACACCTGGGTCGCGTTCAACGGCATCAACCACCTGAACACGATCTCGACCGGGCTGGCCGCGGTCGACGGCATCGCGCCGCATATCGACGATCTCAAGAAGCTGAACGAGCAGGCGCTGGACCCCTATGCCACCCAGCGCTCGCTCTATCGCCAGATCCGGCAGACCGATGTCGACGCGGTCCGGAACGACCGGCGCGCGACGGTGCCGGACTGGTATCCGAACGCCAACAACACGGTCGGACAGGCTCCGCCGGCGGATAGCGGCAATACCGGGCATGGCAGCCTTCCGGCGCCGTCGATCAGTCCGGCCGTCGGCGCGATCGGGCGATCCCAGACGCAGCCCTGACGGCTGGCGGCCGGGTCATGCCCGGCCTGCCGACCCTGATGGTCTAGAGACCTAGGCCAGTACCGGCCCGGGGCGGACCAGGGCGGCCAGCTGACCGGCCAGGAACTCGGCCTGCTGGCGGATGTCGGGAACCGCGGTCATTTCCCAGAACGTGCCCTTGGTGACCGGGCCCACGGCAAATAGCCGGCGGGAGATCGATCCGTCCGCCCCGAGCAGCGCGCAATTGGTGGTCACGTCCAGGCCGAGGCAGAGCGCATCCGGGCGTGCCAGCCCCTTGCCCAGCAGCCTGCGCACCAGCGGATCACGGATCCTGCTGTAATCCGCATCCGGCCCGGCGCAGTTGATGACACGGCCGACCGTCACGCTGTCCAGTTCGTCGGCGAATCGGGGCCGGAACACCACCTCGACCTCGGCATCGGGACCATCCTGGCGGTAGCTGCGGATCCGTCCGGCGCGGACCCGAAGCTGGCCGCTTGCACGCGCCGCCTCGATCCGGTCGGCGACCGGGCCCGACACCCGATGACGATGGGTGTCCCACCACGGACGCAGATGGCGCAGGAACCGCTGCCGGTCGGCGGTGCACATCGCCTGCCACAGCTCGGTGGTGATCGGGCGGAGTTCGTCGATCACCGCGTGCCAGCTGCCGCCGATCGTCGCCTGCCGCAGGCTGCTGCTGCGGAGCGCACGGGTCAGGACGTTCAGCCTGGTCGGAAAGGAGTCTGTCTCCGGCGCCGAACCGGCCCCGCCTGCGGCATGCCGATGCGGCATCAGGCCGCGCCGCGACAGGGCGGTGATCGGCCCGCGATGGCCCTGGTCGAGCAGCGAGACGATGGTGTCGATGGTGGTCAGGCCGGTGCCGATCAGCAGCACCGGCATGTCCGGATCGAGATCGGCCAGCGTGTCCGGCCCCCAGGGGTCGGGCTTGTAGGCGGGGCTGTCGTAGAAGGCCGGATCCTCGACCGGAGGGGCTGCCGGCGGGAAGTTTCCGGTCGCCAGCACGGCGCGGTCGGCGGTGATGGTCCGGTTGCGATCGAGCGTGAGTGTCAGGCCGCCGCCGTTCGGCTCGATGTCGGTGACGTCGCCGCGGACCAGCTCGAGCTGGTCGCCGTGCTCGGGCACCTTCATCTCGAGATTGACCAAATGGCGGATGTAGCGGCCGAACATCCGCCGCGGCACGAAGGTGCCGGGACCCGGCACGATGCCGCACAGGTCGGCCTCGGACAGCGACTGCAGCCAGTGCAGGAAGTCGAGCGGACGCGAATGGAAGGCGCTCATCTTGCCGGCGGGCACATTCAGCAGGTGGCTCGAGTTGCCGGTCGAGTAGGCGGCGCCGCGCCCGAACTGGGCATTGCGCTCGATCAGGATCACGCGGGTCTGCGGCGGGCTGCGCTGCAGCAGATGCAGCGCCAGCAAGGTGCCGCTGAAGCCCGCACCGACGATGGCGATACTCGCCGAGGCCGGATCGGGAAGCGTCGAACTGCTCATGGGCAGCAGGGCGATCGGCGTGGATGCAAATGATCCAAGGGCATCTCCTCTGTTTCCGGGAGCATCAATCTCCCGTGGCCGGTGAGGCAAGCAGCATAACTATCACGGGTAAAGTGAAATTCTCATTCTACGCTGCAGCGTCGAAGTCCGAAATGAACAAGGTCCGACGTCCGCCCACCGGTTCAGGACGCGTTGCCGGGATCGAACTCCGGGGCGGGATGCGACAGGTAGGCCAGCCGCTTGAACTCGAGGCGGCCGCGGGTGACGCTGTCGAGGATCAGGCCGCAGACGAAGCTGAGGCAGGCGATCAGCACGAAGCCGAGGGCGAGAACCGCGCTCGGCAGCTTCGGCACGGTACCGGTCGCCAGGAACTGCAGCACCACCGGTATGCCGAGCCCCAGGCCGGTCAGCAGCATGATCACGCTGATCGCCGAGAAGAACGCCAGCGGACGCTCCTGCTTCATCAGGATGACGATGGTCCGCAGGATGCGCACGCCGTCGCGATAGGTGTGCAGCTTGGAGACCGATCCCTCCTGGCGCTCGATATAGCGGGTCGGCAGTTCGGCGATCGGCATGCGCAGTTCGAGTGCGTGCACCGTGAGCTCGGTTTCCGTCTCGAAGCCGGACGACAGGGCCGGGAACGACTTCACGAAGCGGCGCGAGAACACCCGGTAGCCGGAGAGCATGTCCGACAGGCGCTTGCCGAAGATGGTGTTCACCAGCCCGGTCAGCACCTGGTTGCCGAGCACGTGGCCACGACGGTAGGCGGCAGTGCGGTCGGTCACCCGCGCCGCGTTCACCATGTCCAACCCATCCTTGCGCAGAAGCCGGATCAGGTCCGGGGCGGCATCGGCATCGTAGGTGCCGTCGCCGTCGACCAGCACGTAGAGGTCGGCTTCGATGTCGGCGAACATGCGGCGGACCACGTGGCCCTTGCCCTGCAGCGTCTCGAGCCGGACCACGGCACCGGCATCGCGGGCGACGTCGCGGGTGCGGTCGGTGGAGTTGTTGTCATAGACATGGACCGTCGCGCCGGGCAGCGAGGCCCGGAAGTCGCGGACCACCTGGCCGATCGCCACTTCCTCGTTGTAGCAGGGGATCAGGACGGCGACGCGCGGACGGGCGGACCCGGGCCCGGTTGCAACCGGACCGGGCGACCCGGTCACGAAAAGAATTGCTGCGTCGAGTGGGTAAGGATGGCCGTCTCGACGGCGATCAGCAGCGGCACCAGCAGGTACTGGGCGACCAGCAGGACCACCAGCGGGCTCAAATCGACATTGCCGAACTGCGGCAGGATACGGCGAACCGGTGCCAGCACGGGCTCGGTGGCGCGATACAGGAACTCGCCGACGGTGCGGACCAGGCGATTGCGGTTGTCCAGAACCCCGAATGCGAACAGCAGGCTGAACAGGCAGGAAATCAGCAGCACCGCCACGTAGATACGTATGACGAGGTAGAGCAGGGCAAAGATGGCCGTGATCACGGCATGGTCCTTAAACGTGTGTCGTAGCCCCGAAACTAACGGTCCCGGTTCGGCCATGCAACGGCACCCAAGGCGGCACCCGGCGTGCAGGGGGATGGGCCTTGACTTGCCCCCAGCCTCGGTTATTTATCCGCGGCCTGCACGGCGGGGCTGTAGCTCAGTTGGGAGAGCGCCTCGTTCGCAATGAGGAGGTCAGCGGTTCGATCCCGCTCAGCTCCACCACCCCCCTGCATGGCCACCCCGAGCCGACGTCGAATAAGCATTTCGCGCTGCTCCTGCTTCCCGCGGTTGCTCCCCGTGTCCAGGCTTGATCCTCCTTTACATGGCGGAGGCTAGCATTCGAGGTGGCACGGCCATTGCGATTATCCTGGCGTCCTGATGCTTCGCGACGTGATCCGGACGCGGTTCAGGCAGCGTGACATCCACCAGAGGCTATCAATCACCGCCGGAAGCTCGTCTCGCAACAGCCTTCCAGCAGGCAGTCCCCCTCGCGCATGACCGCAGGCGCAGATTTCGCCCCCCGCCCTTGCGACAGGCCTGCCGGGCTTGCCGAGCCGTTAGACCACGCGGTTTGGCCGCTCGATATCCCTACCTCGACACTTGATCCTCATCTATGCCTTCCCGAATAGGAACAAGTTGCACTTCATCGAGCGAGTTCGGGTTGATACTGTTATGAAGCTGATTGTCGATCCGATATCGGATCGACCTCGGAATAACTATGAATGATCCTTGGACATGTGACGCTCAGTGGTCTGGATGACGGTGCGTTGATTATCCTGATCGAGGGGAAGAAAAGTTATTCCGGCTTCACATTTGATCCAGCCACAATGGAGATGCAGGCCTCCAGTACGTACATCGAGAACAGGTCCGTTCCATTAGCACTTTATAAAAACGTGACCCTGGCATGGCGCGATGACAAAGGCCTCAAGGCGGTTGAGACTCTTCTGGGTAAGCTCCGTCTCCACGAACAGGCTAATAGTGGCGCTGCGCGGATCAGCCTTTGATGTGGAGAGATGAAGTGTTACCGGCCTGACCCGCTTACATATGTAGAGGGCGGATGTGCCTGCGCTCGTTGTAGCGCAGGCAACCAGGTCAAGTTCGACCGGCGCGGACGAACTTCGCCGAACGGTCGAAACGATTGCCTGCACCGGGCTACGGGCAACTCATGGCCGGCGCGATCTGTAACGGGATCGTAACGTTTGATGAGCGACTGCAGAAGAAGCTTGGGGTAGAACTAAACCTCGCATAATCCTCTCAGGTTCGCGAACTGACGAATCTTAGCCTAGACAAAGACCTGTATTACACCTGAAAAAGACTTATTCGGAGTTACGCTAATCTAGCCCTAAGCAGATCATGAACGTGCACCAGCCCAGCCGGCCGGCCATCCTCAACCACAAAGATACTGGTGATCCGAGACTCGTTCATCCGCGCCAGGACTGTCACCGCCAGTGTATCCCCGCCCACCGTCTGCGGCGTGGCGCCCATCACCTCGACGATCGGGCGATCGGTGAAGCTGTCGCTGAAGGCGCGGCGGACGTCGCCGTCGGTCAGCACGCCGACCAGATAGCCTTCCAGATCCACCACGCCGACGATGCCGAAGCGCTTCGAGCTCATTTCGACGATTCCGTCGGACAGGCGGGCGGAGATCGTCACCAGCGGCATGTCGGCACCCTCGTGCATGAGACGCCGCACCTGCATCAGGCGCTGGCCGAGCTTGCCGCCCGGGTGGTAGCGGTTGAAGTCGGTCGCGGTGAAGCCGCGCCGTTCCAGCAGCAGGATCGCCAGCGCATCGCCGGCGGCGAGCTGCATCGTGGTCGAGGTGGTCGGCGCCAGGCCGTTCGGGCAGGCCTCCTCGGACGCCGGCAGGAACAGCCCGATATCGGCGGCACGCCCCAGCGCGCTGTCGGGCCGGGAGGTGAGTGCCACCAGCGGCACCCCGAAGCGGCGGGTGTATTCCACGATATCGGCAAGCTCGGCGGTTTCGCCGGACCAGGAGATCGCCAGCACCACGTCGGTGTCGCGCAAAACGCCGAGATCGCCGTGGCTGGCCTCGACCGGATGCACGTAGTGGCTGGGTGTGCCGGTCGAGGACAGCGTCGCGGCAATCTTGCGGCCCACGTGGCCGGACTTGCCCATTCCGGTGACGATCACGTTGCCGGTCGCGCGCTCGATGATCTCGGCCGCGCCGGCAAATGCTTCCGCGAGGCCGTCGGCGAGTGCCCGATGCACGGATGCCAATCCGCGCTGCTCGATCTCGAGAGTGCGGCCGACACTGGCAGACGCGGCGGCGATCGCGGCAGTGGCCGGCGGCGCAGCAACAGCGGAGTTGGCGGGCCGGTCGGCCTTGGGAATGCTGGACACGACCGACATCATGCAACCGCCGTCGCGTGCAGGTCCGGCGGCGCTGCGGACCGGTCGAGGATGGAACGCGCGCGCGCCAGATCGGCCGGCGTGTCCACGCCCAGCGGCACGTCGTCCACCAGCACGGCGTCGATCCGCATGCCGGCTTCCAGGGCGCGCAACTGCTCGAGTTTTTCCCGCAGTTCGAGCACCGACGGAGGAAGCGAGACGAACCGCTCGAACGCGCTTCTGCGCCAGGCATAGAGGCCGATATGATGATAGAGCGGGCCGTCGCCCCAGGGGGCCTGGGCGCGGGTGAAATAGAGGGCGCGGAACCGGTCCGGGCCGATCGGCGTGCCAACCATCTTCACGACGCTCGGCGCGGCCAATTCATGCGGATCGGTGATCAGCGCGACCGGGGTCGCCAGCATCACCTCCGGATGGTCCAGCAGGGCGGCGGTCAGGCGGGTGACATGCGGCGCCACCGTGGGCAGGTCGCCCTGGATGTTGATCACCACGTCATGCAGGCGGTCCGGGTCGGCCAGGGAAAGAGCCTCGGCGATGCGGTCGGTGCCGGACGGGTGGTCGGTCCGGGTCAGGATGGCGCGGCCGCCGGCGTTGCCGATCGCCTCCGCGATGTCGGGATGATCGACCGCGACAATGACCGGGCCGAGTTCGGTTTCCATCGCGCGGCGCCAGACATGGACGATCATCGCCTCCCCGCCGATGAGGGCCAGTGGCTTCAGCGGCAGCCGGGTCGAGCCCAGCCGCGCCGGGATGACGATGACCGGATTCATGCGAGGCTCGGGGCCGACTTGGTGACCTGGTCGTAGCGCATGAGGTTGCGGATCAGGGCCTCGAAATCGCGCAGCGCGATCATGTTGGGGCCGTCGGACGGAGCGTTGTCGGGATCGGGATGGGTCTCGATGAACAGGCCGGCCACGCCGACCGCGACGGCGGCGCGCGCCAGCACGGACACGAACTCACGCTGGCCGCCGGAACTGGTGCCCTGGCCGCCGGGCTGCTGCACGGAATGGGTGGCGTCGAAAATCACCGGCGCGCCGAAGCCGGCCATGATCGGCAGGGACCGGAAGTCGGAGACCAGGGTGTTGTAGCCGAACGAGGCGCCGCGCTCGGTCGCCATGACGTTGGGATTGCCGGCGCCGGTGACCTTGGCGATCACGTTGCGCATGTCCCACGGGGCGAGGAACTGGCCCTTCTTGACGTTGACCACCCTCCCCGTCTCGGCGGCGGCGATCAGCAGGTCGGTCTGCCGGCACAGGAAGGCCGGGATCTGCAGGATGTCGACCACTTCGCCGACGATGGCGCAGTGCTGGCACTCGTGCACGTCGGTCAGGAGCGGGACCTGCAACTCGGCGCCGATATCGGCAAAGATCTGCACGGCCGCCGCCAGCCCAACACCGCGGGTGCCGGACCCGCTGGTGCGATTCGCCTTGTCGTACGAGCTCTTGAACACGAAGCCGATGCCGAGCCGGCTGGTGATCTCCTTGAGGGCGTGGGCGCACTCGAAGGCGTGGTCCCTGCTCTCGATCTGGCAGGGACCGGCGATGAGCGACAACGGCAGTGCGTTGCCGAACACCACCTTGCCGACGGTGACGGTTTGGTTCGGGGCGCTGATGGACATGGTCTGGCCTCCTCGTTGCCGGTTACGACAACCGCAGGCTAGGGACTATATCCGGATACGGGCGCCGGAGACATGCCCGGATTCCACCCAGTTGCCCTCGCCGCTCAGGAAGCGCTGCGGGGTCACGCGGCGGGGGGCGACGACCGCGCGCAGGGCCGGTGCATCGCGGCCGGCGACCACGCGATGGATGAGGCCCGGGCCGACGATGGCCATGTCCTGCGCGTCGAGCTTGATGCTCTCGACCGACAGGCCAGCCTCGGCGGCGAAGTGGCCGAGCTCGTCGGCACCGCCGACGGTCCAGCGCGAGCGTCCGCTCGGGCCGAACTCGGGTAGTTCGTGGCTGTCGCGAAGCATGTCGATCCGGATCGGCGCGGCCGGATGGCCGACATAGATTCCTACGCACTCGCCCGGCGACGGCAGGTCACCGAGCGCCGACATCTGCGCGAACCGGTCGTCGCCGCTCAGGCTGTCCAGGCGGTAGGCCACCGGATGGTCGTCGAACACCGCACGCAGCAGGCGCACGACCGGCTCGCGGAACAGCAACCCGGCCAGGCCGGTGAGCGCGGTCTTGAGGCGGCCGTCGCCCTCGCCGTCCCGGGAGCGCGGGGCGGTGGCCACCTTGATGTTGGCGAGGTCCTTGCTGCCGACGCCGGCGGGCGACAGGGCGTTGTGCAGCACCACGTAGCCGTTGAGGATCAGCTCCTGCATGACGGATTGCAGCTCGGCCGCGCAAGCGCCGACGGCAATGCGGCCGGCCAGCAGTTGCGGCGCATCGGTGCGGTCGGTCCAGAGGCCGCCGAGAACGGAACGGGTGCGGCCGGTGCTGGGAAAACCGACCAGGACAGCGTTCACCAGGTCCAGGTAGGCAGCACTACCAACCGGTGCCGACAATAGCAGATCGACGTTCTGCGGCTTGACGGTGATGAAGGAGAGATAGCTGGGGTCGATCGGGCGGTCGAAGCGGATGTCGAAGCCGCAGCGGCCGTCACCGAAACCGACATTCTCGAGATCGGGCCTGTGCACATCTGCAAAGCCCTCGCCGATCAGATCATGATGCAAAAACGCCCTGATCAGGGGAGGTGACGTGTAGTCCGCCCCGTAAAGCCAGCCGATAGCGCCTTCGCTATCGAGCCGGTCGATTGCGCCTCTCATCGTCACGGCGGTCATCGGTGCTCCTATAAACGGGGAAATCTGCATCATGCTTGCTGCCGGGCCACTAACGATTGTTTCGAAAGGGATAAATCAAAACTCAAATCTGTTTCATGGAACAAAGACCTGGGCGAGATTATCGCCGCCGTAAGGGACAAGCCCTAAAGCACCAACACAATGCCGGCTGTCTTGATCCGCTATCGTCCGGAAGCCCACCGTTTAGAGTTTCGGGGCAGTTCAAACTTCGCTTTAAGCCGCCCATCGGGCGAATGAAGGTTGTTACCTCACGCCCGTTCTTCACACCTGTCAGACTATCACCGAAGGATGACATGGCCACAAGGCGTAACGCATGCAGCCCGCCTCAATCCGTGTGCCGACACGTGCATCCAATCCTTACTCCGTTTCTACCTTTGATATAGCAATGAAGCACAACGTCTAAGTGATGCAGATATTTAGACGTTTTAATGTTTTATATATAGCTTACGGATGGCTGGCTTCAGTATCAGCGAGGGTATATGTACGATCGTGATACATTTTTCAAAAAGGTAATCGGCTGTTACCGCCTATCGTGACTTAGAGCAAAGGCGGCCAGAGCGGGTTACGCTTGAAATAAATTAATGATTTTCGACCGCGGAAAGTCATATAAAACGAACTGTTTTGGGACGGATACTTCATGCGCAGCAAGAGTTTGCTCGGACTTATTGTTAAAAACGAGCAACAGGACATCGCCGAGTGGCTTGTTCACCACGCTGGCCTAGGGTTTGATCGCATTGTCGTATTCGATAACCAGTCAACAGATGAGACTGCGGTGGTCGTTACCGAGTTGGCGCGTCATCTACCAATCGACCACATCAGGTGGGGCGACCACGAGCGTTCGGTTGAGGGATTGACAAAGCAAGGAGCAGCCTATGCAGCCTGTATCTCGGATTTCAGATCAGAGTTCGACTGGATGTGCTTTCTCGACGCCGATGAGTTTCTAATCCCGCCACCGGGCGATACAATTCTAAATCTGCTGCAGCGATTTGAAGAAGCTTCGGCCTTTGCGCTCAACTGGCAGGTCTTCGGATCCTCCGGATTAAAATCAAGCGCCTCGAGACTGGTGATGGAGGCCTTTACCCACCGTGCGCCCAATGACTTCGATATCAACCGGCACGTTAAAATGTTCTTCCGAACAACCGACGCAAAAGCGGTCGTCAACCCACATTTCGTTGAAACCACACGCCCTGCTCTCGATATTTGGGGAAAGGTCATTGATTGGTCATTACCGGGGGTAACCCGCCCGGACCAAGTTATTCAGGGTGATTGGCGCCTGCACCACTACATAATTCGAAGCCAGACTCACTGGGAACAACGTGTTCGACGCCGGCAGCCGGGTGGAGAGGCTCGAGAGTGGAACAAGTTCAAGGACTACGACAGAAATGACATCGTCGACTTGAGCGCCCTCTCCTCCGCGAGACTGGCGCATGGGCGATTAGCTGCTCTCGGAAAAGTCTATCTTTCGGTCCCGTCAAGCGAACAGCTAACAGAACCCGACCAGACAACCTCAATAGAACGCACTTCATTAACATCACCCGTCCTATGCGTCATCAATACTTTCAGTATCAATGAGCTACGGGGATGGGCAATGGTTCCGAATCAGGTTGCCCCTACAGTGTTAGACATGTTCGTGGACAATCAGCACTGCCGTTTTGTTACATGCAATACTCCGCGACCAGACATTCAGAACGCTTCTGTCAAAAGTCTGGAGGTTGGATTTTCAATAACGATACCGAACGAATACATAGACGATGATGATCATGTGCTGTCGTTCCGGGATGCCAACGGGCTTCCAGTGACCATCTTGGCCAACGACACGCGCCACACCCACCTAGATTTTAAGTTCAGATTCACAACCGAAGTCCATAGCTGTGTAGATGCTCCGCAGCAAAGCATGCTACGGGGATGGGTGACGTGTCGTCGATCCCTAGATGGCGATCTTATCACAAGCTGCGACGTAATGGTCGTCGCTGATAACCAGGAAATCGCCGTGGTCCGAGCCGACCGCCCACGACCGGACGTAGCGGCGAGCCTGATGTGCAACAGCCGATGTGGCTTCAACCTGCCACTTCCGTTGGATTACTGTAGTACAGCTCCGAAAGAATTCCGATTTTTCCTGATGCCCGAGCGCATCGAGTTAATTGGAAGTCCACTCATCGCAACCATAGAGCATCGAGATGACAAAGCTGGTCAAGTCATCTCCCTGATCGAACGGGTAGAGAGATTGGCCGACACGATCCAGAACATGGACTACGAGATCGTAAAAAGCGAACTACGCATCGTTCGAAGCATTCTTGAAAAGCTAATGCCGAGAGAAGGATTCACCACTGACCGATACGATCCATGGTTTAGACAGCACCTTCGGCATCTCAGGCAAACGGCTTCGAAAGGAAAACACAAGACCGGACCTCTTGTATCTGTAATTTGCCCGGTTTTCCAACCTACCATCGAGGACTTTCGGATCGCGGTCGACTCCGTGCTAACACAGACTCACGAGAATCTCGAACTTATCCTCATTGATGACGGCAGCAATCAGCTCGCCCTAACTGAAGTCATCAACGGTTATCTCCAATCAGACCGACGAGTTAGGGTGATTAAAAATGGCACTAACTTAGGTATATCCGAAGCAACCAACGCTGGTCTTAGGAAGGCAAAGGGCGTCTGGATCGCATTCTTCGACCATGACGACATCCTAGTCGACATCGCACTAGAAAGAATGTTAGCGCATGAAACTACGCGCCGCGTAAGCATTATATACTCCGACGAAGATAAGGTGGACCAGTATGGATTCTTCTCTGAACCCATGTTCAAGCCGCAATGGAACTACCGTTATCTGCTTTCGGTAAATTACATTAACCATCTAACCATGGTCAAGAGATCCGCTCTTTCCAGAATTGGATTACTGTCAACTCACTACAACGGAGCGCAAGACCACGATTTTCTGCTACGTGCTGCGGAAGTCTTTACAGCAGATCAAATTGTTCATGTCCCTGAAGTGCTTTACCACTGGCGTAAAGCTGAAAATTCGACGGCTCTGCTCGGTTCAACAAAATCCTATGCAGCAGAAGCTGGCGTTGCAGCCATCGCCGCACATCTAAGACGGACCCAACGAGACGGGAGAGTCACCGCGATCGACGGGACAACACGATACAGGGTGCAGTGGGACGTGATACCAAAGTATCGGACTTCCATTATCATTCCGTTTAAAGACCAAGCCGATCTAACCAAGCTTTGCGTTGAACGCATTCTTCAGCATACGAAGTTGTCCGGCTTGGAGATCGTTCTGGTCGACAACCGTTCCGTCACGTGTGATACACAACAATACCTTTCGATAGTGTCTAAAAACCCACACGTTCGAGTAATGTCGGTCGATGAGGAGTTTAACTACTCACGTCTCAACAATCTTGCAGCGAAAACCTGTTGTAGCGATTTTTTTGTCTTCATGAACAACGACCTGTTTATTGAACAAGATGACTGGCTCGATATTTTGATTGGGGAAGCCGATGCCGATGACACAGTTGCTATCGTTGGTGGGAAGTTTGTCTATCCAGACCGGACGATCCAGCATGGGGGCATCATACTAGGCGTCGGGGGCGTCGCCGGTCACGCCTTCAGCCACACCCTTTCAACATCATCAGGTTACGGAGCCCGAGGTATCGTCACCCATGAGGTCTCGGCAGTAACAGCCGCATGCATGCTGGTTCGATCCAAAGTCTTCCACGAAATAGGGGGCTTCGACGAGAAGCACCTTGCTGTCGCTTTCAATGATGTCGATCTCTGTATGCGCGCATCGGCCGTCGGCTATCGTATCCTGATGAGCCCAGACTTTGTGGCTGAGCACCGTGAGTCCATAAGCCGGGGCTTCGAGGACACCCCCGAAAAGGTCGAACGATTCAGGACGGAAGGTAACGTCATGATCAACCGGTGGGGGGGCAAGATCACGACAGATCCTTTCTACAACCCGAATTTCGCACTCAATGGAGTTCCATTTTTCGATCTGAAGCCGTTCGTCCATTCCTCCAGCAGACATATCTGATTTCTCCTCTAATCAACGGGGAAACATTGACATCTGATCAAAAGTTCCATGGGTTTATGGCCAGTGATATACCTCCTGTGCTAAAGACCACATCTTGCCGACGGAAATGAAATCATGACCCTATCAAAAGTTCTACTTCGTGAAAGCTCGATCCAGCGTTGCGAATTTTTAAACGGGAATGCCGAGTATTTTCTCGATGATCCCGTCATCCAAAAGTGTACAGCGCTTTTCTATCCAAAGATTTGGGCCGTCTACGATAAAAGTAGGAAGATGATTGTCAATTCCGGCTACTTCCGAGGACCCGCGCCTGCTGTCATCAATGCGCAACTGTCACTCGGTGAAGACTGGCCTGAGAAAGCGGATGTCGCCCCGGAAGGGGACTATTACTATATCGGCCCGGTCCATGCCCACTACGGCCATTTCCTCCTCGCGACCTTCTCGCGACTGTGGGCATTACGACACTTCAAATCAAAGAAGTTTCGCCTTGTCACTTACGCTCTGCCCGACCTCGACAAACACCCGTACATCAATACACTTCTCGAGGCAGCCGGGTATTCGACTGCTGACTGCATTACTTTCCCTAGACCCACATGGATAAAGGATTTGATCATTCCTGGCCCAAGCTTCGAGGAGACAAATTTTGTTCATGCAGCCTATTCAAAGCTTTGTGTTGAAACAGGAATCAATCTCACCGCGTCGATACTTCCTACTGGTCGCAGCACGCCCGCATATATTGCAAAGTTCGCCTTGAATGGCGGCGTCGCCTTGTTGGAGAACGAGGAGGTGATCGCTAACATCATGACCCACCACGGCGTAGACGTGGTGTTCCCAGAGCAGATGACACTCGGACAGCAGATCCGGTTGTTTTCAGAACGGGATTGCATAGCCGGACTGACAGGTTCCGCATTTCATACTGCGAGTTTCACTCGAAAACGTAGGATGCTCATCCTGGCCTATCGCAGTCAGGTCTTAAGCAACCAACTCCTAGTAGACAAGGCTGGCGACCACCAAACAGACTATCTTTACCCACGTTTTGGCGTTACCGAGCATAAGACTAACGAGTTCGCGACTGTCTACCATATGGAGCGCCCAGAACAGGTCGCCGAAGATCTCCTCCGCGCCATGGATGTAGCAGCCTCCAGATCGTCCAGCACTCCACTGAAGCTGGGATATGACGAAGCATTGACGCCAAGCTTGCCGGATACGGTTAACGTGGCCCTCGGCAAGCCTGCCTCGGCCAGTTCCACCAGCCCGCACTCATTCAGGATGACCAATGCCGAAACAGCAGGCAAAGCCGTCAGCGGACTTTGCACAGGAGGCTTTGCATTCCACACTTCCTTTGACGCCGACCCATGGTGGAAGGTGGATCTGGAGAAGGTAACCGATATCCAGGAGATCAGGATCTTCAATCGCTCCGATCGCCTCCAGGAGCGTGCGTCACACCTGATTGTAAGTGCATCCAACGATGACGTCCTCTATCACGAAATTTACCGACGCGAGGACGACGAGCCGTTCGGTGGCTTGGAAGGCGGTCCTTTGCAGATTCTACCCGAGATTCCAATTGCGGCTCGTTTTGTGAAGATCTCGCTGCTGAAGCGGAACCACATGCATTTCGATCAGGTGGCAATTTATGCAGCATCAACACCTGTAAAACGCCCGGTAGCGCTGGTTCCAAGCTTCGAGCCCGTCAAGCCGGCCATTGGCCGAGACGCGCCTCTTCACAAAAAGTTGCAAGTCTGGTTCCGGGGGGGAACAGTCTAATCAACAATCCATCATCAGGTCGCTCCGCAAGACAGCGCAGCGGCTGGCTGCATTTTAGCGGAGTTTGATCCGTTTACGCGAATAGTTGCCGAAAGGTCCCGTGATCCAAATTTTGCCCATTTCTCTCGAGTGGTTGGGCAATTCGTTATAGCGCAACGCCGGCTTAGTAAGGAAGCCTGCCGGGTAACGGCAGGAGTTCCGTCACGAGTGAGCCATAAGCCACGTGGCTGCTTCGTTAAGGGAGCCCTGTAAATGACCGGTTTGCACAAGAACGGCCTCGTACACCGTAGGATGTAAGTTGTAATTCTCTATAATGTACTCATGCGGGTGCGTTCCTCTGAATCTCAGGTCTTCCATTTGAAGCTTTAGCTTTTCAAGAAAAAGGGCATCTGAGTGGCCAGGTGAAACGATGAAGGCGGTCCAGAGACCTTGGTCACGAGCCCAATGCAATTCGTCGGCGAGAAACTGTCTATAGGCTTCGGGTTGTGAAAGGTAGAAATCGACGGGGCTGTCAGTTGTGATTCCACCACCGGCCGCTGCGGCCGTCCTAACTAGGTCCCAGTTCGACGTCCTGAATTCCCCCAATTCGTATTGACCATGATTAGGCGAGAATATCGGTGATACGGATTCGAAGCCCACTGACCTCGCGGCCTTAGCAAAAGCAGCCCATTCTGGCCAAGATCTCACGTTGATGTGCGCTCGGCCTGGCCTGATGCCATATAGTCCGTAAAGTTTTGACCAACCATCACGGAACCACCCATCCGGGTGTGGCCACTGGCCAAGCTCGACATCAACGCGGCCGTTGTTGGCAAACGTGCGGAGAACGCGAACGCGTATCCTTGGATCAAGGCCCTCCCAGGCGCTATTATGAATGTAGAGCTTGGCTCTTGCATCCGAGCGAAAGTTTTCCGTGCTCGCGGGGTAGGCAAAGGCGGCGAAGCCCGGAACGCCCCCCAAAGCGATGAGGGGGCTGTTACTGGCGACGGCTGCAGAAATAGGCACCGTTACGTGCGCCGCCGCCACAAACCCGAGTTGGATCATTCGTCGGCGGCTGAGCAATGGGGACGCTGAGAGCTTGTGCACCATCCGGCAGTATCACCCCTGTTGTCGTTGTTTCTAATGCAGCCAACAGCGACGGCACCTATCCCTTCTAGCGAACGGGACCTGCTGCGGTCATGAGAGCCTTCTTGGGCCGCTTGAGCGCCCGGGTCTCTTGCAAAACGATGGCGGTGGGGACCTTCTCCTTCCGCTGATGAGAGTTCGGCAGCGATACTTCTGTTGTCGGGGCCACGAGATCGAAGAAAGGTCTGCCCGTCAGGGCAAACGCTGGGTGATAAAACGGATCTCGCCGTAGGCGATTACCCCAGCGCCGCTTCATGAGCGAGGCTTCCCGATTGAACCTTAAGACCTTCTCAGGGGTATCTTCCAGACCGCGACTTAATGACTCGTGGTGCTCAGCCACGAAATCCGGGGTGACGATAATCTTATATCCTAGCTTGGTGATCTTGAGACATAGGTCTATGTCGTTGAAGGCGATCACTAAGGACTTCTCGTCAAATCCCCCCGTCTCCACGAACACCTTGCGACGGACGAGCATACAAGCTGCGGTAACGGCCGAGACTTGATGCGCAAGCCATGCTCTTGCTCCATAGCCCGGAAAGAACTCGGATTCATGGGTAAATGCGTGTCCGGCGACGCCGCCAAAACCGATGATGACCCCACAGTGTTGCACAGTTCGGTTTTGGTAAAGGAACTTGCCCCCAACCGCGCCCACTGTATCGTCGATAAGGATCTCCTGCAGCATGGTGTCCAACCAATCGTCATCATTCACGAATAAATCGTTATTCATGAAAACAATATAGTCTGATTCTGTAGTTTCTACAGCAAGGTTGTTAATCTTAGAGTAATTAAATTCTTGTTCGTAATCTATTATTATAACATTCTTATGGCTTCGCATCTGTTTAATAAATATGGTGGCCTCGGCGCTACTAGAATTGTTGTTGATAAGAACAATAGTAAGGTTGTGGTTCGTGGTATGTTTTATTACTTGCGTAACGCAGCGCTCTGTGGACCCGATCTGATCTCGGAAAGGTATAATAACGGCGACCGAGGCTTTGAATATCGGGGTCACCGTGACTCTGTAAAGGCTGTGCCCTGGGTGACTTTCCACGCTTACGGGGACGTTCCGCCGGCCGAGATGCGACGAAACAGCTTTCACACCAGCCGCGACAACGTATGGCTTGGTTGACACCGAAGCCGCAGTCGACGTTGACGTGGCACGCCAATGATACAGGACCTCGGGGACATGGACAATACGGTTCGCCTCAATCTGCTCCACACAGCGAAGTAGTAAATCGTGATCTTGAGCGCCATCGAACTCCGAGCGCAGTCCGCCGACCTTTCGAACGAGATCCGTGCGAATGATAGTTAAGTGATTGATATAGTTGACGCCTAATAGGTAGCGGTAGTTCCAGTCCGGCTTAAGAGCGGGATCGAACAAACAGCCGTCATCGTCAATCTTGTCCTCATCCGAATACAAGATCGAGACGTCAGGTTTAATGCTAGAAATCATTCTATCAAGTGCACAATCGACTAGAAGGTCATCATGATCGAAGAACGCAATCCAATCTCCGCGCGCTATATTTATGCAACGATTTGTAGCATCCGATATTCCCTTGTTTTCGGCGGTCAAGGTAACTCGTATACGATTATCCAGGGCGGCCATGGCCATCATCATATCAATCGCCTCCTGGCTTTGACCGCCGTCATCATGAAGAATCAACTCGAAGTTTTTATAAGTTTGATCCAAGACCGACTGAATAGCAGCACGGAAATGGTGCAAGGCTGGTTGGTAAACTGGACAGACTACAGAGATGAGCGGTCCGTGTCGCGTAGCTCGAACCTTTTGGGACATCGCTTGATGGTGCCGATAGAACCAGGGAATATAGTTGATGATACTTAGCGCGCGACTCGGGATAATCGCCTCTGCTAGAGCCGCCGCCTCCTGCATCCGGCTCTTGAGGAAGGTATCGTCCGCCATCGTCTTGCTTATGTAGCGTGTCATCTGGTCGACGAGTTTGGCCAGACGCACGATTCGTTCGGCATCGTCATTCAAGCTAGTGTCGATAGTTACCGGACTTCCGAGAAGCTCAATCATTTCTGGCATCACGAAGACCCGAAAAATCTGCTTAGTCCCGTCGCGCAAGTCGTGTGGGATCAAGAACGAGAAGCCGCATCTTCCTTCAATGCTATGAGCGGCCGCGACATCGGGGCGAGGAAGGTCAGCAACAATGCTGGCGACTGGTCGATGGCCAGACTGAACAAGCAGATGGCAGCGGGTCTCAAAGTTTTGCAGTTCAGTGTCTCGGGCGATTGCCGCCCACCCCCGGATAGATGCCTGCTCCGTCTCGTCGAGCTGACCTATTAATTGAGGCGTGAACATATGGCGAAATGCCAAACTCTCCCTCTGATGGCCTTCCGCTTTGAATGTGATGACGTTGCCGTCCTCGTCCCTTAACGACAGTAGGTGCTCCACGTTGTCGAGATATTTCGAAGGTATGCGGCATATGAAGCCGACAAATTCCTTATTGATATCAGAAGCTTTCACGTCGCGCCGGGTCAAGTCTGAGGTGAAACTGGTAACCAGCACATCGTCAATGAGCAGTTGCAGCGTTACTGGCTTGTCCCCACCCGGTTCATGGGCCCAACCCCGTAAGCTGCTCGCTGACACTTCATCAATGAAACAGATGATAGATGAGAGTTTGGCCACATGATTTATGCTTGCGATGACGTCCTCAGAATTTTGCGAGACCGGAAAATAAGTATACCCCTGGGTAGTCAGTCGATCCCAGACAGTTCGAGCGGAAGAGTAAGCGTAGAGATCTATGATATCGTTCTGATCGTATTCAGAAAAAGTGTGCCATCCCCGTGCATGACCGTCGGGCTGCTTTCTAGACATCCGCCGGACCCAGTGCTCACGGCTGCGGATTATATAGTGATGAATACGCCATCCGGTATGGAGGATGTCTTCCGGATGGGTAACCCCTTCAATTGTCCACCGGATGGGCTCTCCGTTTAAGTTAAACACCGGGCCGCCGACATCGACATAATGTGGATTTATAATTTGTAGAGCTCGGCTAGGCCGGAAGAAAGTTTTGACATGTCCGTTGACAGGGTCGTTTTGATCGCCGCGTTGCGTAAAGGCTTCCATTACCAACCGTCCGCCAGCGGCTTCGAGGTTTGACGAACCAAAGGTCATCCAGTTTATTGAGAAACACCAACTGAAGGACATTTGGTCAAGTAGTTCATGTAAATGACCGCCTGGTGGTGGAATAAGAAATTCATCGGCATCAAGAAAGCATAACCACTCGATAGTGGAACGGTATTTATGCATACAGTAGTCATAGGCGGCGCCCTGCTTGTTCAAGCCGGCGCTCAGATGCATATCGTCCTTCCACAACATATAACTCACTGGAAGGAAATAAGCCGCTTTCTCGACAACCATAGCGGTTTTATCCACCGATTGATTATCAAGAACCAGAATTTGGTCAAAGCCTATTTCTGCATGGTGGCACAACCATTCAAGGATATTTTCCTCCTCGTTTTTTACGAACAGAACCAATAGGCTTTGGGTCATAGTCATTTGCAATAAGCCGATCTGTCAGCGACGGTTTACAGACCGACATTGAAGAGTCGGGTAAACAGCCGTTCCCAATCTAAGAAGGATATTAACCTTATCGTGTTGATTTTCTTTTATAGGAAATATACGACGAAAGTTTTCTGGCTCCCCTACTCACGTAACGTCCGCTTACTTGATATCTGAGTCGATCCGAAGCTAGTGATAAGGCGTTTCTCGGACGAATAATTTCACTCACTGAAGTTCCACTCACTGCCTGAGAATTAATAGTCTGAGATGCTGTCTTATAACCGGACGACATCGCCTCGAACGCACTGACCGCAACATCTTGCCAGTAGTCGGCTACTTGACTCATCACTTAAATCCACAGTAGGTCTGTCTTCAGTATTCTTTTGGCGTTTTCATGTACAGACTCGTAAGGCCAATAGAGCTGTCTCGGAAGACGCAGTGCTTATCCGGGTATAGTTTACCCAAGACCCTCTATCTGACTGGTCGAGTCATCCAACCCGCGGCAAGCTAGCCGCTTAACCGACTGAATATATTGTGACCGCTAGAGGCTGTTCTTTTCGGCGCGACGTTGAGATGGTCGGGTAGCTCATCTGTCCACTTCGGCGGCGGCTTGCTCACAACATCGGTCAAATACTCATCCTGCGCGTGCGCGACATTGCATGTCGAATGCGTCACGATCTGATCGTTCAGATAATCGAACTTGATCGAAGGTAGCTTGCCGAGCGTTAGCCGCGAACCAGGCAGCGAAGCCGCATCGCAATCGCAATCGCAATCGCAATCGCCTAGATCGTGCCAACTGGTTCCGGAGATTAACCTTAAGCCCTGCGGTAGGCCTTTCCCAAAATAAAAGATCAACGGGTGCTGGTCGGACAGTCTGCCTAATAGGCTTAAATCAGACCTGAGTTCTGCCAAGCTATAGGCAAGCCAGCCATTTATCATATCGGAATACTCATGGATGTCGTGACAGCCGGCTACAATCAGTCTCTCACCGACATCCATCATGCCCTCCGGGGAATATCCACTCAGCATACTACGCCGGGTTTGTAGCGTTAATATATAGATAATTGGATACCGACAGCAAGTCTCAAAAAAGGTTGCGCTCAAGTATCCTTCAGGCGGCGTTGCCGTAGCCGTTGGGGTGTGCCTGACGCCAGGCGAGTGCGGTGGCAACGATATCATCCAGGACCGTGTACTGTGGCGTCCACCCGGTTTCGGACCGGATCAGGTCCGATCCGGCAACGAGCACGGCCGGATCGCCCGGACGCCGCGGCATCATGCGGAACGGAACCGGACGGCCACTCACCCGCTCGACGCTCCGGATGACGTCGAGGACCGAATGCCCCGTGCCGCTGCCGAGATTGTAGGTGGCACTCCCGGTCTCGATCCTGGCCAGCGCCGCCAGGTGCGCCTGGGCCAGGTCGGACACATGCACGTAATCGCGGACGCAGGTGCCGTCCGGCGTGGGGTAGTCGTCCCCGAACACCAGGATTTCGGGCCGCAGGCCGAGCGCTGCCTCGATGATCAACGGGATCAGGTGGGTCTCGGGCCGGTGGTCCTCGCCCGACCGTCCAGCCGGATCGGCACCGGCCGCGTTGAAGTACCGCAGGCAGGCGTAGCGCAATCCATGGATACGGTCGGCCCAGTAGAGGGCACGCTCGATCATCAGCTTGCTCTCGCCGTAGGGCGAGCCCGGATCGATCCGGGTCGTCTCGGTGATCGGCATCGTCTCGGGATTGCCGAACAGTGCCGCGGTCGAGGAGAGGATGAACCGCCCGACGCCGTGCCGGACGCAGGCGTCGATCAGGCGGATACCCAGCCCGGCATTCTCCGTCATGTAGTGGAACGGCCGCTGCATGCTCTCGCCGACCAGAGACAGGGCGGCGAAATGAAGCACCCCGTCCCAATGCCCGTCGCCCAGGACGGCGTCGAGCGCTGCCTCGTCGGCGAGCTCGGCCTCGACAAGACGCACGGTCGGCGGCAGCGCCTCGCGATGACCCTGGCGCAGATTGTCATAGACGACGACCTCGTCGCCCCGGTCGCTCAGCGCCCAAACGATATGGCTACCGACATAGCCGGCACCACCAGTCACCAGAAGTCTCACGACCTGTCTTGTCCTCTCGGGGCTGAGAGCGAGCCGCTGCTCGAACTGGACAAACTATGGATTAACCGTCCCGGGAGGTCGAGCAACCTTTCAAATCGGAATGGCCGGTGTTTGCGGCAGGCCGTTGCAATCGTAGTGGATCGTGACATCGAGGGCGTTCGCTCGCGCAAGCCCGATCACATGCAGTGCCGCAGCATCGGCGCTGACCGATAACAGTGACGGCCATACAGTCACACCGGCATTGCCCAGAACAATTTAACGGTCAGGCCGGGTCAGCGATCGTCGGCCCTGCCACTGTTATCATTGCCAGCATGAAAATCGGGACGGTGGACCATATCGAGTTAGCTCGACGCGGACATACCGCGTCCATGCATCGATCGGACCGGGATGCCGCGGATCGGATATCCTGCAGCATCCAGGTGAACCTCTTATGTCTGGTCTATGAGCATCGCCACACATGCATCTTGTTGCTGCAGTCCTGCGGCTGGACGAGCCACATCGCCCGCCTGCCGCAGGAGGAACGATGGCTACCAGCGGGTCCAGATCGACCGATCGTTGTCGAAGACGAATGTGACCGGGGTTGTCGGAGTGATACCGGATGGCGCGCCCAGGATCGTAGGCACCGCGCCCGTGGTCGAGGTGCCGCCGGCGACGGTCAGGCTGGTGATCGCGCATTCGGACGCGATGTGGAACGTCTGCTTGTTGCGAGGGTTGGCAGGCATGATCTCGGAGAGCGCCGCGAGCGTGCCGTTACAGACCAGGATCGTTCCGCTCGTATTGTCCGCGGCCGTGATCGTACCGCCACTCGCCGCGGCGACGGGCAGCGGCGATCCGTCCACGATCCCGCCTGTCGTCACGATGCCGCCCTTGCAGAGCGCGTTGAGGGTGCCGAGACCCGACGTCCCGGCAGTACCGCCGCTGACATAGGTGCGGCAGTCGAAATCGTTCAGCCCGGTCAGCGTGGCGTTCGACGAGGGCGTGCTGTGCCAGTCGATCGTGCCGACGGCCCCGGTGCCGACGCCCGGAATCGCCACGCCAGGCATGCCGAGTTCGAAGCCGGCACCAAAGAACTGCGCCAGCGACCCATGGATGATGGTGTCCTGTCCCGCCTCCGCATAGAGCAGCTCGTCGCTGGTCGTGATGTGCAGGAACTGCGGATGGAAGCGGACGTCTGTTCCGCTGTACGTGTCGCGGAAGCAGGTCGTGGCGGCGTAGCAGATGCCGCCCTGCACCACGACGTTGGGGCCCTGGGCAAGAAACCCGAAATCGGTGCCCGAGATGCTGACGTTGCTCACCAGGCTCGGCTGTGGATCATAGCTGGTGATGCCGTTCGAGCCCTGGTTCAGGACCACGCCATAGGCGTTGAAGCCCGCCCCCTGCGCGCCGGCTGCCGGTGCGACGATGGTGTCACCGCTCTCGTTGACCCAGTCCACGCCGTCCATCCACATCGCGTGCCAGTCATGGCCGGCCGGATGATTGACCGTGTAGTAGAAGCTGCCCGACGAGAACACCGTGCCGATATTCTGCACATGCACGAGTTCCTGGCCACTGCCGCCGGATGCCGCGTGGATCGAGAGCGATCCCGCCGATCCGTTAAGGGCCGACAGCCAGGTGATGCCGGTCTGGCCGGTGATCCAGTATGGCCGCTCCAGGAACACGCCCTGGATGCCCCAGCCGCTGATGTCGAAGAACCTGGCGCCGCCGATCGAGCCGCAATCCTGGCAGACGATCTCCGAATGGCCGGTGCCGCCGGCGGGAGCATCGCTGACCATCTGGAACCCGATCGTGCGGGCCTCGCGCGGATCGACCACCTCGACACGGTTCATGAACAGGAAGTCGGGGTCGGTGTAGCGCAACCCGACCGCCCAGGCCTGGGTGTTCGCGACCCAGCCGCCCCGGTTGGTGATCACGACATCCTCGATCACCTGCGTGGGGGAGAAATTCGCATTGACCAGCGGGATCGCCTTGATGTTCAGGGCGACGCCGGGATTGGTCGCACCCGCGAACGCCGTCGCGAACTTGATACCCTTGACGTAGACAGCCTGTCCCAGAAACGTCCCGCTATGCGCGATGTCGTTGCCGCCGACGATGCCGGTGGCGGTGCTGGCCGGATTAGGCGAGAAATTGATGTCGAGCCCGTCGCCGGAACTGGTCCAGACCAGCTCGGTATTGGATGTTCCCTCGCCGACGATGGCGAAACTCGAATTGGCCAGCATATTGGCGGTCAGGGTGCCGCTGAGGATGCAGGCGCCGGACGGAATGACGATCTTGGCAGCACCGTTCCGGTTGGGCCCGATGCCGACGACGGCGTTGAACTGCGCGGCGACCCCTCCGGCCGGAACCTGGCCCGTTGCCACCGAGATCGCCGCCCGGAATGCGGCCGTGTCGTCGGTCGTGCCGTCGCATTTGGCGCCGTAGTCGCGGACGTTCAGGCTGTCGGAAAAACGGGCGGCCAGGGTGCGCGACGCGATGGCGAGCGCCGGCAGCGGCGTCGCGGCACCGACCTGCGATGCCGGAAGAGCCGCCGCCGCCTGTGCCGCCAGCGTCGCCAGCGTCGGGCCGGTCACACTACCCACCGTAGCCCCGCTATTGATGCTGCGGACACTCAGGTCACGGGCCGTGGCGTCGCCTGCACGACTGAAAATTGGCTGTGCATCAGCCGTGGAAACGATTGTCATGAAGGCGAGCGCGAGGAGGAGGCGCGTCATGGGATCTCCGACTATGGCGTCCGGGGAGCCGGGGCCGAGCTGGATGCTACGACGGTTCAATACGCTTCCGGAAAGAATGCGTCCGCTGCCTGCGGGTTCGCGAACGCCTGGTCAGCCCAGGCGCAGCCCGTAACGGATGAAGCCGCCGGCAGCATCCCCGAGCCGCGTGATATCGGGCCGGCCGCCGATGTATTTCGCCGTCTCGGCTCTGCCGTTGAAGGCAAGGGTGACCGGGCGTGCGAGCGGGCGGAAGCGCCAGACCGGCGCCGCCACCGGCGATATCTGTTTTGCCTGCATCACGTAGCGGACGATCACGTCGCGGTTCAGGTCGGGCGCCTGCAGGACCACGTGCGAACCACCGGTGCCGGGGAACGCGCCGCCGCCATCGGCACGGTAGTTGTTGGTCACCACCAGGAAGCTTTCCTCGCCGGTGATCGGCCGGCCCTGGTAGCGGACATCATGCACCCGGTGCGCGTCCGGCTGGATCACCTGGCCCTCGCCGTCGTAGCGCTCGGGCTGCGACAGGTCGATCTCGTAGGTCAGGCCGGCGATGGTATCGAACAGGTAGCTCGGCGCACGGGCGGAGGTGAGTTCCTGCGGGGTGTCGATGGCCGGGTCGATCCGGTTGAAGATCGCGCAGGATCGCTCCAGCCACTCGTGCAGCTGGTTGCCGTCGACCTTCACGATGCAAACCGTATTGGCGAACATGTAGAGGTTGGCGATGTCCTTCATGTCGAGCGGCCCGGCCGGGATGTCGACGAAGGAGTCCGGCCCGGCGCCACCGGCCTTGAAGGGCGATGCCGCCGAAAGCAGCGGCAGGTGGGCGTTCGGCGTTCCGGCCAGCAGCGGCTGCGCGTACCAGAGCTGTGCCGCACTCACCAGAGACAGGGCAGCATCGTTGCCGATCATCGAGAAATAGGTGTTGATCGGCACGGTCGTGCTGCCGACCGGCTGCTCCATCCAGCGCAGGGTGGCCGCATGCTCGGGCGCCGCGGCGGCCAGGATCGCCGCATCGTCCGGCACCAGGGCAAGCGCCTGTCGGCCCTGGCGGCGATAGATCGGGCGCGCCTCGACCTGGAAGTCGTCCACCGTCCAGCGCACCGGCTTGGATCCGTCCTGGTGACGGTTGAGCACCAGGTCGATGATCCCAAGATGGCTGCCCCAGAACCCGGGCATGACTGCCGGGATACCGCCGAGCGTGCCCCGGACGGTATCGACGCCGTCCAGATGCGCATAATCGGGACCGGGAAACACGCGATGGGCATGGCCGGTGAAAATCACGTCGATGCCCGGCACCGATGCGAGGTGCAACGCCGCATTCTCCTCGCCCTCGCGTCGCGGCGTACCAGAAATACCCGAATGGCACAGTGCCACGACCAGGTCGCACCGCGCCCGCAGCTCCGGGACGATCCGTGCCGCCGCCTCGACGATATCGGGCGCGGTGACATGGCCCTCGAGCCGGGCCTTGTCCCACACCATGATCTGCGGCGTGACCAGGCCGAACACCCCGATGCGAAGCTTGTGCGTGGCACCGGCCTCGTCGACCACGTCGCGCACCAGGACGATGGAAGGGGCGATGAACGGCTTGCCGTCGGGCGTCTCGAGATTGGCGCAGACGAACGGAAACTTCGCGGATTTCAGGGCCAGCTTCAGGAAGTCGAGCCCATAGTTGAACTCGTGGTTGCCGAAGGTGGCAGCGTCGTAGCCGAGCAGGTTCATCGCCCGGAACATCGGATGGCCGCCAGCCCGGGTCAGGTGGCCGGGAAGCGCCATGTAGTCGCCGAGCGGGTTACCCTGGATGATGTCGCCATTGTCGAACAGCAGCGTGTTCGTGGCCTGCCCGCGTGCCTGCCGAACCAGTGTCGAGACCTTAGCCAGCCCGACCGTGTTGTCCTGGCGGTCCTGGTAGTAGTCGTAGTCGTAGACGAACATGTGCAGGTCGGAGGTTTCGAGCAGCCTCAGCTTCACCCGGGCGGTCGAGGCAGCCACCGCGGATATGGCTCCGCCGGCTGCCGCCCTGGCCTTCCCTGCCACTGAAGTCGCCGCCAATCCGCCCGCGCCGCCGATCAATACGCGCCTCGTTACCTTTCCCGGCATCGTCTGCCCCCTTCGCTCATCGTTGATTCAGGCGCAGGTCGCAAGCGCGACGGCCTGTTGGGCGGTCGATTGACGTTCAGATTGCGGCTTCGGCGAAAATCCGCGTGACATCCGCGGCCCAATCGCCGCGATACCGCTCGAGCCAGTGCTCCGCCTGGTTCGGGGCGCCCTGCACGATCGGCAGCAGCGGCGACAGGTGGCGGCGCTCGTCCTGCCCCCCTGCATCCATGATGCCGCGCGACGCCAGCCCGTCCGAGGCGATCGCCACCATGCGTGCGGCTAGATCGCGCACGGTGCCGCCGGCCCACGGCCCATGCAGGCCCTGGGCGGGGACCTGCGCGCGCATGGCGATATAGGCCTCCCACGGCTGTTCGCGCACCAACGCATCGGCGGCGGCCAGGGCAGCATCGTCGTACAGCAGCCCGACCCAGAGGGCGGACTGCGCCACCATCATCGGGATGCTGCCGGCATCGGCGCCGCGCATCTCCAGGAACCGCTTGATGCGGACATCGGTGAAGGCCGTGGTGAGGTGATCGTCGAAATCGCCGAGGGTCGGCCGGAACCCCTCGAGCCCCGGCTGCCGGCCCGCCATCCAGGCACGGAACGAACCACCGGCGACATCGATCAGCCGGTTGTCGCGGCTGACGAAATACATCGGCACGTCCAGCACCCACTCGACATAGCGGCCGAATCCGAAGCCCTCGTCGAAGAACGGCCTGGGCATCCCGCTGCGCGCATTGTCGGTGTCGGTCCAGACCTCGGCCCGGGTGGAGAGCAGTCCGTTCGGCCGGCCCTCCTTGAACGGCGAATTCGCGAACAGGGCGGTAGCCACCGGCTGCAGCGCCAGCGACACGCGCAGCTTGCGCGCCATGTCGGCTTCCGACGCATAATCCAGGTTCACCTGCACGGTGCAGGTGCGCAGCATCATGTCGAGGCCGCGGGTGCCCACCAGCGGCATGTAGCGGCGCATGATGGCGTACCGGCTCTTTGGCATGAACGGCATCTGCTCGCGCGTCGCAGTCGGATGGAAGCCGAGCGGCGCGAAGCCCAGCCCGAGCCGGCTGGCATGCGGGCGAAGGGCCGCGGCATGGTCGCGCAGTTCCGCTTCGGTCTCGTGCAGGCTGGCGAGCGGGGCACCGGACAGCTCGAACTGTCCGGCCGGCTCGAGCGAGATCGAACCGCCGGCATGCGCGCCGAGGCCCTTCAGCCCTATCAGTTGGCCGGTGTCGCGGATCGGCTCCCAGGACGAGGTGTCGGTCGCGAATGCCCCCAGCAGGTCGGCGATCCCGTCGGGCTGATAAGGCGGCGGCGACCAGGATGGCTGGGCCTGTCCCGGCTCGCGGAAGCCGAACTTCTCGTGCTCGGTGCCGATCCGCCAGTCCTCCCGGGGCTTGCAGCCGACGGCAAGATGCGATGCGAGTTGCTCCACCGAGGCGATGGGCGTGTCGTCTTGGTCACCAGGGTTCGACATCGGCGCGCAAGCAATCCCTCAGGGGGCGGCATGGTCTTCGCGACCGACCGCCCGGTTTCGTGGTGTGTCTATGGCGCGTCCGGCCGGTCGGCAACCTGGATCAGGAAACCGTGCCAGCCAGCGCTGTCGGGGAAGCTCGAACCATGCCGGAGAGCCGGCCCGGGAATCAACGAACCAGCCCTGCCAGGCCGGCCAGGCAGGCGGTCTCGGCCCTCAGGACCAGGCGTCCGAGCGACACCGGCACCACGAAGGACCGCGTGCGCAGGAGGTCCAGTTCGCCCGGGGAGAACCCGCCCTCGGGCCCGACCAGCAGGCCCGGCTGGACCCCGGGATCGGTCCGCGCACGCCAAGCGTGCACGATGTCGGCAGCGGCACCCCGCTGCTCCGCACGCTCGATCGCCGCGAGCAACGGTCGCTCGGCATCCCAGGTGCCGAGCAGGTCCATCAGGCGGACCGGCTCGGCGATCTCGGGTACGCTCAGCCGCTCGCATTGCTCGGCCGCCTCGGTGGCGATGGCCACCCAGCGCTCGGTGTTGACCCGTGCGGTGTTGGTGCGTTCGGTCATGACCGGCTGCAGGGAAGCTGCGCCCAACTCGGTCGCCATGCGCACCACAAGGTCGGTGCCGTCGCGCTTGATCGGCGCAAACAGCAGCACCGGCCCGGGTTCGGGTGCAGGCGCCCGGATCTGCTGCTCGACGACGAAGCTGCCGCGGTCCTTCCGCAGGGCATCGATCCGCACCAGCCATTCGCCGTCCGTTGCATTGAACAGGCGCACCCGGTCGCCCGGCTGACGGCGCAGCACATGGCCGAGGTAGTGCGCCTGTCGCGGTGCCATCGCGATGACCGCGTCGTCGGAGAGCCGCGGTTCGGCATGAAGTCTCGGCTCGTCCTGCACCGTGGTCACACTCCGCTTGGCCGGTCGCTCGTTGACCGAAAGCCGACACCGCCATAGCAGAGGCCATGGCGCATACCGACATCGTCGCGACCGGCTGGATCCGTCACCTGCCGGCACCCCTGCGACCCTACGCGCTGCTGGCGCGGCTCGACCGGCCGGTCGGCACATGGCTGCTGTTCCTGCCGGGGCTCTGGGGCATCCTGCTGCCGTTCGGCGTGGCACCGGCGGAGCGCCTGCGCCTGATCGTGCTGTTTGCGGTCGGCAGCGTGGTGATGCGGTCGGCCGGCTGCGTGGTCAACGACATGTGGGATCGCGACATCGACCGCAAGGTGGCGCGCACCGCCGGACGGCCGCTGGCGTCGGGTGCGTTGCGGATGCGCCAGGCCACGCTGTTCCTCCTGCTGCTGCTGCTGGCCGGGCTGGCGGTGCTGCTGTCGCTGAACCGGCTGTGCTGGATCCTCGGCGCCGGCTCGCTGGTGCTGGTCGGGCTGTATCCGCTCGCCAAGCGGGTGACCTGGTGGCCGCAACTGGTGATGGGCTTCACCTTCGGCTTCGGGGCACCACTCGGCTATGTCGCCGCCACCGGCCGGATCGACATGACGATGCTGGCGCTCTACGCGGCGGCGATCCTGTGGGACCTCGGATTCGACACGATCTACGGCTTCCAGGACATGGAGGACGACGTGATGGCGGGGGTGAAATCCACCTCGCGGATGGTGGCAGCCCACCCGCACCGCTTCATCGCCGGCTGCTATGGACTGACCCTGGCCGCACTGGTCGCGGCGGCATGGCTGGCCAGGCTGCAGCCGCTGTTCTGGCTGGTGCTGCTGCTGCCGGCGATCCTGCTCGGATTGCAGGTGCGCCGTCTCGACATCGCCAGCCCGGCGGGCTGCCTGCGCCTGTTCCGGAGCAATCGCGAGGTGGGGCTAGCGATCGCACTGGCATTGCTAGCCGGCCATTTCGCCGGCTGAAGACCCACCGCCGACCGGCTGGTCGCATACATGTGTTGAGACGCGGGCAGCGGCGGATCGTGATGGTCCCGCGTTGGGGGCGGATCGAGACTGGAACGAGGAGATCCCCATGCCCAAGGCCGCCATCTTCGACATCGACGGCACATTGGTGGATTCCGTCGATCTGCACGCCCGCTCCTGGCAGGAGACATTTGCGAAGTTCGGGCACGCGGTGACGTTCGAGCAGGCGCGGAGCCAGATCGGCAAGGGCGGCGACCAGTTGCTGCCGGTGTTCCTGTCCCAGACCGAGCAGGACGACCATGGCGAGGAGATGGAGGAATGGCGGGGCCAGCTGTTCAAGTCCGAGTACATGCAACTGGTGCGGCCGTTCTCGACAGTGCCCGAGTTGTTGCGCCGGATCCGCGACGCCGGACTGAAGGTTGCGGCCGCGACCTCGGCCAAGAAAAGCGAACTCGAGATATACCTCGAGATCGCAGGCATCACCGATCTGGTGGATGTGGCGACATCGTCGGAGGATGCCGAGCAATCGAAGCCCGCACCGGACATATTCCAGGTCGCGCTGAAGAAGCTGGGCCTCGACGGTGCCGATGCGGTCGCGATCGGTGACACACCCTACGACGCACAGGCGGCGGGAAAGGCCGGCATCCCGACCATCGGCGTGCTCTGCGGCGGCTTTACCGAGACCGACCTGCGCGAAGGTGGCTGCATTGCCGTCTATCCGGGGCCCGGCGCACTCCTCGCATGCTTCGACGCGTCGCCACTGGGTCGATAGAGCATCATCGGATCGTCCTGCTTCCCGACCGGACCATGCGGTGTCGAAGCGAGCAGTTGCGCTCCAGAACCGGATTGTTCCGGAGCGACCGCGCGGGCGAGATCACCTTGAGGCGCAACCGGGCGCTTGCTAGGAGTAGCCGACCACACTCAGCGGCGATGGCTTCATGATTGCTCCAGGCGAGATAACCCGGCAGCCCGAGCCGTCGTTCATCAAGAACCCCTTGTTTCTCAGCGGCAATCATCTGCACGCTTCGATAGGCGGCAACGATGTGCCGCTTCTGCTGGGAGGCACGCCGCTCGAGGCGTTCCTGCCGGGCTGGCATGCATCGGCCTTGTTTACCGGCTTTGCCCCCATTTTTCTCTTGGAACTGCAAAACGCGGACGGCAGCAGGGCAACCTGGTTCCTGGATTTTCGGTTTCAGTATCTCAACGGCGAGGTCGACAAGCTTGAGCCTGAGATCATCGGTCTGCTCAAGCTCCGCGCACTTCCATTGCTGTGCTCTCTCGCAGACGCGGTCACCCGCACTTCCGACGTCAGGATCGACCAGTCGCTTCAGGATTTCATGGGCGTCAACGCGGCGACGCGACGTGCGATCGCCGCCGTCTGCCAGGACGAGCTGGTCCGAATGCCGGACTCATATCTCGTCGAACACCTCATGCCGTACTCGCTCATCTACCGCGACGAGAACGACATCCTGCGTTCGATCGATCGGGACCATCTTGGCGATGGGCTGCGCGGCGACCTGCGGGACCGCGACGGCGGCCTGGTCCATGCCGGCAGCATCAGCTGGCCGAGCCCGGTCGACGGTAGACCGCTGAACGCCCTAGGCATCGTCGCTTTCGACGATCTCCACTCCGCTGTCCGCTTCGGCGACGCAAGCAACGGACTCGTGTTCTTCGTGCTGGTTTCGGACCAGAACTCAGGAATAGCCGGTATCTGGTTTCCTTCGATGGGATTGCTCGTGAGCCTGGACGAGTTTCGCCGCGCACTGGCACGCGCGCTTATCCCGCACATTCCACGATGGTTCGCAACGTCCACGCTGCAGTGGGCCGAGCAAATGATCCCGTAGCGTCCGGCTAAGATTCCGCCCGGTTCGCCAGCGGTCTGCGTTCACGGCCGCTTTGCATCCAGACGGCTTAAGCCTTGCCTATTTGTCCTGCCTCAGGCTCCAGCCCAGGCGTCTTTCCAAATGGGATACGAAGGCATGGTTCTGCAACAGTCCAAGCGGATGCCTGGCGGCGGATACGGGCGGGCTTGGCATGTCGAGCGGCAGGGTCAGCGCGTAGCTCTGGGTCGGCAGCACCTCGCTCCAGTCGGCGATGAGTTGCCTGTAGCTTTCCCCGACCGGCCGGATCTTGCGATCGAGGTCGTAGAGGCCGAGAGGATTGGCTTGGCCGCGGTCCTCCCTGAGCGCGGAGTCCCAGTCGACCTGATCCGTCAGCGAGAACCAGGTAAAGCCGATGATCGGGATGCCGTCGTTGCGTAGGCGCAGGACGTTGGCCCATTCCTTCCAGAGCCAGCGCATCGCCTCGTCCCCACTCGCCCCCTGGACCAGATTGGTTTCGGTGTGCATCACCGGGACGCGATAGCGTTGGAAATACTCGCGGGTGATTTCGGCGTAGCCGAACACTTCGCCCGAGGGTTCGGTCGACCCATCCTGGTTTACCAGATGCTCGTTGGTGACATAATAATCGGTGCCCATCACGCAGTGATGGCGCAACTGGTTTTCGAGGAAGAAATGGTATTCTTCGCGGCTCATCCCGTTATCCATCAGGAACTCGTACATGTCGCTGTCGACACGCCTGCCATAGTTGAGGTCCAGCGACAGGAAACGCCTGGCGTTCATGATCTCGGCCGGCTTTATCGCACCGGTGCTTTTCGCGTGGAAATATTCCGATGATTCGCTCTGGATGAAGATGGCATCCGGGCGCATCCGCAGGATCGCATGCATCGCCAGCACGTTGCCGCGGACGAGGTGCTTCAGGGCAGTCACGAACGCCGCGTCGGTCCGGAGCTGCTCGTTCCACCACCCATAGCTCGCCGAGAAGGTGGCGCACACGTACATCTCGTTGACCGGCGTGTAGAGCTGGATCCAGGGGTAGCGCTGGGCGAAGGCGCTGGCATAAGCCGCGAACAGGTCCGGAAAGTCGGGGTTCTGGAAGTTGCCGATCCAGTCCGGCACGCCGAAATGGCACAGGTCGACGATCGGCATGATCCCCCGGGTGCGCAGGTCGGCGAACGTCTCGTCGGCGAACGACCAGTCATAGCGGCCGGGACCGATGAATGTCGTGTGGATCGGCGGCCCGTAGCGCAGGAACCGGATCCCGAGCTCCTGAACACAGTCAAAATCGCGTCGCCAATGCGTGTAATGGCCGCATTTTTCCATCTCGTCGACGCGGATCCGGCCGTTCTGGATGGTCGGGTAGCTGTTCTCGATCCCTGTCGCGAACATGAAGGCGTTGGTCATGAGAGGTTCCGGATCAGAGTGGTTCTGGATGAACGGCCTGCTCAACGGCTAGTTGGCACCTGCCCGTGTGGATCGGGGCTGCAGCGCGCGCCAGTGCAGCTTAGCCCGCTGCGGCTTGCCCAGCGTCGCCGACCCAGCGCCTGGCAGATCGGTAGGGGCCAGGCCGGCCACGTCTGGCGATCGGAACCTTCGGCCCGGCTGGAAAGCTCCCGATACCGGAGAATGGCATGCCTGCACCGGGCGGACCTGCAGCCGCCGGGGCCGATCGATGGTCCCCTGTGCCTGATTCCCGGCCCCTGCCCCGTTCCAGGGTCCGCCTGCCCAGGCGAATGTTGAGTCTTGGGAGCACCAAATCTCACGGGATGGAGAGACTGCCGACCCTCGGGCCGCTATGCTAAGTGACGCGGCTGCAGCAAGGAACGACATGGCAACCATTTTCGACAAGATTCCCGGCATGAATGCTGCCTCCCTCCAGCAGCTGGTGGACAACGCACGCGCCAGGCCGGGCAATCCGCAGTCCGAGGGGGTCATCGAGGCGGCGACGAGCGCGCTCGAGACCCTGAAGCTGAATGTGGCCACCTCGAAGGCGGCCGGAAAAGCTGCCATCAAGAACCGCTATGCCGACGAGCCGCTCGCCAAGGCGTTCGAGGCTGCTCTGAAGGACCGGCCGCCGACCGACGCCCAGCTTCGGCGGCTGCAGCTGATCCATGAGAATCCCGGCCGGGACGAGGACAAGCTGGCTGATCTCGCCGGCGACAAGGATGCAGCTGCCTTCAACCTGTGGATCAGCGCACTCTGCCGCGACCGCGCCGACTACCTGCCGCCGCCGAAGATCGCGGCACTGCGCAAGCAGCCGCAATGGAGCGACCTGATCTGCGAGATCGTCCCCAAGATCGACGCGGTGGGCCGCAAGACACACGGCTGGACGCTGCGGCCTGAAGCAGAGGTGGCCATGCGCCGCCTGGGTCTGCTGAAGCCCAAGCGGGCATGAGCAGCGGAGGGCGGCCGCTGCTGGTCTAAGCCGGCAAGGTCCCCATCGACGGGCCGTTGTTAGGGATAGGGTCGCCAATACCTGTCTCGCTTAGGCACCGGGGCGCCGGCTGGATTGCCGGTGGCCAGCAAGATCCTGCCGAACCGGTTCGACTGGCCGCCTGCCGGCGGTCCCGGCACCGACCCGCGCGATTTCGGCGACGACCTGTTCAGGGTCGATATCTCCTTCATCGGGAGCGGGCTGCCGGGTGTAGCGCAACGGTTCATCTGGACGATCCGCAGGGCCGCAAGCAGTTGCCGCACCCCCTTGACGCACTCCGTTCCGGGTCCGAGCCAGCGTTGGATTGTCCACCGCTTTCGCCGTCCTGGTCGACGGGTGGATCATCGTGATGAAGGCAACGCCTGGCCACCGGTTTACGAAGGGCATCTCGGGTCCCATCACTGGCGTCGTGATCCGGTCGAATTCTTCCGATCCAGAAACTCCCCGCCATCCTCGGGCTGGGTGACTGAGCTCACACTGCATGCCGTCGCAGATGAACGATCGGACTTCAGCGAGAGGGATGATCGGGCTGCCACGGATCGGTGTCGCCGGCTGGAGCCTGCGTCGCGATCTGGCGGATCGTTTCGGCACAGGTGCAAGTCAGCTTGCACGGTATGCGACACGCTTCAACTGCGTCGAGATCAACTCCAGTTTCTACCAGCTGCATCGTCCCGCAACCTATGCGCGTTGGGCGGAGGCGGTGCCGGACACGTTCCGGTTCGCCGTGAAGATGCCGCGGTCCATCACGCATTCGGAAGCAGCCGACGCGGTCTTGCGCGGCACCCGGTTTGCCCGGGTGGCCGCCGACCCGGCTCCGGTGCCGGTTGCCGCGGATACCGGCGGCTGGGATGGGCTGAGTTACCACCGCCTGCACGGCAACCCGCGCATGTATTATTCCGGCTACGGAGCGGAGCGTCTCGAGCGGTTGGCGACCCGGCTTTGCCCTGCCAGCGATTGCTGGATCATTTTCGACAACACCGCACTCGGCGAGGCCATACCGGACGCACTTTGGCTTTCCGGCCGGCTGTCGAAATAACCAGCGCCATAACGATCTGCCTACCAGCGCCTGGCCTTGCTGAGGCGAACGGTCGGAACGTCTTGATTGTGAGAAGAATCCCGATTGTTTCGAAGCACGTCTCGTGGAAGGATCGGCGTCGGCAGGCTCCTCGGAATCGTTCCTGGTCTGGTCGCCGTCCCTTCAATGCGGAGTTCGGATGATGAGCAAGATCACGAGCAGGCTGAGTGCGAGCTACGCCACCACGATGGCCTGGCTGAACCCGCGATCGGGCACCAGCCTGGCCAGGATGGTCGCGAAAGCGGCGCCGGCGGTGACGATCGACAATACCGGAACGATCGTCGGCGCCTCCGGAACGTCGACCACGATCGGCCAGGCCGGGGCCGGTGGTGCCGGTATCGAGTTGCCATCGAACAGCAGGCTGACCAACAGCGGCAGCATCACCGGCGGTGTCGGTGGCGACGGCGGCGACAAGGGTGGTGCCGGCGGCATCGGCGTCCAGGGGCTCGCCGACGATACGATCTCGAACAGCGGAACGATCGCCGGCGGGACGGGCGGATATGGCCAGCAGACGAGTGGAACAGGCGGCGTCGGCGTCGATCTGGTGCTGGGCGGAACCCTGGTCAACAGCGGAGCCATCCTGGGCGGCAACGGCCTGTTCTCAAGGCATGACACCAGCATTGGCGGTGTTGGCGTACGGCTCGAGGCGGGTGGCTCGGTGAGCAACAGCGGCAGCATTGTCGGCGGGACCGGGGGTACTGCAGAGCTCGAACCCGGAGTTGCAGGGGGCGATGGCATCGTGCTTGCCGCCGGTGGCGACCTGGAGAACTCGGGAATTATCCTGGGTGGCGTCGGTGGCAGCGGCGACGCAGGCGGGACCGGCGGCATCGCGGTCGAATTGATAGCCGGCGGCAAAGTTACCAACGACGGCGACATTGCTGGTGGCGCAGGCGCCAACGCCAGTGACGACGTGGGCGGTCATGGCGGCGTCGGCATCGAGTTCCTGGCCGGCGGTCAGCTGATCAATCATGACGCCGTCTCCGGCGGCAGTGGCGGCATTGGTAGCTTCAGTCCGAGCGGTACCGGCGGTAGCGGCGTGGTGTTTACGACAGGCAGCAGCCTGACCAACGATGGGACGATTTCAGGTGGAACCGGCGGCGGAAACACCGATGCCTTGTCTGCTCCTGGCGGGACTGGTGGCATCGGACTCGAGCTGTTGTCCGGTAGCCTCGCCCTCCATACCGGGCAGATTGTCGGTGGCGCGGGCGGAGCCGGCCCTGTGTTCGGTGGAGCCGGCGGCAGCGGCGCAGCCCTTGAGTCCAGTGGTGTTCTGGATAACGCCGCCCAGATCAGCGGCGGTGCCGGCGGCGACGGCTCGAATGGACAGGGCGGTACCGGCGGGACCGGAACGATCTCAACCGACCACGGCACGATCCGGAACAGCGGCACGATCGCCGGCGGAACGGGCGGATATGGCCAACAGACGAGTGGAACAGGCGGCGTCGGCGTCGACCTGGTGCTCGGCGGAACCCTGCTCAACAGCGGATCCATACTGGGCGGCGATGGCCTGTTTTCGAGACATGACACCAGCATTGGCGGTGTCGGGGTGCGGCTCGAGTTAGGCGGCCAGGTGAGCAATAGCGGCAGCATTATCGGCGGGACCGCGGGTACAGCAGAGCTCCAACGCGGAGTTTCAGGCGGCGATGGCATCGTGCTTGCCGCCGGTGGCGACCTGGAGAACTCCGGAACTATCTTGGGTGGCGCCGGTGGCAGCGGCGATACGGGCGGAACAGGTGGCATTGCGGTCGAACTGATATCCGGCGGCAAAATCACCAACAACAGCAAGATCGCTGGTGGCGCAGGCGGCAACTTTGGTGTCGACGGAGGCGGTCGTGGCGGCGTCGGCATCGACCTCCTGGCTGGCGGCCAGCTTATTAACCATGACACCGTTTCCGGCGGAAATGGCGGGAATGGCGGCATTGGTGAATTCAGTCCAAGCGGTGCCGGCGGTAGCGGCGTGGTGTTCACGACCGGCAGCAGCCTGATCAATGACGGAACGATCTCGGGTGGTGCCGGCGGCGGTAGCATCGACAGTCCGGCTGATACTGGTGGGGCTGGCGGCATCGGACTCGAGCTGTTGTCCGGTAGCCTCACCCTCCATACCGGGCAGGTTGTCGGTGGCGCGGGCGGTATCGGCTCTCTGATCGGTGGAGCCGGCGGTGTCGGCGCAGCGCTTGAGTCGAACGGGGTCCTTGATAACGCCGGCCAAATCAGCGGCGGGGCCGGCGCCCGCGGCTCGGGTGACCAAGGCGGCACCGGCGGGACCGGAGCGATTGCAAACGACCACGGCACGATCCGGAACAGCGGAACAATCTCTGGCGGAGCGGGCGGCTATGGCCAGGAGGCCAGCGGTGCTGGCGGCGTCGGGGTCGACCTGTTCCTGAGCGGAGCGCTGACCAATAGTGGGTCAATCCTGGGAGGCGACGGCCTCTTCTCGAGAAATGCAACCAGTGTCGGGGGAATTGGTGCGCGGCTCGAGGCTGGTGGCCTGGCAACTAACAGCGGCAGGATCGTTGGAGGAACCGGCGGAATCGCCGAGTTGGAACCTGGTGTTGCTGGCGGTGACGGCATCCTGCTTGCCGCCGGTGGCGAACTCCAAAACTCTGGAACAATTCTTGGTGGCACAGGTGGCATTGGGACCTTCGGCGGTGAAGGCGGCATCGGCGTCGAACTGATAGCTGGTGGCAAGGTTGGCAACACGGCCTCCATTGTCGGAGGTACCGGTGGAGCCGGTAACGATGACCCGGGAGCGGCCGGCGGTATCGGCGTCGATCTCGTCTCCGGCGGACAAGTGGAGAATCACGGAGCCATCTCCGGTGGTGATGGCGGCGCCGGCGTGTTCGGGTCAGGTGGCGCCGGAGGAGTTGGAGTCATGCTCGGTGCCGGCGGCAGCCTGACCAATGATGGAACGATCTCGAACGGCAAGGCAGGAACGTCGACTTACGCGACGCCTGCCGCCGGCGGCAATGCCGCGGTGGTATTGACGACGGGTGGCACGGTCATCAACGGGCCTGGCGCCGTCATTGCGTCGCAGGGTGGGGATGGCATCGAGGTCTCGGGCGGTGCGGCTACCGTCACGAATGCGGGCAAGATTTCCGGCTCGACCTACGCGATCCGCTTCACCGGCAGCTACGCCTACCGGGTGATCCTGGATCCGGGCGCCCTCCTGATCGGTAAGGTGCTGGGCGGCTCTGCCTCCAACACGCTCGAACTCGCACGCGGAAGCGCCGGCGGCATGGGAACGGTCACTGCGTTCGGCGCGGAATTCATCCGGTTCGGCAGCATCGTGCTCGACCAGAATGCACGCTGGCTTCTGGACGGCGCATCATCGAGTGGTGGCCAGGTGGTGACACTGGCCGGCACGAACCATATCCTGGCGCTGAACGACACCGTCGCATTCGCCGATACGATCGCCGGTTTCGGCCGCACCGACACGCTCGACCTGCGGGACGTGACATACGCCACCGGCGCCGGCGCCAGCCTGTCCGGCGACACGCTGACGATCAAGAGCGGCGCGACCACCGACAGGCTGGTTCTGAAAACGCCAGGTGGATACACGGGGGAATATTTCCACCTGGCCAGTGACGGCCATGGCGGGACACAAGTGACGGTGAACGGAACGCCCTGCTATTGCCGGGGCACGCTGATCCTGACCGACCGCGGCGAGATCGCCGTCGAGGCGCTCCGGATCGGCGATCACCTGATCACCCACGCCGGCGAGGCACGGCCGCTGCGCTGGGTCGGCACACGTTCCTATTCCGGACGATTTGCCTCGAACAACAACGACGTATTGCCGGTGATGATCCGGAAGGATGCGCTGGCCGACAATGTTCCGCGCCGCGACCTGATGGTCTCGCCGCTGCACGCCATGTATCTCGACGGGATACTGATCCCGGCCATGGCACTGGTGAACGGCAGCTCGATCCTGCAGGCAGGGACGGTCGACCGGGTCGATTATTTCCACCTGGAACTGGAAACGCACGACGTGATCGTCGCCGAGGGAGCTCTTTCGGAAAGCTTCGTCGACGACGGCAGCCGGGGCATGTTCCAGAACGCTGCCGAGTACAACCTGCTCTATCCGAACATGCCGCGCTCGGCCCCGCGATACTGCGCGCCGCGCGTGGACCAGGGCGAGCGCGTCGAGACGGTGCGCAGGCGCCTGCAGGACCGTGCGACACCGTCGTCCGATGGCCAGGGCGAGTCCGCGCATGGCATTCTGCGAGGCTGTGTCGACGAAGTCGGCGACGACCGTATCAGGGGCTGGGCTTGCGAGACCGACGACACCGTGCGGGTGCAGTTGCGCATCCTCGATAATGGGATCGTGGTCGGACAGGTCGTGGCGGACCAGTATCGTGGAGACCTGCAGCAGGCCGATATCGGCGACGGACGGCATGGGTTCGAGCTGACCGTGCCGGGCGGACTGTCGCCGATGCTGCGGCATGTGATCCAGGTGCAGCGGGTTGCAGATGGGCAGGCCCTGTATGGATCGCCGTGGGTGGTAGAGGCAGCGCCGCTTGCTGAACTCCCCGAACATCAGACGGCACCGAGCTGTCATGGGCACCTCGACATCACCACACGCGATCGCATCGTCGGCTGGGCGCGGCATCGCGGCGAACCGGACGTCCCGCTGGCGGTACAGATCCTTGATAACGGCGTCCCGATCGCGCGGGTGCTGGCAAACGGAATCAGGTCCGACCTCGCCGAGGCCGGCGTCGGGCTGGGCCGGCACGGCTTCGACCTGTCCATCCCGGGCGGATTGTCGCCGCTGTCGCGTCACGTGATCCAGGCACGCTGCGAACTGGATGGCACCGAGCTGATCGGATCTCCGGTGGTGTTCGAAGCCGCCGGCTCCTTCGACATGGACCTGGAGCAGACGATCACCCGCGCCGTGGCATCCGTCGCGAACGAGCAGGAGGACGCGCGCGTGCTGTCGTTCATGCTGGCGCGGGTCGACCAGTTGCGGCAACAGGCCGCCGATCGTTCGGGAGAGCGGAATTGGCGACTGCGGGATCGCAGCCGGCAGCGGCTGCACGGCCCGTCCGATACCGCTGCGCCGGCGCCGGGGCTGCGCGCGTTGGTGCTCGACGAGCAGGTTCCGGCTGCCGGCCGCGATGGCGGATCGATGGCGATCCTGTCGCATATCGAGGCATTGCAGCAGTTGGGATACGCCGTGACCTTTGCCGCCGCCGACGGACCCGGCGAAGGTGGCGCCGCTGCGCAGGCATTGCGAACCCGGGGCGTCACGGTCTGCGGCAGCCCGTTCTATGCGTCGGTCGAGGAAGTGCTGCATCGCCAGGCCGACTGCTTCGACGTCGTGTATCTCCATCGGATGTCGGTGGCGGCGCGTTATCTGAAGCTCGCCCGCCGGCACATGCCCCGCGCCCGCATCCTCTACAGCGTGGCGGACCTGCATCATGTCCGGCTGGCACGGCAGGCCGAAATCGAGCAGCGTCCGGACCTGCTGGCATTCAGCCGCCAGTGCCGGCTGGACGAATGCACCGCAGCCTGGCTGGCGGACGCGGTTCTCACGCATTCCGCGGACGAGGAAGCGTTGTTGCGTCAGGCGGTGCCCGATGCGCAGGTCTATCGTGTCCCCTGGCACATTCCAGTGCCCGACAGGATCGCTCCGTTTGCAGCCCGGCAAGGCATCGCGTTCATCGGCAACTATGCCCATGCGCCGAACCGCGACGCGGCCATGTGGCTGGTCGAGGCGGTCATGCCGATCGTTTGGGCGACGTGCCCGCAGATCGACTGCGTGCTGGCAGGCGCCGACATGCCCGAGACGATCCGGTCCCTGGCCCGGCCGGGCGTGGTGGCACTCGGCCATGTGCCCGAGCTTGCGGACGTGCTGGACCGGGTGCGTCTGACCGTGGCGCCGTTGCGTTATGGAGCGGGCGTGAAAGCGAAGGTGCTGGACAGTCTGGCGGCGGGCGTGCCCTGCGTGATGACCGAAGCCGGGGCGGAAGGCTTATCGCTGCCGCCAGGACTGGAGAGGCTGGTCGGACAGGATGCTGCATCGATCGCGGCGTTGATCTGCCGGCTGCACCAGGACAAGGCGATGCACGAAACCGCGGCTATTGAAGGGCTTGCATTCGTGCGGGAACGTCACGGGCTCGAGACGGTCCGGGAAACTCTCCAAGCGGCAATCGATGGTTACCGCCCGACCATCGCCGCGCTAGGGTACCGGATGGGAGCCGATTAGGATCGGACAGCCCTGTCCGGCGAACCGGGTCCTACCATTCCAGGACCCGGTTAAGGTTGCGAACCACATCCGTCATTGTGAGGGTGCGGAGAAAACCCTGCCATTCGGTCGGCGCTATGATCGCCATTCTGCCATCACCGACGTCCCACACGGGCACGATGGTTCCATTCAGCCCGCGTGCCAGAACCTGCTTCTGACATTCGGATCGAAAGAATTCCTGCTCCTTCGGAGCCTGGAGACCGTAGGACTTGTCGAGTGGCACGATGATGACGTCGCGACCTTCATGGTTGACGTGAGCGACCCGGTATGAAGGCAATTTTCTAATCCTTGAAAGTCCGACGTCGGCGATCAGGCGCCGATGAATGCACGAGAGGCTGTTCGACGGAATTCAACAGACCAATGCAAAGTGTCGGTTTCATGTTCGACCGCCTCGAGCTGATCCTCGGCGACCGTGGAGCTGTAGGTCTGGGTGCCGACGATGCCGGTAAGATAGGCCAGATCGGTATTGCCCAGCGTACCGCCATAGGTCATGAGCGGGCCACCGGACTTGAGACGGACACCCTGGCCCAGTGCGAATTTTTTCACGCTGTCTCCCGCGCTGCGACCAACGGATACACAAAATCGATGCGCCATCCGTATCGAAATATCGATCCTAAGCAGTTGCTTCCAGCATGTTCGATACCTGCTGGAACGATCGATACATACGCCGAGTCAAGGCGTTAGCGCGCTCACGACTTCGGCATATGGAGGCGTAGGGCCTGGCGCTTCGATTGAAGAAGGCCTGGTGCCGGGTGCAGGATTTGAACCCGCGACCTTCGGTTTACAAAACCGCTGCACTACCACTGTGCTAACCCGGCAAGCCTCAGCAGAGGCCTTGTAGCGGCTTCGGACGGCTGTGCAAATCCTGGTCTCGCCTGCGAACGGGCAGCCGCGAAGCGCTACTCGGCTGCCTCGAGCTCGTGCCGCGGCAGGGGAAGACTGTCCACACCTGGCGCGATGATGCCGCCCAGTTCGGGGTCGGATCGAAGCAGGTTCAGGATGGCCATGCGATACTGAAGTGCGTGCGCGTGTTCGCGGCGGCGGGCGGTCTGGATTTCGGTCACCGGTTGCCCCGTATCTCGGAGGGACGCGGCTGTCAGCCGATGGACCTCGAGGTCGGCTTCCCGCCACATCCGCCAAAGCTCCATACTTCTGGTCGTGGGCTTGTTCAAATCGATCCCCAGTTATGCCGGGCCGTCGCTCCAAACGGCAGTTCCATGCGCGGCTAACGCATGGGCGTGCCGGATGGATGTCTTCAGTCGCAAACTTGTTTTGACTAGACTGAATAAACCAAAAGTCGGGCTCGACTTGTTCCCTGGCGTGAAGTTATTTCTTTTATTGAGACATCGAGGCTAGGTAGCATGATTGTGCGGATGAAAGTCGGTGGAGTCATGGCGGCCACCCTTCTGCTCGCTGGTTGCGCGCAACAGAGCCGGCCGGTCAGCATCGGCCAGGCGTTGCAGACACTGCAGCAACAGCTTCGGGCGGCAGGAGCGGTCAGCGCCGTCGGCACCGACCCGGCCGGCTTCGCGGCCGCGATCAGGACCGCGCAATGCGCGGCGCAGCAGGCCGATCCCGAGATCCCGCTCCTGGCGCACGACCTCACGGTGGATCTGACCGGCAGCTTCTCGGCCAGCGGCGGCTTCACCGTCGGTTCGGCTGCCGTCGGCATGGCGCTGACCGGAAGTGCGACCCGTGGCCAGACGCAGGAGATCGGGCTGCCGCTGACGTTCGTCGCCCTGTCCGAACTTCCGGCATCGGTGGCGGCGCAGCGGCTGGCACCACTGACGCTGCTGCCTGCGCGGGACCGCATCAACGAGACCTCACAGGTGCTGGCCGATCGCAATGAACTGCGTGCGCGCATTCGCGGCCTGATCGCCGGGTGGACACAAGCGGCCTGCACCGGCACCGCGCCGGGCGGCCTGTTCCAGCCCAATCGACGACCCGCAACCTGAACCCTTGCGACGCCGTTGGGAGGTGCTGATCCAGTCGAGAACAGCACCATGAAACAGTCCCCGCTCCTTCTGTCCGGTATCCTGCTCGCCGCAATGCTACAAGCGGCCCACGCCGCCGAGACGGTCTCGGCCGCCGACCGTGCCTTCGTCGCGAAGGTAAGCCAGGGCGGGATGTTCGAGGTGAAGCTCGGCCAACTCGCCAGCGACCAGGGTGCTGCCCAGGACATCAAGGACCAGGGCACCACCGAGGCGCATGACCATGGTCTGGTCGGCGACAGCCTGAAGTCGATTGCGTCCGACGCGGGAATCACCTTCCCGGACACGCTGAACCCGCAATTCCAGAGGCAGCTCGACGGACTCAAGGCGATGTCCGGACCCAGCTTCGATAATGCCTATGTGCATGCGATGGAGGTTATCCATGTGAAGGATGGCGCCGCCTTCGCGACCGAGGCCGCGTCGGGCACCAATCCGAAGCTGCGCGCCTTCGCCCGCGAAACCCACCGGATCGTCGAACGCCATCTCGGCGAGCTGCACGGCGCCGGGCCCGAAGCGAAGTAGATCGTCATGCGCTAGGGCTGGGCGGTCTCGGCCTGCCACCTGGCCGGCTCGGTGTCGTCCGGCGCGGTGCTCCTCAGGGCTTCTGCAAGCCGCTCGAAATCCGGCGTGCGCGGGTCGCTCGCCCGCCAGACCAGACCGATCGTTCGTCCGGCAGCGGGATCGGTCAGCGGACGCAGCCTGACCAGCCCGCTGAGCTCCGACACCTCGCGCGTCGCAAGCGCCGGCATCAGCGAGAATCCCTCGCCGGCCGCCACCATGTGACGCAGCATCTCCAGGCTGGTGGCGAACCGTGGCTCGGTTATCGGCGACGACAGGGCCGACCGGTCGGTCGCGACCTGCTTGGGCCTCCGGCACAGCGACACCGCCTGGTCGCGCAGGCAATGGCCCTCCTCGAGCAGCAACAGATCGTCCGCATCCAGCGTCGCGACATCGAGCGAGGATACTTCGGCGAGCGCGTGGCCGGCCGGCAACAGCACCCGGAACGGCTCGAAGAATATCGGGCTGACGGAGAGGCCGTCACGGTCCACGGGCAGCGCGATCAGGGCGGCGTCGAGGCTGAAACGGGATAGGGCGTCCAGCAGCAGCGTGGTCCGGTTTTCCTGGAGGCGTAGCACCAGCCTGGGAAATTCCTGCCTGAGATCACGCAGCACCAACGGCACATAATAGGGTCCGAGCGTCGGAATGACCCCGAGATCGAGCCCGCCCTCGAGCGCCCCGACCTGGCTGCGCGCCATCGCCAGCAGGCCGCGTGCCTCACGCACGACGACCGTGATCTGGCGCAGCAGGAGCTGGCCCCTGGGGGTTGGGCTCACGCCGCCCCGTCCCCGCTCGAACAAGGGCGTGCCGAGGACCGCCTCAAGCTTGCGGATCTGCTCGCTCAGCGCCGGCTGGCTGACGCCGCAGCGCTCGGCCGCGCGACCGAAATGCCGGAGCTCCGCCAGCGCCACGGCGTAGTCCAGGTCACGCAGGGACAGGCCGGACAGATGGTGCTGGGCCATAAGCAGTTCCTTCAAGGATCGATAGCTATAGATATTGCCTATCGTCTCGGTAAGAACGATCGATTTCACCTATCATGGTGGAACGTCTAACACGATCCCGCAACGCCCCAACCGAGGCAGGAGTCTCCATGAGCGACCTTACGACACGCCCGGTTCTGACCACGACAGCCGGTTCGCCGCTGCCGGACAATCAGAACAGCATGACGGCCGGCCCACGCGGCCCGCTATTGATCGAGAACTACCAGCTGCTCGAGAAGCTCGCGCACCAGAATCGCGAGCGCATTCCCGAGCGGGTCGTGCACGCCAAGGGCTCCGGCGCCTACGGCAAGCTCACCGTCACCAACGACATGAGCAAGTACACCAAGGCGAAGATCTTCTCCGAGGTAGGCAAGACCACCGACCTGCTGATGCGATTCTCGACCGTTGCCGGCGAGCGCGGTGCCGCCGATGCCGAGCGCGACGTACGCGGCTTCTCGGTGAAGTTCTACACCGAGGAAGGCAACTGGGACATCGTCGGCAACAACACGCCGGTGTTCTTCATCCGCGATCCTATGAAGTTCCCGGACTTCATCCGCACCCAGAAGCGTCACCCGCGCACCAACCTGCGCTCGCCGACGGCGATGTGGGATTACTGGTCGCTGAGCCCGGAGAGCCTGCACCAGGTCGCGATCCTGTTCTCCGATCGTGGCCTGCCCCAGGGCTACCGCTTCATCAACGGCTACGGCAGCCACACCTTCTCGTTTTGGAACGATACGGGCGAGCGCTACTGGGTGAAGTTCCACTTCAAGACCATGCAGGGCCACAAGCACTGGACCAACGAGGAAGCCAATGTCGTCATCGCGAACGATCGCGAGAGCGCGCAGCGCGACCTGTATGACTCGATCGAGGCCGGCGACGGTCCGAAGTGGCGCCTGCACGTCCAGATCATGCCCGAGCTGGATGCGGAGAAGACCTCGTACAACCCGTTCGACCTGACCAAGGTCTGGCCGCACGCCGAGTATCCGCTGATCGAGGTGGGCGTGGTCGAGCTGAACCGGAACCCGGACCATTATTTCGCCGAGATCGAGCAGTCCTCGTTCTCGCCGTCGAACATCGTGCCCGGCATCGGCTTCTCGCCGGACAAGGTGCTGCAGTCCCGCCTGTTCGCCTATGCGGATGCGCATCGCTACCGCGTCGGCACCCACTACGAGATGTTGCCGGTCAATCGTCCGCACAGCCAGGTGAACACCTACCACGCGGATGGTCCGATGCGCTTCGACGCACCGAAGGGCACGGACGCATACTACGAGCCGAACTCGTTCGGTGGTGCGGTCGAGCAGCCATCGGCGAAGGAACCACCGCTACGCATCAACGGCGACGCGGGCTATTACGACCACCGCGCCGGCAACGACGACTACACGCAGCCGGGCAACCTGTTCCGGATGTTCGACGAGGCTCAGCGGCAGCGCTTCTTCGCCAACATCGCCGGTGCGATGCAGGGCGTGCCGACCGAGATCGTCGAGCGTCAGATGGTTCATTTCGGCAAGGCCGATCCAATCTGGGAGGCCGGTGTGCGCGCGGCACTGCGGAGTGCGGCCGCCCACGATGCAAGCGACGACGCGTCCTCGCCGCTGAGCAACGCCCAGGTTGCGGAAGCCGCAGACTGAGCGAACGACTAAGCCTCAGACGGGGCTAACTATCCGGCCCCTGGCGGCGTTAGGTTCATTCGATTTCGATGGTGGAAAACGGATGAGCTTCATAGACGCCAGGGATCGGAAAACTGGCAACCCCGGGACTGCCGCCGCGAGCGTCAGGCCCGGGACCGTCGGTGTGCTGCTGGTCAATCTCGGCACGCCCGACGGCACCGATACCAAGTCGGTACGACGCTATCTGTCCGAGTTCCTATCGGACCAGCGCGTCATCGAGGCGAACCCACTGGTCTGGCAGCCAATCCTGCAGGGGATCGTGCTGAACACCAGGCCGCGCAAGAGTGCTGCAAACTACAAGCGCGTCTGGAACAACGAGCGCGACGAGAGTCCGCTCCGTACCTATACCCGCGGCCAGTCCGAGGGACTGCAAGCGCGGCTTGCCGCCGACGGCATCGCCGTCGAATGGGGCATGCGCTACGGCCGTCCCACCACAGCAGGCGCGATCGACCGGCTGATCGAGCGCGGCTGCGACCGCATCCTGCTGCTGCCGCTGTATCCGCAATATTCGGCCACCACCACGGCCACCGCCAACGACCAGGCGTTTCGCGCCCTGCTACGACTGCGTCGTCAGCCGGCGTTGCGCACCATGCCGTCCTTTCCCGACGATCCCGCTTACATCGAGGCGCTGGCGGCCAGCGTGCGGAACGGGCTGGCCAAGCTGGACTGGACGCCCGACGTGCTGATCGCGTCGTTCCATGGCCTGCCGGTCGAGTACGTGCAGCGGGGCGATCCGTATTCGACCGAATGCGCGCGCACGATGGACGCACTCCGCCAGTCGCTGGGCATGACCCCCCGGGAGTTCCCGCTGACCTTCCAGTCGCGGTTCGGGCCGACGCGATGGCTTGGACCCTATACCGAGCCGAAGGTCTGCAAGATGGCCAGGACCGGCATCCGAAAGATCGTCGTGATCACGCCGGGCTTCATGGCGGACTGCATCGAGACGCTGGACGAGATCGGTCGCGAACTGCGCGAGGCGTTCCTGCATGCGGGCGGCGAGCAGTTCGCCACGATCCCGTGCCTCAACGACAGCGACCTGGCAGTCACGCTGCTCGAGACGCTGGTACGACGGGAATTATCGGGCTGGGTCTGACGCGATCGCTTGCCGGAGGCGTCCCGGAATAACCCCGGTCCGGGCGGCTCTGAAGCCGCCTGGACCATGGGGTAATTGGTCGGAGTGAGAGGATTCGAACCTCCGGCCCCTGCGTCCCGAACACAGTGCTCTACCAGGCTGAGCTACACTCCGGCTGGACGGCGCTATACAGGCCGTCGCCGGGGGAGGCAAGAGGCTGCCGCCACCTCGAGCTTCTTCTAAAGCAGTGCAGCGTCCCCGGTGTGAACCGGACGCGGCAGGGTCGCCAGCCTGGCAAGGGCGGTCGCAACATCGGGCACATGCTCGAACAGGGCACGCGCCGAGGCGTCGGCGAAGCCGTCGGCAATCGCGGTGTCGATCGTGGCGATGAGCGATCGTGCCCATCCGCCGGCATCGACGATCAGGATCGGCTTGTCGTGCAGCCTGAGCTGGCGCCAGGTGATGATCTCGAAGGTCTCGTCGAAGGTGCCGAGGCCGCCCGGCAGCACCAGGAAGGCCTCCGCTTCGGCGAACATCTTCTGTTTGCGGCTATGCATCGAGTCTGTGACCGTCAGGTCCTCGACGCCGGCATGCATGACTTCCCGCGTCTGCAGGAAGTGCGGAATGATGCCCGATACCACACCGCCCGCCGCCAGCGCCGCGTCGGCCACCACGCCCATCAGCCCAACCTTGCCGCCACCGTAGATCAGCCGGAAGCCGGCTTCGGCGAGGCCGCGACCGGTTGCCTCGGCGGCTTCGCGGTAGACCGGGTTGTTGCCGAAGCGCGAACCGCAGAATACGGCGACGGATGAAAGGGCATTTGGCATCGTTGGCAGGGCTCCGCGTCACGTGGGCAACAGCGCCCAAGACTATCGGAGCGGTCCGTGATGCGAAAGCTGGGGTACGACACGCCCCACTTCGGACGACTCCTGTAAGGTGCGAGGCACGTCCCACAGCTGCAGAGCCTCCACCACATGCCCGACAATGGCGGTTTCACGACCCTTTCCAGCCGGATCGCCTACGAGAACCGGTGGCTTCGCCTGCGCGAGGACATCATCCGCCGGCCGGACGGCTCGGACGGACTCTACGGCGTGGTCGAGCGCGACGATTTCGTGGTGGTGGTGGCGCTCGGCGAGGATCGCAGCGTCACATTGGTCGAGCAGTTCCGCTACCCGGTCGGTCAGCGCCTGTGGGAGCTGCCGATGGGCATGTGGGAGGAACGGCCCGACGCGACGCCGGGCGACATCGCCGCGGGCGAGCTCGCCGAGGAAACCGGCCTGATCGCCGGCACGATGACCCACGTCGCCACCCTGTTCCAGGGCCCGGGCTATTCGAACCAGAAGGGCCACCTGTTCCTGGCGACCGGGCTTACCGGCGCCACCCATGACCGGGAGCCGAGTGAACAGGACATGATCGCCAGGACCTTTCCACTGGCCGACGTCGAGGCGATGATCCGCGACGGCGGCATCACCTGCATGGTGACGATCGCAGCGATCGGGCTGCTGCGCCTCAAGGGACTGATCTGACCGATGGACCGTATTCCGACCCTCGACCTGCGCCGGCTCGACAGCGACCGCGACGCCTTCGTAGCCGAGCTGGGCGCGTCGTACCGGCATTTCGGCTTCTGCTGCTTCAGCCACCACGGCATCGACGACACACTGATCGCCGATGCCTATGGCGAGTTCGCCCGTTTTTTCGCGCTGCCGACCGAAGCCAAATCCCGCTACACGGTCACTGCCCCAGGCGGCGGCGGGCGCGGCTATATCGGTTTTCGGGTGGAGACCGCGCGCACCAGCGACATCGCCGATCTCAAGGAATTCTACCACATCGGCCGCAATGACGGACCGCCCGACGATCCGGTGCTCCGCCCGAACGTGTGGCCGGAGCAGGTCGAAGGATTCCGGGCGCATGGCCTCGCCCTGTTCGGCGCGATGGAAGCGGCCGGCCAGCGTGTGCTCACCGCGATCGCGCTGGATCTCGGGCTCGAACCCGGCTTCTTCGCGCAATTGACCAATCGCGGGGATTCGATCCTGCGCGCCCTGCACTATCCGCCGATCGCCCCGGAGCATCTGCCGGCGGTGCGTGCCGAGGCACATGAGGATATCAGCCTCATCACCCTACTGGTCGGCGCGACCGCCTCCGGCCTCGAAGTGCTGACCCGCGAAGGAGCCTGGCTGCCAATCGACGCCGAACCGGGCACGCTGGTGGTCAATGTCGGGGACATGATGCAACGGCTGACCAATCAGGCCTACCCATCCACGACGCACCGCGTGGTCAACCCGACGGGCGATGCCGCACGCCGGAGCCGCTACTCGATGCCGTTCTTCCTGGCACCGAACATGGACTACCTGATCGAGACCCTGCCGGGCTGCATCGGGAGGGATGGAAACCATTACCCGGAACCGATCACCGCGCATGACTACCTGCTGCAGCGGCTCCGGGAAATCCGTCTCCAGACAGGCTGAACCGTAACGCGTCGCGACCGATCGTCGCGCGGCTTCAGCGCCCTGAGCGAACCAGGCTCTTGATACTCTTGATCACCACGGGCGGCAGAAGTGGCCGCAGCAGGATCTCGGCCTTCTGGGACATGCGCATCTCCGAACGGATGAGATACTGCGTCGCAAGGGTCGTATCGGCCGCCCGCGCGCCCTCACCGTTCGTGTAGAAGTAGGCAATCAGCGCACGCCGGCATTTTCCGGCCTGTACGGGCATGGGATGCCCGTGCAGGGCACCCTCGAACTGCTTCATGATCACCATGCGGCCGAACGTCGGTACGATGCTTTTGGTACAAGTGTTGCTCGCCGGATCCCACAACTCCAGGGATCCGCCATCGGCCTCGGTCCATCCTTCATTCAGGTAGGTAATGACCACGAGCCGGTTCTGGAGCCCGGTGACCGGAGAATTCTTGAAATCGACGTGAACCTGGAAATGCCCACCCTCGCGAACCTCATGCATGCCACCACCATGCAACGCCGGGTCCGGAACCAGATGAGCGATACCGGTCACCGCCGCGAGGAAGCGGATGAACGGTCCCGACGAAAGCATGTTGAAGTAAGACTGGGCTATGGGCGGAAGCGGGGAGTCGTGGCGGGTACGCCGCTTCGACTGCAACGGCCCGCTATGGGTATGCCAGCTGCCCGGTTCGACGCTCTCATAGGCAGCATCTATATTGAGAAGTGGCTCAGGCGAAAAGACATCATCGAAGACCAAATGCGGAAACGGCTGCGCCCCTTCGTAAAATCTCCGGGTTTCATCGAGTAACGGCGCCGAAATGCAGTCAAAATCCGGCCAAATCTCATTATCTCGAGTTTTTGTCTTAAATTGCATTGTCCGCACTCGTCCAGCAGGCTGAACTACATAAACCTTTTTTGACAGAAACATATTGATTTCTTTCCCTGCCGATCTCCCTGTTTTGGTAGATTTATCCGCATACCGATCCGTATTCGGCTGCAGGAAGTAAGCCCTGTTTATGTCGATTGTCTTAATGGCAAAGCATCGGGCCGCCGTGCCGGGATGCGGACGCACGCGTCGAATAAATATAACTGGTAACAAAATAATACGCGTGCCGAGACGCGAACACGACTTCGGCAGCTACCTTTCGGCAGAGCCTAAACATCTCTAAAATGGTATCGAAACAAATTTACTGAGACGGCTTTTGACGCTGCCGGTTGACCACGGCTGCGCGCCATTTCGTTGAGATGCCGCTCGGAACGAGCTTCGGCAAGGCGCCTAGTGCATCGAGTGATCCGACTGCGACCAGCTGTTGAACAGAGCCGCGATATCCGCAAGGGGACGAGGCGGGGCGAAGAAGTAGCCCTGGCCCTCGCTGCAGCCGAGACTAACGACCTGTTGCAACTGGTCCAGCGTCTCGATCCCCTCGGCCGTGGTGGTGATGCCGAGGCTCCCGCAAAGCTCGGCAACCGCGCGGATGATTGCGGCTCCACCCCGCCTCTGGCTGGAAGCAGCGGCCACGAACGAACGGTCGATCTTGACCTTGTCGAACGGAAACTTGGCGATGTAGCTCAGGGAAGAGTAGCCGATCCCGAAATCGTCCATGGAAATCGAGACGCCGTGCTCGCGGAGCTTCCGCAGGGTCGCCAGGGTCGCCTCGTTTTCATGGAGCAGAAGGCTCTCGGTGATTTCCAGCTCGAGGCGTCTTGGCATCAGCCCCGCTCCTGCCAGGGCGGCCGCAACCGTTCCCGGCAGGTCACCCTTGGCGAACTGCACGACCGACAGGTTCACCGCCACCTTTATATCCGGTGGCCAGGCGATGGCATCGTTGCAGGCCTTGAACAGGATCCATTTGCCAAGCGGCTCGATCAGGCCGGTCTCCTCGGCCAACGGAATGAAGGCGTCCGGAGGAACGAGACCGCGGACCGGGTGCCGCCACCGCACCAGGGCCTCGAAGCCGATGATCCTGTTCTGCACGAGTTCGACCAGCGGCTGGTAATGCAGCTCGAACTCGCCTCGATCAAGCGCCAGGTGAAGATCCGCCACCAGTTGCCTGCGCTCCTGAACGCGGGCCTGCATTCCCGGCTCGAAGAACCTGAACCGGATGTCGTCATCCCGCTTGGCGCCGTAAAGTGCCAGGTCGGCGCACCTGAGTACCTGTTCCACGTCGGTGCCGTCGGCTGGTACGACGGCAATTCCGATACTCACACCCGTATGGATGGTGTGACCGTCGATTTCGAACGGTTGACTGAGTGTGTCGACAATTCGCGTCGCCAGGATCTCGACGTCCTGCAGATGATGCAGGCCGAACTGTATGACGACGAACTCGTCGCCGCCGGGGCGTGCCAGCACGTCCGTCTCGCGCGTAGCCTCGGACAGGCGGGACGCAACAGCGCACAGCACCGCATCGCCCACAGCATGACCCAGCGTATCGTTGACGTCCTTGAAGCGGTTAAGGTCCAGCGCCAATATCGCGCAGCTTTCCCCGCGCTGGCTGCGAAGAAGCGCATCCTCAAGCCGCTCTCTGAGCGCGCGGCGATTCAACAAGCCCGTAAGCCCGTCATGCCGGGCCATGTGGGCAATGCGCTCGTCGGCATCGCGGCTGCTCGTGATATCCTGCGTGACACCGGCCAGACGCGTAGGTGCGCCCATCGTGTCGAATTCCGCATTCCCGGTCGAACGCAGCCAGCGTATCGAGCGGTCCGGCAGCACGACCCGGAACTCGGCGGTGTAATCGCCCTTGTCCTCGCCTTGCAGCGCCCGGTCCATGGCAACATCCATCGGCGACCGGTCTTCCGGGTGGACAGTTCGCTGGACGGCGCCGACCGACGGCAAGGTGCCAATCTCCCGGCCGTAAAGGGCTTCGAAGCCGTGGGAGAAACGGAGGGTGTCGTTCACCGTGTCCCATTCCCAGGTGCTCATCCCTGCAGCCGAAATGGCGCGGGCGAGCCTGGCTTCGCTCTCCCGGAGACGTGCCTGCGCTTCGCGCATCTCACCGATGACGCTCAGGCGGTCGACCGCCGCCGCAAGCAGATTCGCGTAGCTGCGCAGAAAAAGGATATCTTCGTCCGTGAAGTCGCGCGGCTCGCGGCTATCGACCTGCAGGATGCCGAACGGCGGTTTGTCCTTGGCCCCGATGATAACGACGTTGACTACAGCCTTGACGCCGTGGTCCGTCAGGAATGCCGGATATCGGAACCTCGTCTCGGTCGACACATCGGGGGAGATCATTGGCTCGTGCGTCTTCAGCGCATGCGCCTCGGACGTGTCGTCCGCCGCACGGATGGTCTCGACGCCCACCACGCCGGCCTTCCAGCCGACCCCTGCACGCACCAGCAAGGTCGCCTGATCCTCCTGAAGTTCGACGACCTTGGCGAGATCCGTACCCATCGCCTCGCCGACCAGATGACAGGCCTCGGTGAGGATCTCGTCGAGATCGTCGGAACGCAGAGCAAGCTCTCCGAACCGCGTCAGGATGATCTGCTGCCGCAGCAACTCCTGCAGCTTTTCTCGCTCGCTCGATCTCTGGTCGCGCAAGTCAGGCTCCGTCATGTATCGAAGTTATAACGATAAGGAGATGAAAGTCCTTCAGCTAGCCCACTTTCACGCGATCATTGGCATATTATCGAGAACATCGACGGTTACATCGACTGCCGGAACCAACTCCTGGAGTTCGTCGACCTAGCAAGACACGTGGCCGCATGGTACCGGCCGGGGTAACACACCGCTTCCGACCACCGACTGAACCTGAACGAGGCAGCCGCTATGGCCCGCATCACCTTCATCGCTCACGACGGCACCGAGACCATCGTCGAGACCCGACCCGGCTTCTCGGTCATGGAAGCTGCCGTCGACGAGGCCGTGCCCGGCATCCTGGGGAATTGCGGGGGCGCCTGCGCCTGCGCCACCTGCCATGTCTACGTCGATGAGGCCTGGCACGCGGCGACCGGCACGCCGGACGCGGCGGAACGAAGCATGCTGGACTGTGCCGTCGACGTTCGCGAGAACTCGCGCCTGTCCTGCCAGATCGCAATGACGGCAAAGCTCGACGGACTCGTCGTGCGCACTCCGGAACGTCAGTAAAGGGCGGGAACGACCGCTGGAATCCCCCGGGCCGGCGGTTCAGGCAAGCGTAAGTGCGACACTTCCATCGAATGCGAACAACGTATCGACACGGCCCGGATCGATCCCAGCCAGGGTGGCGGGCATCCAGGCCGGGTTTCGGTCCTTGTCGACGATCGCTGCGCGGACACCCTCGCTGAAGTCCGGCTGCCGCAGTAGCCCGGTCGCCAGCCGGTATTCCTGCTCCATGCATGCTTCGAGTCGCTCCGACCGCCGGCCCTGCCTCAGTGCTCGCAGGGCCACGGTCAGCGAGGTCGGGCAGTTGACGGCAATCCGTCCGGCCGCCCCACCGGCTGCCTGCTCGGGACGGGCGTTCAGCGCGTCCGTGATCGCCTGCACGGTATCGTGCCGGTAGCAGGCATCGATCCAGCCGCGATCGACGGCAAGCCTTCCGGCTGGAGGGGGCATCGCATACGAGGCGACGCACACGTCGATGTCGGCGGCGCCAGTGCAGGAACCTAGGGCCTCGAGCAGACCCGGCAGCCGGCTGGATGGCACGTGGTGATCGGCAAGACCGCACAGCATGGCATCCGCTGCACCGATACCCTCGCCGGTCAGCGCCATATGGGTTCCGAGTTCACCCGGGGCCGCCGACAGCAGGTAGGTGCTGCCGATGTCGGGTACGAAGCCGATGCCGACTTCCGGCATGGCCAGCCGGGTGCGCTCGGTCACGATCCGCATCGATCCATGGGCCGAGACGCCGACGCCACCGCCCATCACCAGCCCGTCCATGATCGCGATGTAAGGCTTCGCGAGGCGGGCGATCCGTGCGTTGAGCGTATATTCGGCGTGCAGGAATCGGTCGGCCTGCTCGGGATGTCCGCCGCGGACGCTCTCATACAGGAACCGGATGTCACCGCCGGCGCACAGGCCGCGTTCACCGGCACCGTCGATTAGGATTGAACGCACGTCGGGATCGACGGTCCACTCGTCCAGGACGGCGTCGATCGTCCCGACCATGCCGACGGTCAGCGCGTTGATCGCCCTTGGCCGATTCAGGGTGATGCGCCCGAGATTGCCCTGCCGGCGAGCGCTGATGCCGGGATCGCTCATCGGACAAAAATCCTATACCGGTTGCCGCCGGCCCGGCTGTCCAGGGCATCGCGGGCCGGATCAAATATCCCGGCTCTGCCTATGAGGGATAGCCGATCCGTCACCCCTGCCAGCATGATGCGGCGGGTCATGACGCAGAACGCGACCCGCCGTATCTGGTGTTCAGGATTTCGGGGCAGCTAGGCGTTCGAATGGCGACGGCCCGAGTTCCTCGAGCAGTTGTGCCATCCGCGCATACGCCTTGTTGCGGTAGGCGACGATCTCGGCGGTCATCGCCGGGTCGAAGTCACCGTAGAAGCCGGAGCCGTTCTTGAGCCCGTGCTTGCCGTCGGCCACGAGCGACGCCAGCAGCGTGGGCGTGGCGAGGCGATCGCCGAACGCATCCTCGAACGTCTTGAAGGAGTTGGCGTAAACGTCGAGCCCGGCCATGTCGGCGATCGCGAACGGACCGAAGAACGGCAGGCGGAAGCCGAATGTGGAGCGCACGATGGTATCCACGTCCCGCTCGGTGGCAATTCCCTGCTCGACGATCGAGTTGGCTTCCTTCAGCAGGACATACTGGAGGCGGTTCAGGACAAAACCGGGCACGTCGGCCACTTCGGCGCCCGAGCGCTTGGCGCGCTTCAGCATGTCCTTGACGACCGGGATGATCGCCGGATCGGTATCCACGCCCGCGACCAGTTCGACGCCCGGGATGAACGGCGCCGGGTTGCTGAAATGGACGGTGAGGAAACGTTCCGGTCCGGTAATGGCCGGCACCAGCGTGCTGACCGGCAACGTCGAGGTGTTGGTGCCGATGATGGTATCCGGACGGGCCGCGGCGCAGATGCGACGCAGCACCTCGTGCTTGACGGCGACGACCTCGAACACCGCCTCCTCGACGAAATCGACGTCGCGGACCGCATCCTCGATCGAGTCCGCCGTGGTGAGGTTGGCCTCGATCAAAGCTGCGGCCCCGGCCGGGAACAGGCCTTGCTCCTCGAATTCCTTCGCCTCGCGAAGCAATCTCGTAAGAGCGGTAGCGGTGGTCTCCGGAGATGCATCCGCCAGGATCACGGTCATGCCGGCGGCGGCGAGCGACTGCGCGATCCCCCCGCCCATATAGCCGGCGCCGATGACTGCCACTGTCTTGATCGTCGTTATCATGGTCGATATCTCCAGAAAGTCAGGATTTCAGGCGGAGGTGGCGGTAGAGTTCGATGCCTCGGCGAGAACGCGCCGGAGTGCATCGGTATCGTGTGCGAAACGGCCGAGGAACAGGCCATCGACCGCATCGCCGATCTGATCGAGCAGCCCTGGTCCGGCGCTGCCACCGTAGATCAGGCGCATGTTGGGCCAGGATGCCAGTGCCTCGCGCAATCCACGTGCGACCGCGGCGATGTAGTCGGCGGAAGCAGGCTCGGCCGCGCCGATCGCCCAGATCGGTTCCCAGGCAAATACTACCGTGGCGGTCTTCTCGATCCCGGCCGTAGCGGTCGCGAACTGCGCCATGCAATCGAGAACCACATCCTCCGGCGCAGCCTTCGCCGCCTCGCCGATGCACAAAACCGGAACCAGGCCGGACCGGACCGCCGCATCGATCTTGCGGCTGATCATGTCCTCGGTTTCGCCGAAGATCCGCCGGCGCTCCGCATGGCCGATTTCCACGAACCGGCATCCGGCCTCGGCCAGCATGGGTGCGGAGATTTCTCCGGTATAGGCGCCCGCATCTTCCCAGAACACATCCTGGGCACCGACCGCGACGCGGCTGCCGGCGAAAATCGTGCGGGCATCGGAGAGCGAGAGAAAGGACGGGATCACGAACAGATCGACGTCCGCCGGAAGACCCGACGCCGCCATGTCGGCCACCGCGTGCAGCCAGTGCTGCGTCCGCTCCAGACCCATATACATCTTGAGACTGACGCCTACGATACGACGACGGACTGGCATTCGCTCGGGCGCCTTCTCAACCGGCCGGATTCGGCGTCTCGTAGTCGCGAATGGCGGCGACTTTCGAGGCGGACGCGGAAGAGGGGTCGAACCGGTATTTCAGCCACTCCTGCGCCAGCATCCGGGCCAGCTCGAGGCCGATGACCCGCTCGCCGAAACACAGCACCTGTGCGTCGTTGCTCAGGACAGAACGCTGCACCGAATAGACGTCATGCGCCGTCACGGCGCGGATCCCTGGAATCTTGTTGGCGCTGATCGCCACGCCGAGGCCGGTTCCGCAGATCAACAGCGCCCTATCGGCCTCGCCGGCCGCGACCATGCGGGCCGCACGGACTGCCACGTGCGGATATGCCTCACTGTCATTCGCCGTGACACCGACGTCGGTGACGTCCGAAACGTCGGCATGGCGCAACAGGTCAGCCTTCAAGGCGTCACGGAAACGAACCCCTGCCTCATCGCAGCCGATGACAATCCTCAGCTTCGTGTCGGTCATTCAATGGTCTCTCCGGCAGTCCGGGCCGCCATCGCGAACGAGACGGCACCGGCATCGCAATGTCCCTTGCTGCGGGCGGCGTGCAGGCGCGCCCGGCCAAGCCGGGGTAAGAGGTCGGCGGTGTCATCGGCCGCCTGCTTTGCCGCATCGGCAGCCCGGCTCCACGCCTGCGCGATCGACGCGCCACCGGCGACCTGGGCCGCCAGTGTCCGGGCGAACGGCTCGAACGCATCGACCAGTGTCTTGTCGCCCGGACGCGCGCCACCGATCGTCATGACCGCTTCGACAGCCTGCGTGACAGCGGATGCAATCGCTTCGTCGGTCGGCGCGACACCGTCATCGAGGGCGTTTGCCGCCGATCGCAGGCCCAGACCCCAGATCGCACCGGACGTACCACCGGCCCGGTCTGCCCAAGCGTCCGCGGCAGCGGCGAGCACGCTGGCGGCACCGGCCTGATGAGACGCGGCATCCTGTGCGGCGGTCGCCGCGGCGCGCGACCCCCGGGCCATCCCCATTCCATGATCGCCATCACCGGTCAGCGCGTCGATGCGACCGAGTTCGTCCTCGGCGGCTTGCAGCATATCTGCCAGGCGCATGAAGGTGCCGGCGACGAACGTCCCGGCAGACCGGGACGCAGGGGATGCTTCCGGCCATGTCGTGCGTGCCGCATCATCGGCTGGCAGTGGCGGCGCCGGCCGGGTGGGCAGAGTGTTGCCGACCCGCAGGCCGGCGGAATCGCACGGCGCCAGCCAGAACTGCTCCAGCTCCTCGTCGAGCCAGGTGATCGTGAGCGAACAGCCTTCCATATCGAGGCTGGTGGCATACTCGCCGACCAGTGGCGCCACGATCTCGATCCCGTGGTGGCGAAGACGCGCCGCAACATGGGTCCAGAGCACGAACAGCTCTTCCTGCTTGGTGCCGCCAAGTCCGTTCAGCAGCACGGCAGCCCGGGTGCCGGGTGCTGCCGGCGCCTCGTCGACCAGACGGTCGACCAGCAGAACGGCAAGCTCGGAGGCCGGAGGAATATCGGTCTCGTCGATCCCGGCCTCGCCATGCAGACCAAGACCGATCGCCATCCGGCCTTCCGGCACGACGAACAGCGGCTCCTTGGCGCCGGCAAGCGTGCAGCCGCCGAATGCCACGCCGAAGGACCGGGTGCGGTCGTTCACACGTCGCGCCACGGTCTCCACTTCATCGAGGCCCAGGCCCGCTTCCGCCGCCGCTCCGGCGATCTTCAGGACCGGAATATCGCCGGCCACGCCACGGCGCCTGGCTTCCTCGCCCTTCGGGGCGCTGCCGATGTCGTCGGTGATCGCCAGGACCCGCACGTCGATGCCGTCGCCACGCAGTCGCGTCGCCGCAAAGCCGAAATTGAGCACGTCGCCGGCGTAGTTCCCGAAGGCGAGCAGCACGCCCGCACCCCGGTGCGCCTTGCGGGAAATCTCCGCGATCAGCTCCGTTGCAGGCGAGGCGAACACGTCACCTGCCACGGCCGCATCGCCCAGGCCGGGGCCCACGTAGCCCGCGAACGCCGGGTAATGGCCGCTGCCACCGCCGATCACCAGCGCCACCTTGCCGTCCGGCGTCTCGGTCGATCGCAGCACCCCGCCGCGCACCGGCCGTACCAGTCGGGCGTGGATGTCGCAGTAGCCGCGCAAGGCGTCCGCGGCGAAGTCTTCGGGGTCCTGGAGAATATGCGTCATTTCAACCTACACGCAGTGCCTGGAGGGTCGTCCGGTCGTCCCGAAAGTCGACCGGACGAAATACCTGTCAGACCGGGCCGACATGCTTCGGCAGGATCCGCTTCAGGTAGGCGCGGTTGGCGGCACTCACGCTGAGACCGTCACCGCCGTAATGCTCGCAGCCGAACGCACCGCGGAAGCCGAGCGCGATCGCCTTGGTGACGGCCGCGCGATAGCTGATCACACCGGTCTCGAGCGGGGCCGGCGCGCTGAGATAGATCCCCTTCGATTCGTCCACGATCCGGAGGTAGTTCTTCACGTGCCAGTAGCGGACATAGGGCATCGTCTTCTCGACCATGCTGGCCCAATGCTCGACCGGACGATGCAGCCGGACCAGGTTGCCCAGGTCGGGGTTCAGGCCGACCGCCGGATGATCGATGTCCTTGACGAACTTGACCGCGCTGTCGGCTGTTCCGAGATAGGTGTCCTCATACATCTCCAGGGCGATGTCGATACCGACTTCGGCTGCATGACGCCCGAGTTCGCGCATGCCTGCGACCGCGCGAGCATAGACTGCCGGATCGTCCGGGTTGCGCACGCCGTCCACGGTCCAGAACCACAGGACCTTCTTCTGCTCGTCGGTCAGCGGACCGAACAGCCCGAAACAGGCCGTGCGAGCGCCCAGGTCGGCGGCAGCATCGATGACCCGATGGCAATAGGTGAGATACTCGTCGCCCCGCTCGGGATCTATGATCGAACGTCGCGACGTCGAGATGGCGGGAACGGTCAGGCCGACCTCACGCAGCGCCTGCTTGAACTCGTCGCGGCGTGCCTGCGTCAGGTCGGCGACGCGAAGCCAGCAATCGGTCGGATCGATCTCGGTGAAGCCCGCATCGGCGATCTCCGACATCGTCGCGGCCCAGGCCTCCGCAGGCTGATCCTGCACGGATGTACCATCGGGGAGGATATTCGCGTACTGGATCATCGCCGCGGCGATGGGCCAGTTGTCTCTGTTGAGATTGGACGGGTTGAAAGCGGACACGACGACTGCTCCTGGCTGCGTGGCAGAAGTTGGGGAAACGATGCAAGCAGGCAGGGCGCCAGCCGCCGGTTTGCCTATGCCGCTTGAACGACAGCACGAGGCAGTCGGACAAGACCGGGCGCCGGAAGACCAATCACGTCAGCGGCATGATCAACGTGCGTCGCGAGGTGCGATGACACTGGACAGTCTCCCGATCGGCTCTCGGGCCGGCAGCAATAATACCCTCCGGCTGGAGTCGTTCTCAGGACGATAGCCAACTCCGCCATATCCGTCTAATCCGGCTTTTCCTGCAAAACATACACATTCGGGTATGGGTCGATGATACCTGTCCGACGTCATCTTGCCGCCAACTGGTTCATCCAGAGCCGCCTGAAGCTCCGGCACCTGCAGGTGCTTGCCGCTCTCGTTCGCGACCGCAAGCTGCACCAGGCCGCCGCCAGCCTCGGCCTGTCGCAGCCGGCAGCCTCGAAGCTCCTGATCGATCTCGAGACGGCGATCGGCCAGAAGCTGTTCGCGAGGCACGGGAGAGGCCTCGAACAGACCATCTATGGCGAGATCCTGACCCGGCGCGCGCAGGCGATCCTCGCCGAACTGGATGGGGCACGCGACGAGATCAACGCGATCCAGGACGGCCATCTCGGACGGGTCACGATCGGGGCGATCGACGGGCCGATCGTGGACCTCCTGTCGTCGGTGCTGGCAGCCGCCCAGGAGCGCCACCCGCGCATCGAGCTCGAGCTCGAGGCCGGATCGAGCAACTTCCTGCTCGATCGACTGCTGACCGGTCATCTCGACATGATGCTGGGGCGTCCGGTCCCCTCGTTCGACCGCAGCATGTTCTCCTACGAGGAACTCGGCACCGAAGCGCTCCGCCTGGTCGGGCGTCGCGGGCATCCGTTCCAGCATGGGCGCACCGTCAATATCGCCGAACTCCATGACGCCTCCTGGGTGCTTCAGGCGCACGGGTCCCGGCTGCGGGCGCGGGTGGACGACCTGTTCCATACCGCGGGCCTGCTTCCGCCGGCGCGGATCGTCAGCACGAACTCGCTGCTCATGACCCTCACCTATGTCGCACGGACCGACGCGATCAGCATCGTTTCGGAGCCGGTCGCACGGCAACAGGAAGCGTGCGGCCAGCTCTGCATCCTGCGGCTCGATACCGAGATCAGCGCCGGAGCCTATGGCCTGATCCTGCCGAGCCAGCGACCCTGCTCGCCTGCAACCCACGTGGTGCTGCAGCTGCTTGCCGATGCGCGGCGGGCGACCATGCAGGGCTGATCACCGGCCGGGGGCGTGCGTGGCGGACGTCAGGACCGTTCGTGTTGCAGCGCGCTCTCGGTGATCTTGAGGTCGTCCTCGAGGGGGCGCATGGGCGTGATCCCGCTCGTCTGCAGTGCCGCGTGATAGACCCGCACCGCGTCCTTCGGCGCGACCGCCTGATCGACCACCTGCCGCATCAGCGCGATCAAGGTCAGCGGCTGCTCGGCGAGATTGATTTTCCGGCCGAACAAAGCAAGCCGCGCTCCGTAGCGTTCCGCCTGGTGCACCAGCTCGAACGTGTCCCGTGTCGTGCCCGCACTTCCTCCCAGAACGCCCACCACGAGAGTCGGGTCGAAGGTGGCGAGTTCCTCGATGGCCGCGGGGCTGTTGAACGGGATCTTGAGAAACAAGGGCCGGTCGGCCTTCATCACGCCCGCCAGGCAGCGCACGATATGATCGTTCAGCAGAAAGCCGATATCGTTCTGGTCGAGGCCGGTCGCGGTGTTCGGGTTGAAAACCTCGAGAAAATGCCGGAAGCCGATCTTCCCCGCTTCGGCACGGAACGCGATGTATGCCTCCAGCGAGGCGAGATCGGCGGTGAGGTTGTTGTTGATCGTCATCGAGTAGAGACCGAGGTCCGTGCCGGTTACCGGAGCGTCCGGTGTCGCGGTGGTCTTACCGTGCATGATGCGCGGCAGGACTGCAGAACTGTGCGGGATCGACATGGCGGAGGCGTAGTTTTCGCTCCGCAGGCCGCCCCAGATATCGGTGGTCTCGTTGGCGCGGATCGCCGGCTTGACCAGGCTGTTCCGGAAGGTTCCCTCCTCGTTCAGCACTTCCAAGTTGGAAGCGGACACCAGCATGATGTCGACGATGTCCTGGGCGACCACCGCCTTGATGCTGTCCAGATATTCCCGGCGGGTACGATAGCCATCGATCGTGCCATCCTTCCGACGGCGTGGGCCGGCCATCCGCACGCCACCGCCCATGTCGCCGTCCTTGGCATCCGCGATCATGAAGTCGTTGCGCGTGTAGTGTCCCGAGAGAATGTTGTGAAGCTTCTGGTCCATGCGGCTCATGATAAAGTTCCTCTTTGAAATTTCGATTACCAGATGCTGTAGCCAGCATCCGCGACGATGATGGCGCCGGTCAGCAGGCTCGATGCGTCGGATGCGAGGAAGAGCGCGACCGAGGCGATTTCCTCGGCGGTTCCGGCGCGGCCCATCGGCGTGGCTTCGAGCCAGACGTCGCCAAGACCGGGTATGCGCAGCCCTGCGCCGGACATCGTCGTGTCGATGTAGCCGGGCGCGATGCTGTTGACGCGCACGCCGCGCGCGGCCCACTCCCCCGCCAGCGATCGCGTAAGGTGGTGCACACCCGCCTTGGCGGCGTTGTAGTGCGCCTGCCGTTGCGGGCGGTTGGAGATCAGGCCCGACATCGAGCCGGTCGTGACGATGCTTCCGCGCCCGCGCTCCAGCATGTGCCTGCCGAAGGACCGGCAGCACCAGAAGACGCCGTTGAGGTTGATGTCGATCATCCGGAGCCAGACATCGTCGGTCATGTCCTCGCCACCCGTATCCGGCCACGCGATCCCGGCATTGGCGAACAGGATATCGATTGGACCGAACTGCTGCTGCGCGTCGTCCGCTACCCGCCGTACATCGTCGGAACGGGTGACGTCGAGCTGGACCGCGTGCGCGTCATGTCCGGCATCCTTCAGGATGCCGAGACCCTCCGCGAGCAGCACCTCGGACTGGTCGGAGATGACGACGCGCGCCCCGGCTTCGGCGAACGCATGTGCCGCAGCCAGGCCGATCCCGCGACCGGCGCCGGTGATGAACGCCGTGCGACCGTTGAGCCGGTATTTCTCGAGATACATGACAGTGTTTCCTGCAACATGACGGTTTCTACTTGACCGCGCCGAAGGTAAGTCCGCGGACCAGCTGCCGCTGCGTCATCCAGCCGAGCATCAGGATCGGGGCGATCGCCAGGACTGACGCTGCCGAAAGCCGAGCCCAGAACAGGCCTTCCGGACTGGAAAAGGATGCGATGAAGGCGGTCAGCGGAGCCGCCTCGGACGAGGTGAGGTTGATCGACCAGAAGGTCTCGTTCCAGCTCAGGATGATCGAGAGCAGGCCTGTGGAGGCAATGCCGGGTGCCGAAAGCGGCAGCAGCAGAAAGACCATCTGCTGCAGGAAGGTCGCGCCATCCATCCGGGACGCTTCCAGGATCTCGTGCGGCACGTCCCGGAAGAACGAGTAGAGCATCCACACGACGATGGGGAGATTGGCAAGCGTGTAGATCGCGACGAGGCCGACGCGGGTGTCGAGCAGCCCGACATCGCGGAAGATCAGGTAGACCGGGACAAGGACACCGACCGACGGCATCATCTTGGTCGACAGCATCCAAAGCAGAAGGTTCTTTGTCCTGTGCGTCGGATAGAACGCCATCGCGTAGGCTGCCGGAATGCCCAGGACCAGGGCGGCGGCCGTCGAACCGATACTGACGATGATGCTGTTGGCTGCGAAGTGCAGGTAGTCGCCGCTTTCCAGCATCGAGGCCAAGTTGGCGAAGGTCGGACGGAAGAACAGGAGCGGGGTCGAGGATATGGCCTGCGCCTCGGTCTTTATCGACGTGAGTGCCATCCAGAAGATCGGGAAGAACACGATCGCGCCGATGATCCAGGCGAGGGCGGAGAGGGAGATCCGGGCGGATGCGCTGGGCTGGCGCATCTCAACGCTCCATGCTGGTGGCGACGCTGCGCACCAGGAAGAACGCGACGATGTTGGCAAGCACCACGGCGATGATGCCGCCTGCCGACGCGCCTCCGATGTCGTAGCGAAGCAGGGCCGTCTTGTAGACGAGAAAGGGCAGGTTCGTGGTGGCGATGCCCGGGCCGCCGCTGGTCGTCACCAGGATCTCGGCAAACACCGACAGCAGGAAAATCGTCTCGATCATCACGACGATGCTGATCGGCCGCGCCAGGTGCGGCAGCATGATGTAGCGGAACCGCGCGATAGGGCCCGCACCGTCCATGTGCGCGGCCTCCATCTGGTCCTGGTCGAGCGATTGCAGTGCGGTCAGCAGGATCAAGGTGGCGAACGGTATCCACTGCCACGCCACGATGATCCCGATTGCCAGCAAGGGAACGTTGGAGAACCAGTCGATCGGCGTCACACGCAGCAGGTGCGCGAACCAGGCGAACAGTCCGGTGACGGGATTGAGCAGCAGGTTCTTCCAGATCAGCGCACCAACCGTCGGCATGACAAAAAAAGGAGCGATATACAGCAGTCGCAGGATACCCCGGCCGATCAGCGGCTGGTTGAGCAGGACCGCCGATAGCGTGCCGAACGTTATGGTGGCGATCAGGACCCCTCCGACGAGAAGAACCGTGTTCCAGATCGACCGCCAGAGGTCATGCCCTTCCAGCAGATAGGCATAGTTGTCAAAACCGACGAACCCGCCGGCCGGCCGGAGCAGGTTGTAGCGCTGGAACGAAAACCACAGCGTCAGGACAAGCGGGACGATCATCCAGATCAGCAGCACGATGACCGTCGGCGACAACATCAAACGTGCCTGCGCTGCGCCATGTCCGCCTGTCTTGCCGCCGTGGCCGACCTGCGCCTCCGAGCCAAACGCCATCCCCGGACGTTCCTGAAGCATGCTCATCGCGCGTCTACTTGAGATACCCGCCCTGCGTCATGGCGCGGGTCGTGTCCTGCTGGGCCTGCTTGAGCGCGTTATCGACGCTCTCCTGGCCCGACACCGCCGCGGCGATCTGCTGGCCGATATTCGTGCCGATATCCTGCCACTCGGGGATGCCGACATAGCTGATCCCGACATAGGGAACCGGCTGATCGACCGGATGCCTCGGATCCGCCGTCTGCATGGCCTGCAGCACGATCGGCGCGTAGGGCGCGGCCTTCAGATAGTCCGGATTGGCATAGGTCGAGGTGCGCGTTCCGGGTGGGACGGCACCCCATCCGGAGGTCTTGGCGACAAGCGCGATATAGGCCGGCGAGGTTGCCCACAGCGCGAAACGCTTGGCGGCTTCCGCCTTGCGCGAGGTTTTCGGGACTGCCAGCGTCCAGGCCCAAAGATAATGCGAACCGACGGCGGACGTCTCATAAGGTGCCGCCACGTAGCCGACCTTGCCGACCACCTTGCTCTGGGTCGGATTGCCGAGGAAACTCGCCGACACGGTGGCGTCGACCCACATCGCGCACTTGCCGCTGGCAAACAATGCCAGGGTTTCATTGTAGCCGTTCGAGACCACACCCGGCGGTCCGGAATCCTTCAGCAGCTTGACGTAGAAATTGACAGCCTGTTTCCAAGGCGCCGACTCGAGCTGGGCATTCCAGTTCATGTCGAAGTAGCGGCCGCCGAAGCTGTTGGCGAGGTCCCCGATCGTGCCCATGTTCTCGCCCCAGCCCGGCTTGCCACGCAGGCAGATGCCATAGACGCCCTGCGACGAATCGTTCAGCTTGGCTGCGAAGTCCGCGATCTGGGTCCAGGTGGGGTTTGCAGGCATCACCAGGTTCTTGGCCTTGAACAGGTCGGTCCGATAGATCGTGAAGGTGCTTTCGCCGTAGAACGGCAACGCGTCGAGATGACCGTCGACGGTCAGCGCGTTGCGGATCGGCTTCAGCAAATCGTCTACCTGGTAGGAGGCTGGGATGTCGGTGAATGGCGACAGCCATCCCAGCTTGCCCCAGATCGGAACCTCGTAGACGCCTACCGTAACGAGATCGAGCTGACCCGCATGCGTGGCGACGTCGGTCGTGACGCGTTGACGGAGCACGTTCTCTTCGAGCGTGACCCAGTGCAGCTTTATGTCCGGGTTTTCCTTCTCGAACTGCGACGACAGCTTCTCCATGACGATCATGTCGGAATTGTTCACGGTTGCGATCGTGATCGTCGTGGCGGCCTGAACAGGGGCGTTCGATGCGATGCCGAAGCTAATGGCGAGCATCGTTGCGAGTGTGCGCGTTTGTTTCATCTGGACATCTCCAACTTTTCTTATTCGACGCTTTCGTGAGTCGCGGCGGTGATCGCGGCGTCCGGCCGCTGCCAGGCCGCCAGCCGGGGCCTGTCGTCCTGCCCCAGCACAAGGAGGCATCCGGCCATGAACGTGTCGCCCAGGCCCAACGTCGTTGCCGGCCTCGCCACGTAGGGCGCGGAAACAGCAACGAAGCTGCGTCCTCCGAGGGATGCTGGAAGCTCCGGTGGTGGCTCGAAGATAGCCTCGGCGGACGCGCCCTCCGGCTTCGAGACCTGCCCGGTCGCCGCCCTGGAACTGGCCAGCAGACATCCGGCCAGCAGCGCCTCCCGCTCCTGCGTAGCATCGCCGGTGGTCAGTGACGCTGCCCAGTTGTCGGCATGCACGCATATCCTCTGAAGGTGCAGACGGACTGCCAGGTCGAACATCCCGGTCGCGAGAGACGTATCCGGAGGGACCAGCGCCTCGTATTCCGACAGGCTCAGTCCCAGCGAGGTGATGTGCCCGGACAATCCCTCGAGGACCGCGTCGCGGTAGGCGTCGCACTCATACCCGGCCAGCTCCAGGTGGATCACGAACGTGCCTTGCCTGCGCCATTCCCCGACCAGGCGCCGCGTTCTGGCAAGCGCGCCCTCGAGGTCACCCCGCCCCACGCAGTTATAGCCGGAGAGCACGCCGGCACCGGCGTTGCGGGCAAGCCGGGCACTGAGCGCGTTGTATTCGCTGTCATCCTCGAGACCGGGATCATCGAACCTTACGATGATCCGTGACGATCGCTTCAGGAGTGCGCCGTCGAGCGCGCGTCCGGCGCTGAATTCGAAAATATAGATCTTGTTCGCATTCGGCTGTGTCGGCCGGAGCTGGGCGATCTCGACAGCCTGTCCCTCATGCGCAAGATGAAGACCTGGATCCAGGGCAGCCATCTGCTCGGGACTGCGGGTTGCGAGTGCGAGCAACGCCGGCGCGCCAAGCCGCGTGAGGATTCGCGCCGCATGTGGCCCGGTCCCTCCGGGGAGGTGCCGGAACGCCAGGGTGTTATCGAGCCAATCCGGGCCACCGGGCCAGTCGACACGAATCTCGCCGCCGATCCCGGCCTTTGCGCGAGCGACGAGCATCCCGGCGAACTCGACGGCCTCGGCAGGTGCAGTCGCTTCCAGAAGCGCCTGTGCGTCATGCAACGAGACCATCGCATCGACGCAGGCAGACAGACCGCACAAGGTCAGCCTGGCATGCGCTATATGATCGTCGAGACGGCTCGCAGCATGTCGATAGTCGTCATTCCAGCTCATGGTTCGACCTCCCCGGGGCGCGTGCACCCCGACCGTCCGCTCTGTGGCGTTTATGCCATCTTCATGCCTGAGCATGCGCAGTTCTGCGGTTATCTGCAGCATGCTGCATGCTGTCAACCTGCGATGCTGGTCATCCGTGCCAGGTTTGTGTTAATTCGGCGGGCTGATCAGCCGGGTGATCTGGAGGTAATTGGTGGACGAGATGCTGCTTCGGACCGGCAACCAGGATGAGGTAAGCAGCAACCTGCCGGCGGCGCGCCAGACCAAGCTGGTCGAGCTGGTGAAGAAGCGCGGTCAGGTCTCCGCCAGCGAACTCGTCAATATCTTCGGCGTCTCCAGGGACACGATCCGGCGCGACCTCACTCTTCTGGAGGAGCGCGGCCTGCTGGTCCGCACCCACGGCGGCGCCGTCCCGCGGGAGCGGCTGGTGACCTCCTCCATCACGACGCTGGATAGCCGCATGAACATGCAGCGGAATCCGAAAGAGCGCATCGGCAAGGCTGCGGCGCAACTGATTCGGGATCGCGAGACGCTGATGCTGAACGGCGGATCGAGCATCGCCTACTTCGCGGACGAGCTCGGCAGCCATCACGACCTTACGATCGTCACCAACAACCTGCATGTGCCGTCCATCCTGCCGGCGCATGCCGTCCGGGCCGTGTATGTTCTCGGTGGTACCTACATCGCGAGTTCACAGGTCATGGTCGGTTTTGCCGGCTTCGCGGCAATGCCCCAGATCTCGGTCGATACCGCGGTCATGGCCGTGTCGGGCCTGTCGTCGAAGGGTTGCTCGATCAGCAAACTGGAAGAAGCGACGGCCACCAGGGAGATGATGGCCGCGTGCCAGCGAACGATCCTGCTGGCCGACAGCAGCAAGTTCGACGTCCAGGCTTTCGCGATGGTGGCGAACTACGATCTGGTGGAATATCTGGTCACCGACGCCCAGCCTGATGGCGACCTCGCAGCAGCACTGGAAGAGGCCGGGGTCAAGATCGTCGTGGCGGGTTGAAACGGAACAGGCCGCCGCGACACGGCGCGCCCACGGTCCGAAAAAAGGGAGAAGCATGTCATGAAGGCCATTGTCTACGATGCACCGCGCTCGTTTTCGTATCGCGATGTCGCAGAACCGAAGGTCGAGGACGACGAGGTGGTGATCCGCGTTCGCGCCTGTGGATTGTGCGGCACCGATCTGCATATTCACGAGGGCGAGTTCGGGCCACGGTTCCCGCTCATCCCGGGACATGAATTTGCCGGCGAGATCGTCGAAGTCGGCAAGGCCGCAGGAAACTGGCGGGCCGGCGACCGGGTGGTGGCCAACTGCAACCGCGCCTGCATGGAGTGCTTCTATTGCCGCCGCGGCGAGCAGCTACGCTGCGAGAACCTGGTGGCCTACGGCATTCAGATGGATGGCGGATTCGCGGAGTTCATGCGGATCAAGGCGCGCGAGCTCTTCTCCGTGTCGGGCCTGCCGTGGCGCGAGGCCGTCATGGTTGAACCGACCGCCTGCGCGGTGCATGGCATGGACGTACTAGATGTCAGACCTGGTGCGGATGTTCTGATGTTCGGCGCCGGGCCGACCGGACAGGTACTGGCACAGCTGCTTAAGCGGAACGGTGCTGCGCGCCTGACCGTCGCCGCACCTGCAGGCCCGAAGCTGACACTGGCCGAGCGGCTGTCGGCGGACCGGGTGGTTGCCGTGGACCGCCATCATCCCGAGGCGCATCGTGCTGCGTTGCGCGACATCAGCCCCAACGGGTTCGACTATGTGGTGGAAGCCACGGGCGCGCCGGAGATGTGCGCGGAAGCCGTACGGCAGACGCGTCGCGGCGGCACCGTGCTGATCTATGGCGTCTACCCCGAACCGGCGACATTTCCGGTCAACCCGTTCGACGTCTTTCGCAACGAGATCACGATCAAGGGATCCTTTGCCCAGATCCACGATTTCGGGCGGGCACTCGCCTATCTCGAGACCGGTCAGGTCAAGGTGGACGAGATCGTGACGCACGAGTTCAAGCTGAAAGACTGGGGCAAGGCTCTCGAGCATTCATGGCAGCGGCAGGGAATCAAGTCCGTGATCATTCCGCCGGGTGGCAGCTAGCGCTCAGTCCGGCAGCATCTTCGTCCGGTTCGGCCGGACGAGGCTTCAGTGGAGCAGTCGCTCACTCGTCCAGGGAAAAACTCGAGAGAATAGCTTTCCTGACATTCTGCAGATGAAGCTCCATCTGCGCTGCCGCCGCATCCGGATCCTGCTTCTCGAGTGCGTCCAGGATGGCGAGATGTTCCGTCTGACCGGGTGCGAACCGCGCCGGGATCTTGTCGATCCCGAACATCCTGGTACGGTCACGTAGATCGGCCACGAGCCGCTGCAAGGTCCGGTTGCCGCTGGCTTCGGCTATCCCGTTATGAAGCTGATCGTCGACCAGCCAATGCTGTTCCGGCGTCACCTTTTCCTGACGCATCGCTTTGACCGCGGTTCGAATGGCCTTGACCTTGGATGCGGAAACCCGTCGTGCGGCAAGGCGCGCCGCCTCGGCCTCGAGCAGGACACGCAGTGCGAGGATTTCCATGATCTCGCGTGAGTCGATCGCATTAACGATGATCGTACGGCCGTCCCGCCGCAGATGCCCCTCGCCTTCCAGTCGGCCGAGCGCTTCCCTGACCGGCGTACGGGACAGTCCAAGACGCTCTGCAATACGTCGCTCGCTTACCACGGAGCCGGCGGCGAGTTCACCCGACACGATCCAGCCGCGCATGGTCTCGAACGCGCTCTGGGACAGTGTGGACTCAGGAACGATCGACATCTGGCACCAGAAGGTTGGATCCCGTCTTACACGAGCGCCGAGGGCGACGCCAACCGCACGCGGACGTTGCGGTTGCCCGTCGCTTTAACCGGACGACGCCAATCCCCCGGCGCGCTCGATGAAGCTCGCGATTTCCTCGACGCCCGTTCCCGCCCGGACGTTTGCGAACACGAAGGGGCGCTCCTGCCGCATCCGCCGCGTGTCCCGGTCCATGATCTCGAGGCTGGCCCCGACATGCGGCGCCAGGTCGATCTTGTTGATCACCAGGAGGTCGCTGCGTGTTATCCCGGGCCCTCCCTTGCGTGGTATCTTGTCTCCAGCGGACACGTCGATGACATAGATGGTCAGGTCGGCCAGTTCGGGGCTGAAGGTCGCGGCAAGGTTATCGCCGCCACTCTCGATCAGGATGACGTCCAGCGCAGGATATTGCCGATTGAGTTGCGCCACGCCAGCGAGATTGATGCTGGCATCTTCCCGAATGGCCGTGTGCGGGCAACCGCCGGTTTCAATCCCGAGAATACGTTCCGGTGCCAGGGAACCAGCCCGCGTCAGGAACTCTGCATCTTCCTTCGTGTAGATGTCGTTGGTGATGGCGGCGACATCATACCGGTCCCGGAACTTTCGGCACAATGCGTCCATCAGCGCGGTCTTGCCTGATCCGACCGGACCTCCGATCCCGACACGAAGCGGGCCGTTGGTGGTGTCCTTATGCGGCTCTGCAACTGCAAGTGTCATGTGCGGAACAGTCTCGTTTGCTGTGTTTCGTGATGAAGTGCCGCAAGATCGGCGTTCAGGCTGAACCCGCCCAGATCCCCGGCGCCGGCGCATGCACTTGCGGCGCTCGTCGAAATAATTTGGTCTTCCAGGGCTGCCAGGGCGCGGAGACCATCGGTCTGCCCAAGTGGCACCAGGCGCACCGCGGCCGAGATCAGGTTTGCCACAAAACCATGCAGCGCGAGCAGAGCGGCATGATCTTCCCCGATCCCGGCGATCCGGAACGTCGCTCCCATCACGACCGGAAGCGGCCAGAGGGCGCGATCGTCCGACACGATTATTCCGGGCACCACACCCCAGGTTCCGATCGCACGGGCAAATGCATTTCCCTGTGCGGTCATCTCTTCATGCCGTTCCCGGGACGGAGCCAGCGCCGCGGCCAGGTCCGCCACATCCTGCAGGGCCGCATCATCGTCGCATCGCCATGCGAGACGGAGAAGAACGCAGTCGGTCCAGCCGGATCCGTTGGTGATCACGGTCGTCATCCAGTCGATCAGGCTTGCCCGGTCATGCACCAGCCCCTTCTCGACTGCCCACTCCAGTCCGTGGCTATAGGCGAATGCGCCCGTCGGGAACGATGGCGACAGCCACACCATAAGCCTGACCAGCTGGCTGTCAGTGATCGTGGGTATGTCCATGTCCGTCATGCTCGTGATGGTGGTGCGCATGAACGTCCGGGGCCCGGCTATCCTGTTCATGATAGGCGCCGCTCTGCGGATCGAACGGCGCATCGATTTCCTGAACCAGTCCGCCCAACCCCCGAACCATGGCGGCAATGACATGGTCGTTCCGGATCAGGATCCGGTCGGTCTCGATGGATGCGGCCAGGTGCCTGTTTCCGAGATGCCAGGCCAGCTGGAGCAGCAAGGTCATGCTCCCCGCCCTGATCTCGAGAAGTGCCTCGTGCGCTGCCGTGACGCGCACGACCGCCCCGTCCGGAAGCAGAAGGCCGTCGCCGTCGTACAGGTGCCGCGCCGTTTCGAGATCGAGGAGAAACTCGGTGCCTTTCGTTCCCTGCATCAGCACACGGCGCCGAAACCTTCCGTCATGATCGGCGACGAGTCGATCGACTTCGCGCGCCGGATCCCAGTGTCCCGCCGGCAGGACCACCGTGACCCTGATCAAAACAGGAAATACCGTTGTGCCATGGGCAACTCCGCCGCTGGTTCGCATGTGAGCAGCACACCGTCCGCCCGCACTTCGTAGGTTTCCGGATCGACCTCGATCATCGGCATCGCGTCGTTGTGGATCATGCTCCGCTTGCCGATCCCACCCCTGGTGTCCCGGACCGCCGACAGCATCCGCTTCAGGCCCAGTCTCTGGCCGATATCGTCTTCCAGGGCCGCGTTGGAGACGAAGGTGATGCAGCTCGCGGCCAGGGCGCCGCCGAGTGCGCCGAACATCATGCGGCCATGCACCGGCTGCGGCGTCGGGATCGATGCGTTCGGATCTCCCATCAGGGCATGCACGATGGCGCCACCCTTGATCACGAGATCCGGCTTCACGCCGAAAAACGCAGGATGCCACACCACGAGATCCGCAAGCTTGCCGGGTTCGATCGAACCGACCTCGTGGCTGATCCCGTGCGCGATGGCAGGGTTAATCGTGTATTTGGCGACATAGCGTTTTGCGCGTGCATTGTCGGCGTCCCCATCGCCGGCGAGCGCGCCCCGCTGCATCTTCATCTTGTGCGCCGTCTGCCATGTCCGGATGATGACCTCGCCGACCCGGCCCATGGCCTGGCTGTCCGACGAGATCATCGAGAGCACGCCGAGATCGTGGAATATATCCTCGGCGGCGATCGTTTCCTTCCTGATCCGGCTTTCCGCGAAGGCGATATCCTCCGGGAGACTGGAGTCGAGGTGATGACAGACCATGAGCATGTCGAGATGCTCGTCCAGCGTATTGACCGTGAACGGCCGCGTCGGATTGGTCGAGGATGGCAGGACGTTCGGCAGGCCGGCGACGCGGATGATGTCGGGAGCATGCCCGCCTCCCGCGCCCTCGGTGTGGAATGCGTGTATCGTCCTGCCCTCGAACGCGGCAATCGTATCCTCGACGAACCCGCTTTCGTTCAGCGTGTCGGTATGGATCATCACCTGTACGTCCATCCGGTCGGCGACCGAGAGTGCGCAGTTGATCGCAGCCGGCGTGGTGCCCCAATCCTCGTGCAGCTTCAGGCACGCGGCGCCGGCCCGCACCATCTCCTCGAGCGCCGCCGGCCGCGAGGCGTTGCCCTTGCCCGCGAACGCGATGTTGACCGGCAAAGCCTCGGCCGCCTGCAGCATGCGCGCGAGGTGCCATGGCCCCGGCGTGCAGGTCGTGGCGGACGTTCCGGTCGCCGGGCCGGTGCCGCCGCCGATCATCGTCGTGATGCCCGACGCGACCGCCTCATCGACCTGTTGCGGGCAGATGAAATGGATGTGGCTGTCGATGCCGCCGGCGGTGACGATCTTGCCCTCGGCGGCGATCACCTCGGTGCCCGGTCCGATGATGATGTCGATCGAGCCCTGCACGTCCGGATTACCGGCCTTTCCGATCCTGTAGATCCGACCTGCAACGATCCCGATATCGGCCTTGACGATACCCCAGTGGTCCAGGATCAGGGCATTGGTGATGACGGTGTCGACGGCCCCCTCGGCGTTGCTGAGCTGCGACTGGCCCATGCCGTCGCGGATGGTCTTGCCGCCGCCGAACTTCACCTCCTCGCCATACTGCGTGAGATCGCGTTCGACCTCGATCAGCAGCGCAGTATCGGCAAGCCGGACGCGGTCGCCGGTGGTCGGGCCGTACATGTCCGCATAGGCGCGTCGGCTGAGGCGAGCCATCAGTCCAGGTCTCCCATGATCTCGGACCGGAACCCGATGACGCGTCGCGCCCCGCCGAAGGGGATCAGCACGACCTCGCGGGTCTGCCCCGGCTCGAAGCGCAGCGCGCCGCCGGACGGAACATCGAGCCGACGCCCGCGCGCGAGACCGCGATCGAAACGCAGGGCCGGATTGGTTTCCGCGAAATGGTAATGGCTACCGACCTGGATCGGCCGATCGCCGGTATTCACCACCTCGATCGACAGGCAGTCGGCGTTCTCGTTGAGGATGATCTCCCCCGCCCGGGTCAGGATTTCCCCGGGGATCATGTCCGGCACCGGACCGGCTGCGTCAGCGGATCGGTTCATGCACCGTCACCAGTTTTGTCCCGTCGGGGAAGGTTGCTTCGACCTGGACGTCCGGGATCATTTCGGCGATCCCCGACATGACCTGGTCACGGGTGACGACGTAGGCGCCCGCCTCCATGAGATCGGCAACGCTGCGGCCGTCCCGGGCGCCCTCGACCACGAAATCGCTGATCAGCGCGATCGCCTCCGGATAATTCAGCTTGACGCCGCGATCGAGCCGCCGGCGGGCCACGATTGCTGCCATGGCAATGAGCAGCTTGTCCTTCTCACGCGGCGTGAGATTCATGGTGTCCTGTCTCCGTCCCTGGGCGTCCGCGTTTGCAGATGCATCAACCCTGCCAGACCCTGGGAAGCATGCCCTGATCGAGCAGACGCTCCAAGACGCGACGGGTCACGCGTCTGTGGCCAATATCGTGCGTCGACAGAACCCGCACCACCAGCAGCCCGTTCCACGCCGATGCCGCCGCCGAGACACCGGCAGGCAGATCATCGCCCAGGGCCGCTCTCACGCCTCCGAGACGCGCGGGCGCATCGGGGCTCACCAGCACGATCATCGCGGACAGGGTGGCACCGTTGCCGATTGCCGGCTGGGCCAGCGCCGCTGCGGCATCGCCATCCCATTTCAGTGCGTCGACGAAACACAGCCGGCCGCCGCGACGGATGCGCATGCTGTCGCGCAGACGCAGGGTATTGACCGTCTCCCCGGAACCGGCTCGTCCGAACACGCGGCTCTCGATCCCGAGGAACCGTGCATCGGCTTCCATGTCGACCTCGAGCCTGCGCTCAAGCACGGCACCATCGAACAGGATGGTCTCCTGTGGGAGCCAGTCGAGCGACGCGCCCGCGTCGAGCCGGATGGACATGTCGACCCGGGCAGCATCCTCGCAGGCACGCGCGCGATAGCACCGTTCGGCGGCCTGGCTCGCCACGACCAGCCGTGACCCGGGCAGGCAGGCGATCCGGCCGGAGAGCTTGTCGCCGGCGGCAATGCCGCCGGAGATGTTGACCATGACGGCTTCGAGCGGGGCCGACGGGTCCGTGCGTGGGAACAGGAGCTTGAGGCAGCCCACCTGGCCGAGGGTCCGGATCCGCGTCGGCGCGCCCGCCCGGGGGCCAGCAACGCCGACGGAGAGCTGGAACGAGCCGCGGGACCGTTGGAGCCCCGGCGGCGCTGCGTCATTGGCGTGCATCGGCGGCAGTAAGCGGGCAATTCGCGGGTGCCGCAACCGCACCGGCATCATCGGGGCAGACCGGGAACCAGTCGGCTCGACAACGCCGCCACGATGCCTGCGTCGGCATGCCGACGCAGGAACAACACCGTGCGGGCCGTCTTGCAGCGGGAACCATGCGTCGCGCCTCACATGGATCAGACGCTGGTCAGACGGCGTTGCAGCCTGTTCATCATGGTATCCAGGTCGGTCCGATCCTCGCGCGTCAGGACATAGCCTGGGCGCCTGAGCGATGCGGACGACAGCACTCCGCGCCTGAACAGGATCTCCTTGCGCACTGCGAGCCCCATGACCGGCTGTTGCTCGTAGCGAACCAGCGGCAGGTAGGCATCGAACAGATCTTCGGCGGCATCCATCCTGCCCTCCCGCGCCAGCCGGACGACGCCTACGAGCATCTCGGGATAGCCGAAGCCGGTCATGGCGCCGTCCGCGCCGCGCCCCATCTCCTGCGGCAGGAAGAGCCCGCCATTTCCGGTCAGGATACTGATGCGCCGGCCGGCCTCGGCGACGGTCGCCCGGATGCGGCTCAGCTTGGCCAGGCCCGGCACGTCCTCGTGCTTGAGCATGACGATCTGCGGCAGGTCCCGCACAAGGGAATTGAGGACCGTGACCGGCATCTGCACGCCGGTCGCCTGCGGGAAGTCCTGGAGGACGACGGGCGTCCGCTCGCCGACCACCTCGCAGGCGGTGCGGACATAGTCGCTGACCGCAGCATCGTGCTTCAGGTTTCCGCCCGGGGCGATCATCACGCCCGCGGCACCCTTGTCCATCACCAGGCCGGCGAGCCTGCCCATGCTGCGCGGATTGGGTGAACTGACGCCGACAACGACCGGCACCCGCCCGGAAACCGCTGCCAGGAACCGTTCGGCGACGAGGAGAGACTCCTCCGGAAGCAGCTTGTCCGCTTCTCCCATCATGCCCAGAATAGTCAGGCCGCTGACCCCGGCCGCAACATAGAACTCGACCAGAGTTTCTATGTCGCCGACCAGAAGCTGGCCGCCCGTATCGAACGGGGTGACGGCGATTGCAAACACGCCGACTTCGGCCTCGGTAATAAGTCTGCCCAAGTCGACCCCGCCATCTCTGAACCAGTGGTATACCATATTTATACCTTTCAGCGATTGCAATCGATCGCTGACTACCCGGTCCGAGAATGCATATTACGGGTAGTGCCTGGAGCCTGAAATCCGTTGCGACGAGCTCGGTATCTGAGTGGTATACCGTTTGCATTCCCATGGCGGACGTAAGCTGAAACGGGCCCTGTCATCGGCAGGCTCGCGTTCGTTCATGCACCGCAAGAGCCGTATCGCCGCATTCCATAATTCCTTCCCTCGATTGCCGAAGACCTACATTTCGAACCCAGGACAACGACATGACCAAGCGGCGGACCCATCATCGATATGATCGTCATCTTCTGCGCGTTGGCCTGACGCTTTCGCTGCCGGTGCTTCCGATAGGTGCAGCGTACGCACAAACTATCGGCACACAGCAGGCAACGGCACCGGGTCCTTCATCCACCGCCACGGCGGTCACCGATGTGAACGAGGCGATCGTCGTCACCGGGGCCCGCGGCGTTCGCCGCTCGGTCGCATCCAGTTCGACGCCGATCGATGTCGTGACATCCAAGGATCTGAGGAGCACCGGCAAGTCCGGTTTGCAGGAGGCGCTCTCGGATCTCCTGCCCTCGTTCGCCCTGCCCAGCCAGGCCGGCGGCAACATCAGCTCGATCGTGCGGACAGCCACGATCAGAGGTCTGGACTCCGACCAGGTCCTTGTTCTGGTGAACGGCAAGCGGCGCCACGTCAGCTCGGTGGTCAATGTCTCGGGCACGGTCAATACCGGCTCGCAGGCCGTCGACCTGAACCTCATCCCGATTGCCGCCATCGACCACATCGAGATCCTGCGGGACGGCGCCGCCGCACAGTACGGCTCGGACGCGATCGCCGGCGTCATCAACATCATCCTCAAGAGCGGCGACCACGGCGGGAGTGCCTATGCCAGCAGCGGGATCTATGGCGAGGGCGACGGCATCACCTGGCAGACCGACGACGATATCGGCTTCAAGCTGGGACAGGATGGCTTCATTCACCTGTCCTACGAGGGCGTCCGGCAGGATCATACAGGCCGCGCACTCACCTCGACATTGCCTTACTACTATGCGGGCGACCCCCGGAACTCGCTGCCGCACCGGGTCACCTATAGCGGCTACGGACAACCCGAGCAGCGTACCCAGAGCATCGCGGTCAATCTCGAAAAGCCGATCACGCCCGGGATCACCTTCTACGGCTTCGGGACCTATGCCCATAACGAGGGCGTACAGTGGGAGAACTTCCGGCAGCCTGCCGCGAACGACGCCGTGCTGGCGATCTTCCCGAACGGCTACCAGCCGCGCGAGGACATCACCCAGGACGACGTGTCCGCGACCGTCGGCTTCAAGGGGGCCGACCTGTTCGGGTGGAAATGGGATCTGAGTTCCACCTATGGCCGCAACTACGCCAACATCCAGACACTCAACACCGTCAACTCGACCTACGGCGTGAACAGCCCGACCCAGTTTCGCGATGGGGCATGGGAAGCCACCGAAATCACCAACGATTTCGACGTCACGCGCGCCTTCAACCTGCCGGTTCTTGCAGCACCGCTGAACGTTGCAGCCGGACTGGAACAGCGTATCGACAGCTATCGCATCATCGCGGGCGAACCGTCATCCTACCTGAATGGCGGCGTGCCGATCCTGACCGGGCCGAACGCCGGAAAGTTCCTGAATACGCCGGGCGCACAGTCGCAGGCCGGTTTCCTGCCAAGCCAGACCGCCAATCTCTGGCGCAACAACGTGGGCGGCTATATCGACCTCGAGACCAAGCTGCTGCCGCAATGGCAGGTCGGCGCCGCCGGACGGTTCGAACATTATGACGATTTCGGGAACAACAAGATCGGCAAGGTCTCGACCCGGTACGAGGTGACCAAGTGGCTCGCGTTGCGGGGGGCGATCAGCAACGGGTTCCGCGCGCCGTCACTGGGCGAGGAGGGCTACCAGGCCCAGAACACCAGCTTCTATAAGGGCGTGCCCTACAATTCGGTCAATCTTCCGGTCTATTCGGCCGGTGCCCAGGCACTGGGTGCGCAGGCACTGCGGCCGGAAACCTCGATCGATTACAGCGCCGGCTTCGTACTCAAACCGATGCACCGGATGACCGTGACGGTCGATGGCTACCAGATCGGCATTGCCAACAGGATCGTCGAGAGTGGATATATCGGACTCTCTCCGGGCGGCACCCTCGATCCCGGCGTAGCATCGCTTCTGAAAGGTATCGGCGTCGAAGGCGTCGGCGCAGCGCGCTACTTCCTCAACGGTGCCCGGACCAGGACCCGTGGTCTCGATATCGTTGCGGATTATCGCTCCGACTTTCAAAATTATGGCCGAGTTCTCTGGACTGCCGGGTTGAACCTCAACGAGACGCAGATCCTCGGGCTGAGCACACTTGCCAGAAGCACTGTCTTCGGAACCCAGGTGCTGGACAAAACGGCCCAGCACAATCTCACCGAGACCAACCCAAAGAACAACCTGGCACTCGGGATCAACTACACACTCGGACGCCTCAACATCGTGCTGCGCGAGCATCGCTGGGGTTCTCTTGTCGCCACATCGACCGTGACCGGCGGCGATTCTTTTCTCAGCCCGCATTGGACAACCGATCTCGATGCCGGCTACATGGTGCTCCAACGACTGCGCGTCTCGATCGGTGCGCAGAATCTTTTCAACGCATATCCCGATCGCACGAACTCCCTGAATTTCTCATCAAACACCTTCAACGGCGCGCAGATCTACAACGCGAACTCTCCGTATGGCATCAGTGGCGGGTTCTATTACATCCACGCGAACTACAATTTCTAGTCGGGTGGATAGAGTCATGATGCAGGACAAGACATTGAACGGTTTCACATTGCCTCCGCTCGGGCCGCTGGCATCGCCTGGTTATGCACCGATCGAACCCGAGCTTCGTGACGCACTACTGCTCGTGGCTGTACCGACACTGTCCGCAGTGATGTTCCAGATGGGGCTGCACAGCCGCTTCTTTACCGGTCTGCGGCCGCTGAACCCGGACCAGCCGCGCTTCTGCGGCGCGGCGTGGACGGTGCGTGCCATCCCGGTGCGCGAGGATATCCGCACCGCGATTTCCTCGCGTGCGGCACCTAGCCTGAACCGTCTGGCCCTCGATGCCGCGCCGGAGGGCAGTGTCGTGGTCTGCGGTTCCGGTGGTCATCCGTCGGTCGCGTTCATGGGCGATATCATGAGCACCGCGCTGATCTCGCGTGGCGTGGCCGGCATCGTGCTCGATACCGGGATCTCCGATGCCTCCCTGGTGGCGCGGATGAGCCTGCCGGTCGTGTGCGCCGGCCGGGATGCGGTTTCCTCCTTTTCCGCGATCATGGTGGTCGGCTGCAACGAGCCCATCGGGGTGCACCATGTTGCGGTCTTTCCAGGCGACATCATCGTCGGCGACGCGGACGGCGCGGTCTGTGTTCCACGGCATCTCGCCATGCAGATCGCCGGCATGGCGGCCGAGCAGGAACGCCTGGAGGCCTACGTGATCGAGCGGGTCCGCGCGGGTGTGCCGATCGACATCGCCTATCCGCCGAATGCCGATACGCTCGCCGCCTATCGTCTCTGGTGCGCGCAGCAAGACAGCGCTGCGTGACCATCGCGGCCGACCCGGTCCTGGTCACCGGCGCCACCGGCTTCGTGGGCATGAACGTGCTGGAGCTTCTGCTGGCAGCCGGCCGTCACGTCGTGGGATATTCATCGACGGAAATGCCTGCTCCGTGGTTGGCACACCTCCGGACGCTGCCCGGTAGCCTGTTGCACGAAGTCGGCGATATCCGGGATGCCGAACGGCTGACCATGATCATGCGGCAGCACGGCGTACGCAGCGTGCTGCACCTGGCCGCGATGACCACGGGCGCAGGCCAGGAAGCCGCACGAGCCGCCGATACCGTCGGCATCAACATCTCCGGACTGGTCAATGTTCTGGGTGCGGCCCATGTGGTCGGCGCGACACGCTTCGTGTTTGCCGGATCGGTCGCGGTGTTCGGCTCCTCGGTGCCCGATGGCACGTTGCTCGACGAAGATAGCCTGCGCTCTCCCAGCACCCTCTACGCCATCACCAAGATGAGCGGCGAGCAACTGACCGCCAGGCTTGGCGACGCCTTCGGACTGGACTGGCGGATCGGCCGCCTCGGCCGGGTGTTCGGACCGTACGAATATTCATCCGGCGTGCGCGATACGCTCAGCCAGGTCTACAGCGTGACCGCGATCGCCCGTCGCTACGGCCATGCCAGCCTGCCCCGGCCCTGCAGCAAGAACTGGCATTATTCCCGCGATGCAGCCGGCGCGCTGGTGGCACTTCTCGACCACCACGCGCCCCCCCACCGCGTCTACAACCTGGGCACCTCGCAGGTCTGGTCGCTCGCCGACTGGTGCGAACGCCTGCGTGTCCGCTATCCCGGATTCACCTACGCGGTCGAAGCCGAGCAGAGTTCGGCAGGTGAACGCATCGATCTCTGGGGCGACAATGATGGCGGCCTGCTGTCCTGGCAGCGCGGCCGAAACGACCTCGATGCAGGGCCGGGCTACACGCTAGACCGCGCATTCGACGAGTACGACAGCTTCATCCGCGAGAGTGCCATGTCCGGATTTGCAGCGTGATCGCGACCGGCCTGGACGCGCTCGAACGACAGGTGGTGCGGGACCTTCGGCTGATCGGCTATCCGAACGCGTCCTGGGTGCCACCGCGACATCTGGACGGCGAGCGGATCATCGACGTGCTGATCGTGGGCGCGGGTCAGGGCGGGCTAACCGTGGCGTCGCAACTGCTGCATGAGCGCGTCGACAACATCCTCGTCATCGACGAGGCCGCGGAAGGCGATGAAGGCCTGTGGCTGCGCTATGCGCGGATGCCCACCCTGCGCACCGCAAAGACCGTCACCGGCCCCGATCTCGGCATCCCCAGCCTGACCTTCCAGGCCTGGTTCGAAGCGCAGCAAGGCGAGATCGCCTTCGAACGGCTCGTCAAGATCGCCAAGGAGGACTGGAACAGCTACCTCGGCTGGCTTCGCCGCATGATGGCCATCCCGGTCCAGAACAACACCCGATTCGAAGGCGTCGTCCCGGCCGCCGATGGTCTTCGCGTCACGTTGCTGGAGAATGGCGTCATCCGCCACGTGATGGCGCGCAAGCTGGTGCTTGCCGGCGGAATCGAGACCAGCGGGCGCTGGTGGATGCCACCCGAGATCGCCGCCCTGCCCTCCAACGTCCGTGCCCATACCGCCGACCCGATCGATTTCGCGGCGCTGGCCGGCAAGCGGGTCGTGGTCATCGGGGCCGGCGCTTCGGCGTTCGACAATGCAGCCACGGCGCTCGAGCACCGGGCCGCCTCGGTCGAACTGCTGTGCCGCCGCCCGGTCATCCAGCGGACCCAGCCCTTCAAGATCATCTCGACCCCCGGATTCCTGCGGCATTTCGGCACGCTCGACGATGCCACACGGTGGCGGATGATGCGTCACCTGCTGACGGTTCGCGAAGCGCTGACGCTGGAGACCTGGAACCGTGCCACCGTGCATCCGAACTTCTCGGTGCGGACCGGTGCGCCGGTGCTTGCCGCGTCCTCGCACAACGGCGTCGTGCACATCACCATCCCCGGCGAAACCATCGAGGCGGATTTCGTGATCTGCGGCACCGGTCTGGAGATCGACCTGATGCAGCGGCCCGAACTCGCCGAAGTGGCGCCGCATGTGGCGCTCTGGCGGGATCGGTTCCAGCCATCGGCCGAAGAGCGCGATGACCGGCTCGGCTTCTATCCGTATCTCGGCCCCGGGCTGCAGTTCCAGGAACGGACACCCGGCGCCGCACCCTGGATTGCCGACATCCACTGCTTCAACTTCGGCGCCACGATGAGCATGGGCCCATCCGGTTCCTCGATCAGCGCGATGAAGTTCGCTGTTCCACGGCTGGTTCATGCGATGACCAACGACCTGTTCCGCGCCGATTTCCCGGCGCAGGAAACCTCGATCCGCGCCTACGACATCCCCGAGTTTCCGCTCCTGTTCGCACGCGACCAGCCGAAACCCGATGCGGATACCACCCGGTCATGAAGGCGTCAGCAATGATCCAGGCCCTGTCACGCCGAGCCTGCCTTTCGGGACTGGCCGGGGCGCTTCTGCTGCCATCCTGGAGCAGAGCCGCCTATGCGTCGGATGACTCGCTGTCTTCGTTGAAAAAGGCCGGATCGATCCGGATCGGCACGTCGGGGAGTGCGCCACCCTATACCGGCGTTGATCCGCACAACCAGCTGACCGGATACGATATCGCGTGGGGAAACCTGATCGGAGCAGCACTTGGGCTCCATGTCGATTGGGTCAAGAGCGATTTCCGCGGGTTGATGACGGCACTTCAGGCCGGACAGGTCGACGCGCTGATGTCCGGCATCCGGATCACGCCGCAACGGGAAACGGTGTTCGCGTTCTCGGTGCCATACTCCTACGAGGCGACTGTCGCGGTGGCGCCCTCGACCAACACGACGCTCAAGAGCTTTGCCGATGTCGCGCACCATGATGTCGCCGTGGTCGCCGGATCGTTCCAGGAACAGATCACCCGCGCCACGCCGGGGGTTTCGTCGGTCATGGCGCTGCCGGGCGCCAGCGACGTGTTCATGTCGCTCCGCACCGGTCATGCCGAGATCGCCGTGCTCGGCATGAGCGCGATCACCCATTACCAGCAGGCCGGCAATACCGACATGCGTATCGTCGGCGAAGGGGCCGCGCCGATGGCGCAGGGGGTGGTGCTTCGCCACGACGCGATCGCACTCAAGAGTGCCATCGACGCGGTGATCAAGGCCAAGGTCGCCGACGGCACCTACGACCGCCTCTACCGGCAGTATTTTCATGTGGCTCCACCCTCGGTGGGCTAGTCGCGATTTTAGATCCGTACGATTTTCCCCAAGGATATCATTCATGTCGATGACACGTCGCGACTGGATCATGCGCGTCGGCCTTGCCGGTGGACTGGGTGCGGCGCACCTGGCGCTGCAAGGTCTCGACATCGCGCCAGCCTATGCCGAAACGAAGCGCCCGGTTCTGGCCCCGGGTTCCGGCAACGGGCGCAGCGTGGTGATCCTGGGCGCCGGTATTGCCGGAATGGCTGCTGCCTACGAACTCGGCCGCGCCGGCTACCGCTGCACCATACTCGAGGCACGCGAGCGGGTCGGCGGCAAGAGCTGGACGATCCGCGGTGGCGACACGGTACGCTTCGCGGACGGCCGGACGCAGCATTGCAGTTTCGACGAGGGCCAGTATTTCAACGCGGGTCCGGGCCGGATCCCGAGCCATCACAAGGCGCTGCTGGGCTATTGCCGACAGTTCGGCGTCGCGATGGAAGTGGAAATCAACGCCAACCACAAGGCGGCGATCCAGGACGATGCCGTCAATGGCGGCCGGCCGATCACGCTCGGCCAGGCTGCCAACGACACGCGGGGCCACATATCCGAGATGCTGGCGAAATCGATCAACCAGCACGGCCTCGATGCGGTGATGACCGTGCAGGACCGGGACCGCATGATCGCGTTCCTGCGCGTCTACGGCGATCTCGCGCCGGATCTTCTCTATAAGGGCTCGTCCAAATCGGGTTACGTGACCGTCCCCGGCGCGGCAGAGGATGTCGGCACCATTCTTCCGCCGGTGCCGATGTCGGTGCTGCTGGATGCCGACATGTGGAAGAGCATCATGTACGAGGAGCTCTTCGTGATGCAGGCGACGATGCTGCAGCCGATCGGCGGCATGGATCGCATCGCGATGGCGTTCGCACGCCAGCTCGGCCCGGTCATCACGACCAATGCCGAAGTCACCCATGTCGGACGCCGCGGCGACGGCGTGCGGATTATCTACACCGACAAGAAGCACGGCACGTCGCATGCCGTCGATGCCGACATCTGCCTCTCGACCATTCCGCTCGCCGTGCTCTCCTCGATCCCGTCGGACTTCTCGCCCGATGTGAAACGCGCGATCAGCACCCCCGGCAGCCACATGCGCCAGAAGATCGCCTTCCAGGCCCCGCGCTTCTGGGAGACCGATTACGATGTCCTCGGCGGGATCACCTATCTGAAATCGCCGAACGCGGTGATCTGGCATCCGAGCGGCGGCCTGCTCTCGCCGCAAGGTGTCCTGGTCCTGTATGGCGGAGAAACCGAAATCAGCCCGAAACCCCTGGGCGAGCAGGCCACTCTCGCGCGTGCGGCGATCGGCAAGGTCTATCCCGGCCACGGCGACAGCCTGACCCGGCCGGTATCCGTGACATGGGGCAATATCCCCTACAGTCTCGGCACCGGAGCGGTCTTCGAGACAGATACGCAATGGGCCTATGACCGGCTCAACAAGCCCGACGGACCGTTCTTCTTCGCGGCCGACTACCTGACGCATATCAATGGCTGGCAGGAGGGCGCGATCCAGTCGGCGTACTATGCGATCGACGGTATCGCCGCCCATCGACAATCCGCGAAGCTCTGATCGAGGCGACGCGCGTGGATTGGGCAATCGTCTGGAACTACCTTCCCTACCTGTTGCAGGCGAGCGGGACCACGATCGCCGTGTCGGGTCTATCGCTGATCGGCGGATCGATCCTCGGCCTGGCGTTGACCATGTTGCGTCTCTCCAAGGCGCGGCCGCTGCGGATCATCGTCGGGATCTACGTCTGGCTGATCAGGGGCACGCCGCTGCTGCTGCAGATCTTCGTCGTGTACTACTGGCTGCCAGGGATCGGCATACGCATGCCGGCATTCACCGCCGGCGTGCTGGTGCTGGCGCTCAACTCGGCCGCCTACTACATCGACATTTTCCGGTCTGCGATCCTGACCGTGCCGCGTGGGCAGCGCGAGGCGGCCCTGGCGGTCGGCATGACGCCGGGCCTCGTGATGCGGCGGATCGTGCTGCCGCAGGCACTTCGCCCGGCCTTGCCGCCCTATATCGGCCAGTCGATCAACCTGCTGAAAAACTCGTCACTGGTGTCGGTCATTTCCGTGCAGGAACTGATGTTCACCAGCCAGTCGATCTACAGCTCCACCTACAAGGTTGCCGAGATCCTGGGGACCGCGGGCGTGCTTTATCTGTCGATGACGTCGGTCCTGCAGCTGCTGCAGATCTGGCTGGAACGACGCCTGGCACCCGGCGTAGGAGGCTCACCATGACCGTGCCCGTCGTCCGCCTGGATGGGATCTGCAAAAGCTACGGCGCCGATCCGGTGTTGCAGGATATCCGGCTCGACGTATTCGCGGGCGACGTGATCGGCATCATCGGGCCGTCCGGCGCCGGGAAAAGTACCATGCTGCGGGTCATCAACCAGCTCGAGCCGCACCAGGCCGGCACGCTGCTGATAGACGGGCAGCCTGTGACCAGCACCATGCCGACACGCGCCCTTGCGGCCGTTCGTGCACGGGTCGGCATGGTCTTCCAGGGCTTCCATCTCTGGCAGCATATGACCGCGCTGCAGAACGTCGTCGAGGGACCGATCCGGGTCCGCCGCCAAAGCCCTGCACAGGCGCACGAACTCGGGCTTCGGCTGCTGGCGCAGGTCGGCCTGTCGTCGCACGCGGACAAGTTCCCGTCGCAGCTTTCGGGCGGCCAGCAGCAGCGCGTGGCGATCGCGCGTGCGCTGGCGATGGAGCCCCTGGTGGTGTTGTTCGACGAACCGACATCGGCACTCGATCCCGGCCTAGCCGCGGAGGTTCTGGCGACCATCGCGGACCTTGCGAAACAGCAGGTGACGATGCTGGTGGTTACCCACGAAATGAGCTTCGCGCGTCGTGTCGCGAACCGGATCGTCTACATGCAGCAGGGTCGCATTCTCGAGCAGCAACCCACCGATATGTTCTTCAACGAAGCCTCCCATCCAGACATCCGGGCTTTCCTGTCGCATTCCCATTACGCGTGATCGCGGCTCGTCCAAGAGGTTGCCGATGAACAAGCCGCTTATCGTCGTCGTCGATCCCCAGCATCCGGAGCGGGACATCGAGCACGCGCTGTGCGGCAGCGACTTCGATCTCGAATTCATGCCCTACGACCTGGCACCCGGCACGGCGCTGCCGGACGCTGTCTATGCGCGTGCCGATGCCTGGCTGAATTATCGCGGCCGGCATCGTCTCTCCGACGACATCCTGGCGAAGATGACCCGGTGCAGGATCATCGTCACGTCCGGCGTCGGCTACGACCATATCGACATCGTGGCAGCGGCGCGGCGCGGTATTCCGGTCTGCAACGTTCCAGACTACGGGACCACCGAGGTTGCGGACCATGCGCTCGCGCTGCTGCTGTCGCTGACCCGCGGCATCGCGAGCTATGACGCGACCCTGCGCGAAGCAGGAGGCTGGGCGGCGCTGGGCATGCCGACCGTGCGTCGTCTCCGCGGTCTTCGCTTCGGCATCGTCGGACTGGGCCGGATCGGCGTTGCCACCGCGCGGCGCGCATCCGGCTTCGACATGCAGGTCCGCTTCTTCGATCCGCATCTGCCGCCCGGCGCGGAACTCGCGGTCGGCTACAGGCGGCATATCTCGTTGCATGACCTGATGGCCGACTCCGACATCGTGTCGCTGCATACGCCGCTGACGCCGGATACCAGGGGCATGATCGATGCGGATGCCCTGGCCGCGTTGCCGCCGGATGCGATCCTGATCAACACCAGCCGGGGCGGCGTCGTCGACCTCGATGCGATCGCCAATGCGTTGCGGGGCGGCCGCCTGCAGGCGGCCGGCCTGGACGTGCTGCCGACCGAGCCGCCGGACTACGGGCACCCGTTGCTGCGTGCGTGGCGCGAGGGCGAGGACTGGATCCGCAACCGGCTGATCATCACCCCGCATTCGGCCTTCTATGCGCCAGAATCGATCGCGGACAAACGCCGCCTGACGACGTCGACCGCGATCGATTTCCTGCGCACCGGAGCCTTGCGCGCGTGCCTCAACCAGCACCTAGTCTGACAGCTACGCTGCCCGTAAAACACCAGGCTTGATCGGAAGCTTTGACGGGAGCCCTACCCGGATATATCATTTGAGATATCAGATTGGGTGAACTCTGGATGGTCATGCTGGCGCGACGGGAGATGGTGCTCGCCACAGGCGCCGGCTTCCTGTTGCCAGCGTGGGCCAGGGCAGCATCGTCCGCATCGTTGCGGGCACAGACACTGGTGATCGCCGTCGCGTCCGACCCGGTCGGGCTCGAGCCGGCGGTCAATCGCGCCGAACCGATCGGCAGCGAGATCATCCTCAACGTGTTCGACACGCTGGTCGCCTGGGGCGATGCCAGCCAGACCATGCCGGAACCCAGGCTGGCACGATCCTGGACGGTTTCGCCGGACGGGTGCGTCACCACATTCCAGCTGCGCACCGACGTGAGCTTCCATGACGGTACTGCCTGCGATGCGGAAGCGGTCAAATTCTCCCTGGATCGCAGCCTGACGCACAACTCCTACACGCGCGCGAGCCTCGATGCGGTGCAGGCCGTCACGGTCACGGGTCGCTGGATCGTCGAGATCCGGCTCTCGCGGCCGATCCCTTTCCTGCTGACCCTGCTGGCCCAGCCCCAGGCGGCGATCGTGAGCCCGACGGCGGTGCGTTCGATGGGGGCCGCGTTTGCCAACACGCCGGTCGGCAGCGGGCCATTTCGCATATGCCATTACGATCCCGACGTGAGCCTCATCCTGGATGCGGTTCCCACCTATTTCCGGGGCGCACCCGGAATGCGGCGGATCGTCTATCTGGTCATCGCCGATGCCTCGACGCGTCGCCTGATGCTCGAGAATGGCGACATCGACATCTGCCAGCAGAACGGACAGCTCTCGGCGCTGCCGATGGAGGATCTGAAGGCCTATCGCAGGAACCCAGCGATCCAGGTGATCGAGGCCCCGAGCCAGATCATGCGCCAGCTCGAGTTCAACAACCGGGCCGCCGGCGGTCCGACGCGGGACCTGCGGGTGCGGCGTGCGATGGCCCTCGCGGTCGATTACGACGGCCTGATCGACGGCGTCATGGACGGCACCGTCGATCGTGCCTACGGGCCATTGCCCAGCAGCAACTGGGCGTACGACCCGACCATGGAACGCACCGCGTTCCATTATGACCCCGTCCAGGCCCGCCGCCTGTTGCGTGAGGCCGGTTACGCCCCTGGCAGCATCCACCTGACCCTCTACACCTTCCAGGGCAGCCTATGGGCGACGGTGGCGACCTTCCTGCAGGCGAACTTCGCCGCGGTCGGCCTGGACGTGCGGATCGAGCAGGTCGAGTTCCCGAGCCTGCGTACCATCCAGACCGGAGGCCATTTCGAGGTGGCACTCGATGGCCGCGAGGCCTGGTACAACGATCCGGATGCGCACATCACGATCGGGTACCTGTCGAGCCTGGCCGACACCGCGATGACCTTCAGGATGCCACCCGACCGGGCGCTGGACGGGTTGATCCTCGAGGCCCAGTCCTGTCCGGATCCGGTCCGGCGCAAGGCGCTCTATGGCGAGATCCAGCACCGGATCATGGACCGCGTGCCCGGAATCTATCTGTTCAGCAACAGGGTGATCGTGTTCGCGCGGGCCGACATCCGGGGACTGAAGCTCAGCGGCGCCCCCCCGTTGACCGAATACCGGTCGGTTCACCGCGATCCTGCAGCCGGAACCGGTCCTTGAGCCTCTATCTCGGCCGCCGCCTGCTGGCCGTCGTGCCGGTGCTGGCGCTGGTCCTGGTAATGGTGTTCGGCCTGACCCGGCTTATCCCCGGCGACCCCGCGGTTACCCTGCTCGGGCCCGGCGCCACCAACGCGCAGCTGAACGCGCTCCGGCATCAACTGCATCTCGACGAACCCGAGGCACGGCAGTTCCTGTCCTATGTCGGCGGCCTGGCGCACGGCGATTTCGGCACCTCGCTCAAGACCGGCCAGCCGATCTCGCGGGCGCTGGCGACCAGGCTGCCGGCGACGATCGAGCTTTCCGTCACGGCACTGCTGATGGCGCTCGCGGTGGGCATTCCGTTCGGGGTCTGGGCGGCGCGCCGGCCGGAAGGACCGCTCGACCAGGCGCTGCGGCTCGTCGCGCTGGCCGGGGTGTCGGTGCCGGCATTCCTGCTGGCGCTGGGATTGCAATACGCTTTCGGGGTCTGGCTCGGCTGGCTGCCGGTCGCCGGCCGCACCGATCCCTGGGAGATCCGCACCGGCATCACCGGCTTCGTCATGCTCGACGCGGTGCTCGAGGGCGACGGGAGCGCGCTGTGGGACGCGATCCGGCACGTGCTGCTGCCGGCCTCGGTGCTGGCGAGCTTCCTCGCCGCCACGCTCAGCCGCTTCGTCCGCAACACCATGATCGCCACCATGACCAGCGACTACATCCGCACCGCCCGGGCGAAGGGATTGCAGGAACGCGCGGTGATCGTGCGCCATGCGCTGCGCAACGCGATCCTGCCGGCGGTGACCGTGATCGGCCTGCAGTTCGGCGACATGCTGGGCGGCGCCATCCTGACCGAGACGGTGTTTTCCTGGCCCGGCCTCGGCCGCTACACGTTCGAGGCGATCCGCAACCGCGACTACCCGGCGATCCAGGGTGCGACCCTGGTGTTCGCGCTGATGTTCGTGCTGACCTCGCTGCTGGTCGACCTGATCGCGCTGCGGCTGGATCCCCGCCTGCGCCGGCAATCGAGATGATCGCCCGCGTGCGCACGCTGCTTCGTGCAAGCCCCCTGGCGACGGCCGGCCTCGCCATGCTGACGCTGTTGCTGCTGGCGATCGCCGCCGCGCCGCTGCTGGCTGGCGCGCCCCCGGACCGGCTCGACGTGCTGCACATGCTGCGGCCACCGTCGGCGGCACATCCGTTCGGGACCGACATGTTCGGCCGGGACGTGCTGTCGCGCGTGCTCTACGGCGGTCGCGCCACGCTGGCGATCGGCGTGCTCGTGGTGGCATCGGCGTTCATCGCCGGAGTCACGGTCGGCACCATCGCCGGATTCTTCGGCGGGTTGCTGGACAGCGTGATCATGCGGCTGGTCGACGCGCTGCTGAGCTTCCCGGCGCTGGTGCTGGCCATCGCGCTGGCGGCGGCCTTCGGTCCGAGCCTCGGCAACGCCATGATGGCGATTTCCATCACCCTGGCGCCGCAGTTCGCCCGCGTGGCCCGCGCGCAGGCCGCCCTGCTGTCGACCGCGCTGCATGTCGAGGCGGCACGCTGCATCGGCATACCGACCGGCCGCATCCTGGTGCGCTACATCCTGCGCAACGGGATCGGGCCGTTGCTGACCCAGGCGACCCTGTCGATCAGCAGCGCCATCCTGCAGACCGCGAGCCTCGGGTTCCTCGGGCTGGGCGCGCAGCCGCCATTGCCGGAATGGGGTGCCGACATCGCCGCCAACCTCGAAACTGTTCGTAGCGCGCCTTGGGTGGCCCTGGCTCCCGGGCTCGCCATCCTGCTGACGGTGCTGTCGTTCAACCTGATCGGCGATTCTCTCGGTGCGCTGCTCGACCCGCGCCAGCGGCGCCGTTCATCATGACCAGGGCCTTGCGGATGACCGAGCGTGTGATCGTCCTCGAACGCGTCGACTTCCTGCCGTCGAACCGCGTCACCGACGATGCCAGTATCCTGACGCTGAAATCGCTGGTGTTCGAGCCGCTCTGCCGCTGGCACGAGGGGCTTGTCCGCCCGGCCCTGTTCGCGCGCTGGAGCCACGACGGCAGCGGCCGCACATGGCGGTTCGAGATCCGCGAGAACGCACGGTTCCACGATGGAACACCCTGCACGGCGGCCGATATCCTCGCCTTCATCGAGGCGATCCTCGACTCGCTCGACATGTTCGGCATGAAATGGTCGTATGCGCGCTACTTCGAACACACGCGCTTCAGCGTCCTATCAGACACCGCGCTCGGTGTCTCCAGCCCGCACCCGTTCGCCGACATGCTCGACGTGTTCTCCGAGTTCTATATCTCGAAAAACGATGCGGCAGGCTTCCCCGTGCTCGGGACCGGGCCTTATCGGGTTGCCGAGTTCACGCCGCAGGACCGCGCGATACTCGAGCCGGTGCACGGGAACGACACATCGCGCCTCGTGGCAATCGCGGTGCCGAGTGCGGAGGAGCGGCGGCGGCGTGTACGGGCCGGCGAAGCGGACATCGCCTGCGGCCTCGAACTGCTGGAGCGCGGCCCGGACTTCGGCGACGATCTCAACTGGCACCGGGCGACCGGCACCTTGTCGGTGATGTATTACCTGAACTGCGCCACCGGGTTCTTCCGCTCCGCTGAGGCGCGTCGGTCGATCAATCACGCCGTGGACAAGACACGGATCGTGCGTGATCTGTTCGGCGGACTTGCCGAACCGGCTGCAACGATCGTCAGCCCGTTCCATCTCGGGTATCGCGACGCGGCGGTAGCGCCACTTGCCTACGACCCGGACATGGCGCGACGGCTGCTGGACCGGGCCGCCCCATCCGGCGAGCTAGTCCTGCGCACTCCGCACCACATGCCGACACGTGCCCTGCGGATCAGCCTGATGGTGCAGGACGCGCTGGCCGAGGTCGGTGTGCGGGTCAGGCTCGACGAACAGCCGGACCGGCCGGAATACGCCCGCGAGATCGGCGCCGGGCACATGGGCGATCTCGCCATCTTCGACTCTTCGCCGCACAGCACCTACAGGGTGCTGAACGACAAGATTTCCAGCACGACGCACGGCGTCTGGTGGCAGGGCTACGAGAACCCGGAGATCGAGACGCTGATCCGGGCCGCCAACGACAGCGTCGAGGATGGCGATCGCGCCGTGGCCTATGGACGCTGCCTGTCGCGGCTCAACGCCGATCCGCCCTGGCTGTATCTGTTCCACCCGGTCGGCGTGCTCGCCACCCGGCTCCGGTCCGGTATCGGCCTCGACCACAAGGGCATCCTGAAACTTGATGCATGACCAGGACATCTCGATGACCGCGGACTATACTATCACGTTCTTCTATTACGATGACCTCAACGTGGTGATCCCGTTCTATGAGCAGACGCTCGGGTTCGAGCTCGTGCTCGACCAGGGAATGGCGCGGATCTACCGTATCGGCGGCGGCAGCTATTTCGGCATCGTCGATGGCAATCGCGGCCATCTTCACCACCAGCCGAACAGCGCCGTGCTGCTGACGATCGTGGTCGACGACGTCATCGCCTGGCATAATCGCCTGCGGCAGGACGGGGTGCCGGGCATGTCGGAGATCCTGTTCGGCCGGTTCTGCGAACATTTCTTTTTCGAGGACCCCAGCGGCTACGCCATCGAGGTGCAGCGATTCCGGGATCCGGCTGTCGCCGCCCTGTTTCACACGGCCGGACCATCGCGATCATGAACAAGGCGGATGCCGCGTGCCGTACGCTGATCGCGCGTTTCGGGGCGCGGAAGACATATCTGCCGCTGCTGGTGAACTATACGCACGAAGACAGAGCGGCAAAGGGACTTCGGACCATTGCCGACCCGAGTGCGGCGCGACCACCGATCCATTATTCCGCCGTCGAGGTCGTGGCGCAGGACCGCGCCGTGCTCCTGCTGGGACCGCACGGTGCCGGCAAGACGAGCTTCGCGCTCGATCTCGCTCTCAACCTCGCGGGCGAGCGGATCGGCGATCCCGCCTTCAACCTCGCCCGCCTGGAGCGCGTGCTGCCGCGCAACGATCTCGGGGATGTCGCACCGGAAGCCTGGAGCGGGAAGTTACCGGTGCCGGTCTATCTGCGGGTCACCGGGCCGACCACGCTCGCTGCGGTGCTGGAAGCCCTCCCCGGTGCGCCGACGCTCGGTGCAGGCGAGCCGATGTTGCTGATCCTCGATGGCGCGGAGCATCTTGACGCGTCGGCCGCGGAGATGTTCGCCGCACTCGGCGACCTGCTGGCACGCGTGCCGACGCTGCGTGTGCTGGTGCTCGGTGAAACCGGGCACTGCGCTGGTTGGTCGCTGCCGGACGTTTTTGCCACATACAGCCTGTTGCCGTTGCTGGAGACGCAGCGGGATGCCTACCGCAAGGCCGTCGCGCCGGCGGCCGAAGCCATGTCGGCACGCGGTGGGCCGGCACTGCCCGAATTGTTCCTGTTGTCGCTCGATCTCGTCGATCCGCCCGAGACGCCCTATCGACTGGTCGATGCCTGGCTTCTTGCGGCCCTTGGCTCGGACAACGCGGTCGCCCAGCTGGCCGCGCAGGCATTCGACAACCATCGCGACGCAGTACCGGCACCGAACGACCTGTCGTCGCTGGTCTCGCTTCATCTCGTGGCCCGCCATCTCGAGACGATCGGCCCATCCGCAATTCTCGCGATGTTCGCCAGCGACCCCGTCCGCTGGGCCGAGCCCGCCGGACTGACCGGTCGACGGCTCTCGGACAGGGCAACCGGTGACACAGGCGCCGCAACCTCGCTCGCCAGCCTGGTGGACGGGCTGGCCTCCCTCCCGGATGCAGCCGGCGGGCGGGGCGCGCTGGTGGCGGCCGGTGTTATCGAAACCGAGGGGCTGCCCTCATGGCCAGGTGCCTGGGACACGGTCGTGCAGGCGCTGTTGGCCGCCATTGCAGGAGATAGGCTGCCGATACCGCTGCGCGTCGCGGCTGGCCGGCACCTGGCGCAAGCGGGTGATCCGCGCGACCTCGACTTGCTGATCTCGATCCCGGCCGCCGGGTTCGTCATGGGGTCGACGACCCACCCCAACTCGATGCCGGTCCATGCCGCCGCGACGGCCGCCTTCCGGGTCGGCCGGTATCCCATCACGAACCGGGCCTATGCCGGTTTCATCGCCGCCACCGGACGGCCGTGGCGAAGCGCCGACGGGCCGCGTGCCGAACGCGCCAATGTGCCGGCGGTCGACCTGACCTGGCACGATGCGAACGCGTTCTGCGACTGGCTGACGGACCGGTGGCGCGCCGACGGCCGGATCGCGATGCAGGAGCGGGTGAGGCTGCCGACCGAACCGGAGTGGGAACACGCCGCCCGGTGCGGCCAGCCTGATCAGGACCCTTTAATCGTCTATCCGTGGGAAGGAGGCTGGCACCCGAGCCGTGCCAATTCCAGCGAAACCGGGCTGAACGATACCTGCGCCGTGGGCCTGTTCCCGGCGGGGCGATCGCTGTTCGGGCTGGACGACATGACGGGTCAGGTCTGGGAATGGACCAGCACCCTCTGGGGCCCCGACATGGCTCATCCGGCCTGGGCCTATCCCTACCGGACGGATGGACGCGAAAATCCTACGGCGGACGCATCGATCCGGCGCGTGCTGCGCGGCGGCTGCTTCTCCAGTGGCAAGGCGAAAGCCTGCTGCACCTATAGGGGCAGCCTCGAACCGGACGGGTTCTGGCGCGGCAATGGCTTCAGGATCGTCGTCTCGGCGTAAGGGGCCGTGAGACGTTCTTTCGGAGGCGGCGCAGACGGTTCCGGAATCGGATTTCCGCCTGCTCGCTTCGGCATCGAAGATGCGCGTCGGGACGGACCCAGCCTCTACTCGTAGAATTCCGGCGCGTGCTTGTATTCCGCCCAGTCCTCGGGATCGTGCAGTATCCAGACCATCGCGTCGTGGCTCCTGGCGATCTGTCGCAGGCGTCGCAACGACTGGACGGATTGCAGGGTATTCCAGTCCGACGGCATCGGCAGGTCGGAGAGGTAGCCGGAGCGTAGATGGGCACTGTCGGCGGCGAGCAGGATGGTGCGGCTGCGCAGGCGTACCAGCAGGCTGGCATTGCCTGGGGTGTGACCCGGCATGTGCAGGATGACCAGACTGCCGTCGCCGAAGAAATCCAGCTCGGCGCCCTCGATTTCATTCCATTTGAAGCCGCGAGTGGGCGTGATGTCCTCGAGACGATAAGTCGGCCCGGCCGGGAGCGGCCAGTGGGCGTATTGCAGTTCGCCGCTCATGACGTGGAATTCGGCGTGCGGGAAAAGATACATCCCGCCGGTGTGATCCCAGTGCAGATGGCTCATGATGACGTGCTTGACGTCGGTCAGCGCGAAGCCCAGCGCCTCGATCTGCCGGTCGATGCGCTGCGCGTGGGTGAGCGAAACGCTTAGTTCCTTGCCCATCTCGCCATAGACGGCCATCGGATCGTCCGCGGTGGCCGGGACCAGGCCGGTATCCATCAGCACGAGGCCGCGTTCGTGCTCGATCAGGAAACTCGGGCAGGGCAGCGTCACCTGGCCCGACTCTCCGACGACCAGCTTGCCGCGGTCGTCCTGCAGCGTGCCACCTTCCAGCGCCCAGAGGCGTTTGACGAAACCTGTTGCAGACATTGCTAATCTCCTTGTTCGTTGGAATGCCGATACTCGTTCCGGAGGCAGGACTCGCGCGACACCAGGGCGCGATCGAGGTGGATGAACGGGCCGTTGGTCTCGCGTGTGAACAGCGCGATCATGATTGCCGACAGGGCCATCGTGCCGGCCAGGAAATACAGGCTGAGATTGAAGCCCACCGGTGAGGAATAGCCGCCGCCCCACTGGATCAGCACGCCAACGACGACGGTTCCCAGGCCTCCCAGGATGACGCCGCCGATGTTGAGCCCGTTGGCGATGGCAATGGTTCCGCGCTCGCAGGAATCCGAGCCCATCGCATAGAGCACTGGATAGATTCCATTGGTCGCCATGCCGGCAAAGAGCTGGATGGCAATCATCGTGCCGAGACCGACGCCGACGAAGCGGAACAGGGAGAAGGCGACGGTCAGCCACAGGAACATCAGGACAAGACTGAGTTTCCGCCCGAACCGATCCGAGATCGCTCCCCACACGATCTGGCCGATGCCGCCGGTGATGGTGAAGAGTACGGAATACGCGGCAACTTTCGCCAGCGGATAGTGCACGATGAACGCAAGATAGGCCGGGAGCCAGAAGCCCAGCCCGTAGAGGCTGAAGTTGCCGAAGCCCGAGGCGATGGAGACGACCAGCACGTTCGGATTGCGGACCGTTCGCCAGAAGGCGCCCGGCGGTGCGCGATGGGTCTGCTCGTCCTCCGCCAGAGGCGGGGTCTCCCCGCGTGCACGGGTGTCCTCGACGAAGCCGGCATAGTTATCTTTTGTCGAGAAGCGCCAGTAGAAGAAAAACACCGGCAGCAGGAAGAACGGCAGGATCAGGAAGATGTAGCGCCAATGGGTGCTGCCGAAAATCCCGAGCACGGCCGAGATCGCGAGCCCGCCGATCAGCGAGCCCCAGGGAAAGGCGGTATGGTGCAGGCCTTGCGCGAAGCCACGTCGTTCCAGCGGCCACCATTCGGCAATGGCTGTCACTTCCGCCACTTCTCCGATACCGCTGGCGAGGTTCTTTATGAGCTGGAATGCAAAGATCGCGGCGATGGTGGTGGTCAGCGCGCCGATGCCGGTCAGGACGGAGAAAATCCCGTAGCAGAGGACTATCGGCAGATGCCGGTATTTGCGAGCCCATCCGCGCCCGCCGCCTGCAAGCAGCGGCGAGAACACGATGCCGGAGACCCCGACGGCCGCGGTGAGCAGACCGGAATAAAGTCCCATCGTCGCCGGTGTCAGGTGGAACTCCTCGACCACGGACGGCTGCACGATCGAGAACCATTGGCGCATGTTCGAATTGAGCGCGTAGATGATCCAGAGATACACCATCGCCGCCCAGGACAGGCGGCCGCCGATCCGGGACAGCAGGCCGCCCGGAGCCGTTACGCGGATGGCGGAAGCAGTGCTTTCGCTGTTCATGACATATTCCCCCTAGAGGCCGCTTGGCGGCTCTTCCATTTCGTTAAGTGCGTGATTTTCGCTCAGTCCAGGAGCAGACGTGCCGTTTCCTCATCGGTAATCAGGCCGTTGGCCAGGCCGCCGCGGAATGCGGCACGCAAGGCACGCACCCGAAACGCGCCGCATTGCACCAGGATGGTGCGCGAGGTGGCAGGCGACACCAGCGGAAACGATGTCAGGCGCGCATGATGGGGCGCATCGATAACAGATCCCCCGGCATCGAAGCAGTAGCCGCGCAACTCACCGACCGCCCCGAGCTCGGTCGCGCGCGCAAGCTCGGCCTCGGTGACGAAGCCGTCGCGCAGAAGCGGAGCGGTGCCGTCGATATAGCCGATGCCGGTCATCAGCAGGTCGGCATCGCGAACCAGGGTGGCGCAGCTTCGATAGCCGGGCTGCGATTCCAGGACGGTCTTTGCCTCGACGCAGTCCGTAACCACCGGCATCGGCAGCGGATAGCATTGCGCGCCGACGCGTTTGGCCAGGCCCATGATGCTGTCATAGTGGGTGGCCCGTCCCTCGCGGGTCATGTTGCCCATCAGCGAGACCAGTCGATGCATGGGACGGTGCATCGGCGCCACGCGCAGGGTCGCGTCGCGGATGACCCGCTGGCCGCCGATCGCGACGATCGCCGGCTCGGTCTTCATCAGCAGCGTCTCCATGGTGCAGGCTGCAGCGTCGGCAATCGACGAGATGTTGTCCCGCCGGTCGGGCAGGCTCGGCACAACCTCGGCACAAACCAGCTGGAAGCGGTCGGCCAGCTGGTCGGCGAGCTCGATGCAGGCCGCCAGCGGATGCAGCAGCTGGAACCGGATGAGCTTCTCGGCCGCCGCTGTCGCGATCAGGCGCTGGATCACCTGGCGGGACAGGCCGAGCGTGCGGGCGATATCGTCCTGCCGCTGTCCCTTGGCGTAGTAGAGCCAGGCGGCACGCGCCGCGAGTTCGAGACGCCTCTCGCTCAGGATCTCCGGCGCGTCGGCGCCGCCGAAGGACGCCGATTGCGGCCCTGGCTTGTCAGCCAAGGCCCAGCATCTCGGCCATCGTTTCGCCGAGCACGCGGCGCCGTATCCCGGGATCGGGACTGCATCGCTCCATCTTGCGAAACTCCCATTCGTAATCGACGAACGGTGAGTCGGTGCCCCAGACGACCTTGTCGGGACCGAGTGCCGCAACCGCCGTGGTGATCTCGAAGATCGGCGCACGGGACGTTTCGAGGATCAGGTTTGGAAATGCGGCTGCGTAGGTGATCGCCTGGTCTACCGACCAGAAGAAGCCCATATGCGCCATCAGCAGGCAGACCTTCGGAAAGCGACGAGCCATTTCCGCGAATTCAGGCGGGCTGTTGTAGAGATCGCTGGCCCCGTGCGCGATGATCGGAATGCCGAGCGATTGCGCTTCCTCGAACAGCGGGTCCACCAGCTTCGGGTCGGACAGGTGGAAGCCATTCAGTGTCGGGTGCAGCTTGAGGCCACGGAAGCCCCAGTCCTTCACGCAACGCCTTACTTCGGCCGCGGCGTCCGGCTGCCAGGGATTGACGGCGCAGTAGCCGATCAACCGGTCCGGGCATGCATCTATCGCGACCTTGACGGCATCGTTCGTGAAGTTCCCTTCGACGAACGGAAAGATCACGCCGCGGTCGACGCCGGCCTGGTCCATCTTGGCGACCAGCTCGGGCCCGGTCTGGCGTGCGCCGGGACGGTCGCCGATATGATTATGCGCGTCCACGATGATCGACATCGATCGCTCCCGCCCCACTTGAGTTGACCTCGTCCGGGCAATTATTTAATTCCCGGGCATACTGCTCTCGCCGTTCGTCGGTGTAAACCCGTGCGCCGGGACTGCGCGACAGGTGCAGCCAATGGATCGATGTGGCCGGGTCAGGCGGGATCGTCCGTCCATCGACCTGGCTCGCACACCTGATTTCGGCGCAATAAGGTGGAAACCGTCTGATTTTTCCACCAGGCTATCGCAGCAGCACCCTCGGAAAGTCACTCAGCTATTGTGGCACGCCACATGATGGTTCGTGCCAACCAGCCGCGTCTGCGGTCGCACCTCGACGCAGATCGGGCTGCGGATCGGACAGCGTGCCGTAAAGACACAGCCCCCCGTCCCCACGGACGATGCGTCCGACGGCTGGCTAGCCATCGGCAGATCGGGCGCCGCCTGATCCCTCACCGGTTTCGGCACTTCGGGACGTGGGATCGCACTGAGCAGCAGCCGCGTATAGGGGTGCGCCGGTGTACGATAAATGTCGTGGCTGCTCGCAGTCTCCACGATCTGTCCGCGATACATGACCGCGACCCGGTCGCTCATCTGCCGCACCACCGCGAGATCGTGCGCGATGAACAGATAGGACAAGCCCAGCCGCGCCTTCAGGTCGCGCATCAGGTTCAGGATCTGCGCCTGCACCGAGACGTCGAGTGCGGAGACCGGCTCGTCGGCGATGATCAGGCGCGGGCCGACTGCAAGCGCCCGCGCGATCCCGATCCGCTGCCGCTGCCCGCCGGAAAACTCGTGCGGATAGCGCCCGGATGCGGCTGGATCGAGCCCGACCATCCCAAGCAGTTCGTTGGTGCGCGCCACCCGGTCGGATGCGGACAGGCCTGGCGCATGTACGCCGAGCGTTTCGCCGATGATCCGGCCGACGCGGTCCGACGGGTTGAGCGAACCGGCGGGATCCTGGAACACCATCTGCATCGCCTGGCGCAACGGGCGGAACGCGGGCTCGGACAGCGGGAGGATTTCCTGGCCATCGAAGCGCACCGAGCCGCCGGAGGCCGGAACCAGCTTGAGGATGACCCGCCCGGTGGTTGATTTTCCACTTCCGGACTCACCGACCAGCCCGAGCGTTTCGCCACGGTCGAGGCTGAAACTGACATCGTCGAGCACACGCACCGTGCGACGCGCGGCGAACGGCCAGGCGTTGCGAACCGGATAGCTCTTGCCGAGGCCGGTGACCTGCAGCAGCGGCGCGCTCATGGACCCGCGACCGGATGCCAGCAACGCACCCGATGATCCGGCCGGAGCGCCTCCAGTGCCGGGGCGGTCTCGCGGCAGGCCTGGTCGGCCCGGTCGCAGCGCGGTTCGAACCGGCAGCCCGGCGGCAGGTTCGCCGGATCGGGAACCGTGCCCGGGATGGCGTAGAAGCTGCCGGGGTCATCGTCCGGCCGGGACTCCAGCCGGGGCATCGAGCGCAGCAGCCCCAGCGTGTAGGGATGCGCCGGCCGGGCATACAACACGGCGACCGGCGCCTCCTCGACCACCTGCCCGGCATACATGACCGCGACCCGGTCGGCATTCTCGGCGACTACGCCGAGATCGTGGGTGATCAACAGGATGGCGGTGCGATGCCGCCGGCGCAGGCCATGCAGCAGGTCGAGGATCTGTTTCTGCACGGTCACGTCCAGCGCCGTGGTCGGCTCATCGGCGATCAGCAATCCCGGGTCGCAGGCGATCGCCATCGCGATCATGACGCGCTGGCACATGCCGCCGGACAGTTCATGCGGGAACCGGTCGGCCACCTGCGCCGGATCTGCCAGCCCGACCTCGCCGAGCAGCGCCACCACGCGATCGCGCAGTGCCGCGCGACGCAGGCCGGTGTGACAACGCAGCGCCTCGCCGATCTGGTTGCCCAAGCTCAGCACCGGGTTGAGCGCCGACATCGGGTCCTGGAACACCATCGCCATGCGCTGGCCACGCAGCGCGCGCAAACGGTCCGGAGGCACGTCCAGCAGCGCCTCGCCATCCAGCATGACCCGCCCACCCGGCCGTCCAGCGCCCGGGACCAGCCCCATGATCGCCAGTGCGGTCATGCTCTTGCCGCAGCCGGACTCCCCCAGCAGCGCCAGGATCTCGCCTTGCCCGAGTGTGAAACTGACATCGTCGACCACACGGACCGATGCTCGCCCGCTCGCGAACGTGACCGAGAGCCGGTCCACGGCAAGGACCGGAAGGTCCGGCGTCGGACGGGCGCAGGCCTCGCTCATCCTGCCGACAGGCTCGCTTCCATCCGGCCGATCGCCGCCTCCAGCACAGCACGGGTGCATCCGAAATTCAGCCGAACGAAGTCGCCGGCGGCGGCATCGTAGTCCGAACCATTATTCAGTCCGACCTTGGCCCGGTCGAGAAAGAACTGCTGCGCCGGCATGCCGAGCCTGGCCTCGGTGCAGTCCAGCCACGACAGGAACGTTCCCTCCGGAGCCTGCATCGACAGGCCCGGAAGGCGTGTCCGCACCGCTTCGACCAGGTAATCGCGGTTCGCTTGCAGGTAGGTCAGCAACGCCGTTTTCCAAGGCTTGCCGGTGGCATAGGCCGCCTCGGTCGCGACCAGGCCCAGCGCGTTCACGCTGTCGACCATGCCGAGCCGATGCGCCTCGAACGTCGCGCGCATCGCCCGATTTCGGATGATGGCGAAGGCGCATTTCAGCCCGGCGATATTGTAGGTCTTGCTTGCCGCCATCAGCGTGATCGTCCGGTCGGACACGCCGGGGTCGATCGACGCGATCGGAACATGACGCCTCCCGTCATGCAGCAGGTCGCAATGGATCTCGTCGGAAATGATCAGCGTGCCATGCGACAGGCATGTGACCGCGATCTCGGCAAGCTCGTCGCGCGTGAAGACCTTGCCGGTCGGGTTATGCGGATTGCACAGAAGCAGTGCCTGGGACCGGCCGATCCCCTCCTCCAGCGCCTCCCTGTCCATCGACCAGCCGCCTGGCTCCCGATGGAGCGGCAGGTCGAGCCGCTGCATGCCCCAATGGCCGGGAGCGTTCAGGATAGGCCGGTAGATCGGCGTCTGCACCGCGACGGTGTCGCCGGGACGCAGCAGCGCGCGCAGGGCCATGTTGAAACCCGGTTCCACCCCGGGCAGGAACACGATCTCCTCCGGCCCCACGGTCCAGTCGTGACTCTCCCGCAGTTCGGCAACGATCTGCGCGCGCAGACCATCGCCGGCGGCGGCATAGCCGAACACCGGATGCTGCAGCCGGGCCTGCAGTGCCGAGACGATGCCGGGCGCGACGGCGAAGTCCATGTCGGCCACCCAGAGCGGCAGCACGTCCGGGCCGTATCGGCTCCATTTCGAGCAGTCGGTCCCGATCCGGTCGACCGGCGCGTCGAAGTCCAGCGGCATGGCTAGATCGATCGGATCGCGCCGCCATCGACCCGGATCATCGATCCGGTGATGTACGACGCCGGGACACCGGCCAGGAAGGCAACCGCCGCGCCGAACTCCTCCGGTCGACCATAGCGGCCGGCCGGGATCTCCTGTCGCGAGGCCTGCTGCACCTGCTCGATCGGCAGCCCGGTGCGTGCAGCGCGTGCCCCATCGAGCTCGGCGACCCGGTCGGTGGCGATCCGACCCGGCAACACCATGTTGACGGTCACGCCGCGCGCCGCGACCTCGGTGGCCAGCGTCTTCGACCAGCCGGCGATCGAACCACGCACCGCATTGGAAAGCGCGAGGCCGGCAATCGGCTGCTCGACGCCCGACGAGCCTATGGTGATCACCCGTCCCCAGTTGCGCGCCAGCATCGTCGGCAGCATTGCCTCGGTGATCCGGAACAAGGACGCCGCCAGTATGGCGAAGCTGTTGCTCCAGGCGTCGGCAGGCTGTCCCTCGACCGGCCCCGGTGCCGGGCCGCCGGTATTGTTGACCAGGATATCGACGCCGCCCTGGGCCAGGACGGCATCGATCATCGCGCCGATCGATGCCGGGTCGGAGAGGTCGAGCACGAGCTTCGAGATGTCCACGCTCGCTTCCGGCTCGAGCGGCTTCGGGTGGCGCGAGGCTGCAATCACCTGCACGCCCTCGCGTGCAAGGGCCAATGCGCTGGCGGCGCCGAGGCCGCGGCTGGCGCCCAGCACCAGGGCACGCTTTCCGGTCAATCCGAGATCCATCAGATGTATGCCTCCAGGCACTGCTTGATTGTTTCAGAAGGGACGCCGGCCAGGTTCGTCACCGTCACCGAAACCAGGCGGAGGTGCCGCGCCGGACGTAACGGCCCTGACCGGCCTGGGCTCGAACATCCGTGCCATCCCAGGCGAGCTTGCCACGCAAGTAGGTGCGGCTGACCCGTGCCGAGAATTGGCGACCATCGTACGGGCTCCAGTTCAGCCCGTCATGCGCGTGCGCACTGTCCCATCGGAAAGTTTCTGGCGTGAGAACCGCAAGGTCGGCATCGGCACCGACCTGGATCGCGCCCTTCTGCGGCCAAAGGCCAAAGAACTTCGCCGGCCGCTCGCTGAGCTGCGCGGCACAGAGCGCGGCCGCATCGAGCCCCTGCGCCTCCGCACCGGTGAAGAACGCCGGCAGGAGGGTTTCGAGCCCGGTCACGCCGGCACCGGCCGAGAACATCGACGGCGTCTGCTTGCTGTCGATCGGCCAGCTCGAATGGTCCGAGCTGACGAACGCCACGCGGCCTTCGGTGATCTCGGCCCAGAGTGCCGCGCACTGCCCGGGCCTGATCGGCGGATTGACCTTCATCAGCGCGCCGAGGGTCTTGCCGTCCGTGTCGGGGTCGAACCACAGATAATGGACGCACAGCTCGCCGGTCGACCGAAACCCATCGCCGCGATAATGCTCGACCAGACGGAACCCGCGCGGGTGCGACAGATGCACCAGATGCGCATGCCCACCGGCTGCCGCACCAAGTTCCAGGAACGCCGCGGATGCCGACAGTTCGGCGGCAAGCGGGCGGCTCGCGGAATGCGCGGCGATACCGTCCTGGCCCTGGGCACGCGCCAGCGCCATCCGCGCACGGACGATCTCCTGGTCCTCGTTGTGCAGGCCGAGCGGAATATCGGTGCCTGCCAGTTCCTCCAGCAGGTCGAGCATGAGGTCGGCGGCGATACGCGGGAAGCGCGTCGGGCTGCTCTCGAAAGACGATATCTTGAAGGCAACGATGCCGGCTTCGATCAATGCACGGACATCACCGACGCCCCGCCCCGGCATCACCGTCGCATAGAGTGCCACGTCGCAATGTGCATCCGCGTCGATCGCGGCAATCTTGTCGTGCAGCAGGGCAACCGTGCTGAGCGGCTCGGGATTGTCGTACGGCATGTCGACGATCGTGGTAACGCCGCCGGCGATCGCCGAGCGGGTGGTCGAGGCGAGCCCGGCCAGGCCGCCGTAGCTGCCGGCGTGGGTCTGGCCATCGATGACACCGGGCAGCACCAGGCCGCCTCCGGAATCGTGCCGCCGTTCGGCATCCGGCTCCGCACCGGTGCCGATCTCGGCAATGCGTCCGCTTGCTACGGCGACCCAGCCGTCTTGTATCGGGCCATCGGGCGTGACGATTGTGCCGCAGATGAGGTCGTCATAAGCCATCAGGCGATCCTGTCGAAACTGCGCGACGCGCTTGCGCCGCCGCAGTGGTTCAGCCGGGTTCCGGTCCCCGGGCGACCGCCCGGCCCGGGTCGGAACTCCAGGCGGACCACGAGCCGGGATACATCGACGCCTGGATGCCGAGCGTCGCCAAGGCGGCGACGGTGTGGGCTGCCGAGACGCCTGCACCGCAATAGATGCCGACGGGCTCGAGCGAGTCCGGGTGTTCGGCGCGATAACGTGCACGCAGGATGTTCACGTCCGCAAAGCGACCGTCCGCGTCGAGGTTGTCGGATGCGGGCACGTTCAATGCTCCGGGAATGTGACCGCGCGCCGCCTGATCCGGAGCGGTCGGACCGCCGACGTAGTTGGGCGAGATGCGTGAGTCGAACAGGGTTCCGCGTCGTGCCAGCGCGGCTGACCCCTCTGCATCCAGCATCGGCATATGACCTGCGGACAGGATCACCGCGCTTGGCTTCGGATCGGGGGGCACCATCGTATCGACCTGCAGGCCGGCCCGCATCCAGGCTGCAAAACCGCCATCGAGCATGACGACGTTGGACAGGGAGGCCCAGCGCAATACCCACCAGGCCCGTGCTGCCTGCAGGTTGCCGTCATGGTCATAGACCACAACCAGCGTTTCCGGCGTGACGCCCCAGCGCCGGACCACGTCCTGCAGCGGCGCGATCGAGGGAAGAGGGCGCGAGCCGAGCACCGGATCCGACGGGGCGGCGAAGTCGTTCGCCAGCGAGCCGTCGAAGGCGCCAGGCAGGCGCGGCGACGTCTCGAAGGGACGCGGCGCGGTACTGTCATCCGACCGTATCGCGACAATGACCAACGCCTCCCCCGCGGCACGACGCCGGGCCAGCGCCTCGGCGGTGATCAGGACCCGGCTGCGCACATCGTCCGGGTCCGGCGCGCGCATCACAGGCTGACTCCGCCGGTCGCCGAGGTCAGCAGCGAGGTTGCCAGGCCTCTGTGGGTATTGTCGATATGCTGGCCCATGATGTGGCCGGCGGCCGGGCCATCGCGCTTGCGAAGAACTTCGACAATGCCCGCATGATCGTGATTGGTCTCGACGTTCACGTCGCGGGACCGGGCGCCGATATAGAAGAAGCGCTCGCTCTCCTCGATATGAGCCATCACCAACGCCGCTAGGCGCGGGTTGCCCGAGCCCTCCGCGATCGCTTCATGGAACAGCCGGTTTGTCTCCACGAAATGATCGAGGCTGTGATGCTCTTCGAGCCGATAGGAAGCGGCTGCCAGGGCGGACAAATGATCGAGCTGCAGGTCCGACATCGATCTGGCGGCGAGTGTCGCTGCCGATTGCTCGAGTACCGAACGGACGGCGAAAAGATCGTTGATGTCGCGCAGCGTGATCGGCTTGATCCGATAGCCACGACGCGGAAAGGTCTCTACGAACCCTTCGATATCCAGGCGACCGAGTGCCTCGCGCACCGGCGTCTTGCTCATGCCGAGCCGGTCGGCGATTTCAAGCTCGGAGATCTCGCTGCCCGGCGGCAACTGGCATGTAATGATCTCGCGCCGCAGGATCGCATAGGCCCGATCCATCAACGACGGACCACGTGCGCTGCCTGCGTCTCCCGCCTTGCCATGCTTCTGCATCTATCGTCCCTGCCCATCGCAACCCCGCACATGCGGTTTGCAGATCAAAGCCCGACCTGCTTATGATATATTTGGAGAGATATCAACTCAACCTTGTCTCCCGGATGTCCGGAAGTCTTGTCTCAGCCTCGAAACGGGTCATGAAGCGCATCTTCGTTTTCAATCCAAATTCCTCCGAGCGCGTCACGTCCGGCTTCGATGCAACACTCGATGGCTTGCGGGCGGGTTGCGCGCTGCAGATCGACTGCGCAACCAACCAGAACGGTCCGTCCGGAATCGAAACTGACGCTCATGTGGCCGAAGTCGTCCCGGCGGTACTAGGCGCGATCCGTGCCGCCGGTGCCGACATCGCCGTCGTCGCATGCTTCTCGGATCCCGGCGTCAGGGCTGCGCGGGCCGCGTCCGGTCACCCCGTCATCGGCATTGCCGAGGCGGCCTATCTGACCGCGATGGGTCTCGCCGGCCGGTTCGGTGTGGTCTCAATCGTGGATGCATCCATACGTCGCCACGCAGTCAGGCTAAGCGACCTCGGCTTCATATCCCGACTGGCCGGCGATCGGGCAATCAACGTGAGCGTCGACGACCTACAGCAAGAGGGAGTCATGGAACGCCTCGTTGCGGTCGGCATGGCGCTACGCGACCAGGACCTTGCCGAAGCCATTATTCTGGGATGTGCAGGTCTTGGAACGTATCGGGCGGCCCTCCAGGCAGCACTTCGCATTCCGGTCATCGATCCGGTCCAGGCGGCAGTCGCCCAGGCGGCGACGTTCCTGTCGCTGGATCTTGTACCGACTCGGTAAACGTTTCTTCGATTTAAACCCTGCAAGATTAACTAACATAAAAGTTTTAAATCGGTGTTGGTTCTAGCTTGCAAACCAGATGACGATCGTTAATGTCTCTCTTGATATCTTAGCTGATATACTAAGAGTGGGATCGCCGACATGGGGAACAGTCCGAACCTGACCGCCGCACGATCGCTTGCCGTCCTTGCCGGAACCGGACTATGCCGCGCAAACGGCCGTTTGCCGGGTTGGCGGCAAACCCTCATGACAGTGACAGCAATCTGTGCCGTTACGGATACGGCATGGGCCCAGCAGGTTATCCCGGCCGCCCAGGCAGGCGTTTCCACGCCCACGACACGGGCCGATACGCGGCCCGCGACCTCGGAAGAAAGCGTGATCGTTACAGGCACGCGCGTAACCGGCAAGCTTGCGCGCCAGAGCCTCAGTCCCATCGATGTCGTTTCGTCGCGTGCGCTTCGCGAAACCGGGCAGAACAATCTGCGCGATGCCCTGATGCAGTTGCTGCCGTCGGTCAATCGCCAGACCCAGGGCACCACCGTCGGCGCGCTGACAGATTCGATCAATCTGCGCGGACTGAGTCCGAATGAAACCCTGGTCCTGGTCAACGGCAAGCGGCGCCACACCACCACGAACACCCAGACCGATGCGGGACCTTTCCGGGGCGCAACACCTGTCGACATCGATCTCATCCCGATCTCGATGGTCGATCATATCGAGGTCCTGCGTGACGGCGCGTCCGCGCAGTACGGCTCGGACGCGGTTGCCGGCGTCATCAACATCATTCTGAAGACCTCCGATCATGGCGGCAGCTTCAACGAGGAAAGCGGTGCCTATGCGGCCGGGGATGGCTTCACCCAGAACATCGATCTCGACCATGGCTTCAGCCTCGGCAGCCGCGGCTACGTCCATCTCGGGTTGAGCTACCAGCATCATGAGCGGACCGACCGGACCGGGATAGACGGACGCACGGGACTGTTCGATAGCCACTGGATCGGCGAGCCGCTCAGCGACCGCATATCGGTTGCCGCCCAGGGCGCCTACCGGCTTACCGGGGGGATCGAATCCTATGGCTTGCTGACATATGCACATCGCGATGCCAGCACGTTCCAGATCTATCGGTTGCCGTCGATCCTGAGGCCCATCTACGCGAACGGCTTCTCGCCCAAGCTCGAGATCGACGAGAACGACTACGCCGCGACGGCCGGGTTCCGCGGCGATGATCTTGCCGGCTGGCACTGGGACTTCAGTTCCACGTTCGGCACCGACCGCAGCAACATCGATATGTCGAACTCGGCGAACACCAGCCTGTATGCCCTGACCGGGTCGACGCCGCAGAGCTTCCACCTGACCGATTCCGCGACCGTGCAGGTTACAACCGACCTGGACCTGAAGCGGCGGTTCGCGCCGTCGTTCTACCGCTTCCCGATCGATATCGCGGTAGGCGCCGAGCACCGTTTCGAGAGCTATTCGGTCGGTTCGGGCAGCTACGCGTCCTACGCGGTCGGCGGCTCTCAATCCGTTCCGGGCACTCAGCCGCAAAGTGCCGGACCGCACTCGCGCGACGTCTATGCAGTCTATGCGGACCTTGCGACCAAGCTGACCGACAAGTGGCAGGTCGATGCAGCAGGCCGGCTCGAACATTACACCGACTTTGGCGATACCGGGTCAGCGAAACTCTCCACCCGCTATGACTTCAACCGTGTCGTCGGGTTCCGCAGCACGATCAGCAATGGCATTCGCGCGCCGACACTGGCTGAAGAACATCATACATCCGCTACCGTCACGACGTCGGGTGCCACCGGCGAGCTCGCACCGAGTTCTGCCGGCGCGCAGGTCCTGGGCGCGAACGCACTGAAACCGGAGCGCTCGACCAGTGTCACGGCCGGTTTGACGTTTCATCCGATCAGGAACCTCGACGTCGCGATCGACGGCTACCAGATCGACATCCGCGATCGCATCCTCGATGGCGGCACCTACAACGGCGCGCTTGCGCTTGCGGCTTTCGCAGCGGATGGCCGTACGCTCCCGACCGGGGTCGCAAGTTCGGCGGTATCGGCGTCCTACCTCACGAACGCCGCCAGCACGCGGACCCGCGGCGTCGACATTACCAGCAACTACCGGATCGACCTGGCCAGCGCAGGCTTCCTGGTCCTCGACGCAGCCCTCAACCTGAACGAGACCACGATCCGTCACACGAACACCAACCGCTTCGGCCGCAGCGATCTGAACCTGCAGCAGGTCGGCTACCTGACCACCGACGCGCCGCATAACGTGGTCATCCTGGGAGGAAACTGGACCTTCCAGAAATGGAACCTCTCAATACATGAGATGCGCTACGGCCATATCTTCGACCAGATGACGTATCAGCAAGGCGCCAACGCATTCTCGAGCTCGGTCTTCCAGGCCTACACGCTCCGCCCACGCTATCTGACCAACATCCTGGTCAGCTATCATGCGACCGACCGTCTGACCGTCAGCGCAGGTGCCAATAATCTCTTCAATACTTACCCGAACAAGGTTCCGGTGCTGGCTTCCTACTATAACCAGGTCAAATACGACCGTTATGCCCAGCAGATCGGCTTCAATGGTGGATTCTACTATCTGAATGTCGGCTACAAATTCTGAGACACGCGCATTCTACCACGTTACGTGGCAGTTGCAGCGGGATCGGGTCACGCCCATCCCCCCAAATTTTTGTAAGCTATCGGGGTTGTGGCAATGACGGTCAGGTGATGCTCTGCCGGCATGGAATTTCGGACACGGCCAGTCGCTTACGGGAGTGTGGGATGGCACGAAACGGTGCGGCTGCGAGATGCTGTTCTGCGCACGCCGCTGGGGCTAGCCTTCTCGAAGGCCGAGTTGGAGCAGGAAGCATCGCAGCTACATCTCGGGCTCTACGCTGGCACGACGCTCGCGGGCGTGGTTGTGCTTGTTCCGCCAACGAGCGACTCGCGGATATGGAAGCTGCGGCAGATGGCTGTCGCCCCAGCGTTCCGTGGAAAGCGAGGCGGCGCAACGCTTATCGCCGCGGCTGAGCGCGAGATGCGTGATCAGGACGCTCCGGAGGTCATGTTGCATGCCCGTGAAAGCGCGGTTGGATTCTATACCGGGCACGGCTATCTGGCGGAGGATCGCGTGTTCGAGGAGGTGACGATCGCGCACCGGTGCATGTGGAAGACGCTGGATCCCACGCCGCCTGCGTCTGTCCACGAGGATCTACAGGAGAAGACGCCGCTGGCGGAGACGGTAAATCGATCAGCCATCGATATCTGACCTTCCGCATCACCCGCAATCCCGACGCGTTGCCCTGATTCAAACGAGCCGGTAAGTCTGACATATGCAAACCCAGAAAATCCTCTGCATTCGCCACGGCCAATCTGCCTTCAACGCAGCGTACGATGAGACTGGCATCGATCCGTTATTGCCGGATGCGCGACTGACTTCAAAAGGGGAAGCTCAAGTCCTTACAGCACGTGAACTTCTGCGGAATACACCATTCGACCTCGTCGTGGTGACGCCCCTCACGCGTGCGCTACAAACCGCTCGAGGCATTTTCGATAATCATTATTCAAAACCACGCTTCGTGGTCGAGGCTCTACATCGCGAGCGCCTGGAAAGCAGTTGTGATGTCGGACGATCGCCTGCGACATTGCTGACAGATTACCCGGATCTTGAGCTTCAGCACCTACCGGACGTCTGGTGGCACGCCGAAGGCCAGCGTGACGATCGAGGTATCCATGTTGAGCCGCTTGAAACCGCACTGCAGCGGATTGCAGAGTTCAGAGCGTTTCTTGCCGGCCGCCCGGAACGCAACATTGCGGTGGTTGGCCACGGAACCTTCTTTTACTACCTCACCGGCGTCTTCCTACCCAACTGCGGGATGATCGAGTTGGACCTTGAAGCGGTCTGATCGCTGTCGGTGAAAGACACCAGAGGGCTGATTACTGTCGATTTCTTGATTACGTTGCTGCTGCCCGCCCTGTCCTTCGACAGCCTTGCCCGATGACGCTTCGGGCGAGCCACAGCAGGCTCTAACGCTGGCTTGTTGTGAAAATCAGCCAGTAGGATAAACGCCTAGATCGTGACGTGACCCCGCAGGGCCGTCTCGTCAAGCATATCGGCCTCCCCCTGCATGACCACCTGGCCGCGATCCAGCACGGTAATGTGCTGGGCGAGTGCACGGGCGAATTCATAATACTGCTCGACGAGCAGGATCGCCATGTCGCCACGCGCGCGCAGCAGGGTGATGATGCGACCGATATCCTTGATGATGCTGGGCTGGATTCCCTCCGTCGGCTCGTCCAGCACCAGCAGGCGGGGACGGGTTACCAGCGCCCGGGCGATCGCCAGCTGCTGCTGCTGACCACCTGAAAGATCGCCGCCCTGGCGGCGCTGCATCTGTGCCAGCACCGGGAACAGTTCGAAGATCTCGTCCGGCACCTTGCGCTCCCGTCTCGGCAGCAGGCCGAACCCGGTTTCAAGATTCTCCCGCACGCTCAGCAGCGCAAAGATGTCGCGTCCCTGCGGCACCGAGGCGATGCGTCGCCCTGCCCGCTCGTGCGCGGACAGGCGGGTGATGTCCTCGCCGTTCCACAGGATGCGGCCCCGCGTCACCGGGTGGACGCCGGTGATGGCGCGCAGCAGGCTGGTCTTGCCGACGCCGTTGCGGCCGAGCAGGCAGGTGACGTCGCCGATCCGCGCGCTGACCGAAACGCCACGCAGGGCGATCGCGGCGCCGTAATGCAGGTCTATGGACTCGGCCTGCAGCATGCGCCCCCGCTTTCAGCGTCCAAGATACACCTCGACCACGCGAGGATCGGCGCTTACCTCGTCGATGGAGCCCTCGGCCAGCACGGACCCCTCATGCAGCACCGTGACCCGCACGTTCAGGGCCCGGACGAAATCCATGTCGTGCTCGACCACGACCACGCTGCGCGTGCGGTTGATCTCGCGCAGCAGTTCGGCGGTCTGCGCGGTCTCCGCATCGGTCATGCCGGCGACGGGCTCATCGACGAGAAGCAGTTCCGGATCCTGGCCGAGCAGCATGCCGATCTCGAGCCACTGCTTCTGGCCGTGGCTGAGCGCACCGGCGAGGCGGGCGGCATGATCCGACAGGCGCGTCGTGCGCAGGATATCGGCGATCAGCCCAGCCTCGTGCGAGGTCTCGCGCGCTGCCAGGACAGCGAACGGCCGCCGCTTTCCCTTCAGCGACAGCAGAAGATTGTCGCGCACGCTCAGCTTCTCGAACACGGTCGGCTTCTGGAACTTGCGCCCGATGCCGAGGCGCGCGATCGCCGGCTCGTCCAGGCGGGTCAGGTCGTGCGTGCCACGGAACTCGACCACGCCGCTGTCGGGACGGGTCTTGCCGGTGATCACATCCATCATCGTCGTCTTGCCGGCGCCGTTCGGCCCGATGATCGCCCGCATTTCGCCCGGGGCCAGCAGCAGGGACAGCGCATTCAGCGCACGGAAGCCGTCGAAACTGACCGAGACGGCATCGAGATACAGCAGGTTCGGCGTGCTCATGACGCAGCACCCGTGCGCCGCCCGATACCCAGCCTGCGCATCAATCCCAGGCGGCTCCATTGCAGCCCCATGAGCCCGCGCGGCAGGAACAGGGTCGTCAGGATGAACAGGGCCCCGAGCGCGTAGAGCCAGAGTTCCGGGAGCAGGCCCGTGAACACCGTCTTGCCAAGATTGACCAGCACCGCGCCCAGCACCGCCCCGGACAGGGTGCCGCGTCCACCGACCGCCACCCAGATCACCGCCTCGATCGAATTGGCCGGTGCGAACTCGCCCGGGTTGATGATGCCGACCTGCAGGACATAGAGCGCGCCGCCCAGCCCGGCGATTATCGCGGAGAACACCCAGATCAACAGCTTGATGTGGTCGGGGCGGTAGCCGAGGAACCGGGTCCGGCTTTCCGCATCGCGAACGGCGGTGAGAAGATGGCCGAAGCGGCCGGACAGCAGCGCACGCGTCAGCAGCAGGCTCGCCGCCAGCAACAGGGCAGTGATGATCAGCAGGCAGGCGCGCGTGGCCGACGAATGCAGGTCGAACCCAAGCACGTCCTTGAAATCGGTCAGGCCGTTATTGCCGCCGAACCCCATGTCGTTCCGGAAGAAAGCCAGCAGCAGCGCATACGTGAGCGCCTGGGTGATGATCGAGAGATAGACGCCCGAAACGCGCGAGCGGAACGCGAGCCATCCGAACAGTCCCGCAAGGCACGCCGGAACCACCAGCGCCATCAGCAACGCGAAGCTGAAATGGTCGAAGCCCCACCAGTACCAGGGCAGCCGCGGCCAGGACAGGAACACCATGAAGTCGGGCAGGGCCGCGTTGCCATACACGCCACGCGCGCCGATCTCGCGCATCAGGTACATCCCCATGGCATAGCCGCCCAGGGCGAAGAATGCGGCGTGGCCCAGGGTCAGGATGCCGGCGAAACCCCAGACCAGGTCCACCGCGACGCCCAGGATCGCGAAGCAGAGGTATTTGCCGGCCAGTCCAACCGCGAAATCCGATACATGCAGCGGCGATCCGGGCGACAACAGGTTCAGCACCGCCAGCAGGATCGCCACCAGCACCGTCAGGGCCGCCGTGGTGCGGACGGCGATCATGATTCGATGCCCCGTCCACGCAACGGGAACATCCCCCGCGGCTTTCGCTGGATGAACGCGATCAGCAGCAGCAGCACGATGATCTTGGCGAGCACCGCGCCCACCACCGGCTCGAGAACCTTGTTGGCGATCCCGAGCGTAGCCGCGCCGGCGAGCGTGCCGCCGAGATTGCCGACGCCGCCGAACACCACCACCATGAAGCTGTCGATGATGTAGCCCTGGCCGAGGTTCGGGCTGACATTGTCGATCTGGCTGATCGCCACGCCTGCAAGCCCGGCGACGCCGGAGCCGAGGCCGAAGGTCAGCGCATCGACGCGCGGCGTCCGGATCCCCATCAGCGACGCCATGCGGCGGTTCTGCGTCACCGCCCGCATCTGCAGCCCGAGCGACGTGCGCTTCAGCACCAGCGTCAAGGCAAGCATCACCAGGGCGGCGAACACGATGATCACCAGCCGGTTCAGGGTGATCACTAGGCCACCGACGGCGATCGAGCCCGACATCCAGGCCGGGGTCGTGACCGAGATGTTGGTCGGGCCGAACAGCGAGCGGATCGCCTGCTGCAGCACCAGGGACAGCCCCCAGGTTGCCAGCAGCGTCTCCAGGGGGCGTCCATACAGGAAGCGGATCAGCCCGCGCTCGATGAGAACGCCGAGGCCACCGGTCACCAGAAAGGCCAGCGGGATCGCCAGCACCAGCCCGACCCCGGGCGATCCGGTCGCCTGCTGCGCCAGGTAGGTGACGTAGGCGCCGATCATGATCAGTTCGCCGTGCGCCATGTTGATGACGCCCATGACCCCGAAGGTGATGGCGAGGCCCATGGCTGCAAGCAGCAGCACCGAACCTAGGCTGATGCCGTAGAACAGGTCCTGCAGAATGCTCCACAGGCGCAGGCGCAGGTCGATCGCGGCGATCGCCTCGGTCGCGGCATGATGCAGTTCGGGCGATGCGTCATGCTGCAGCCTGGCAAGGATGGCACGCGCGGGAAGGCCGCCGCGCGAGGCCAGGATCCTGACCGCGCCGAGAGCCTCGGCGGGTCCCGGCAGCACCGGCGCGCTCAGCAGCATGGCCGCCCGTGCCTCGGCCAGGCCGCGCCGGATGCCGGCATCGGGTTCGTGCGCCAGGGCGCGGTCCAGGGCCGGCAGGAGTGCCGGCGGATGGGTGTCGTAGATCGCCTCGACCGCATGCAGGCGCTTGCCGCGGTCCGGGGATTGCAGATCGAGCACGGCCAGCGCCGCATCCAGTGCCTCGCGGACACGGTTGTTCAGGCGGACAGGCCGGAGACCCTCCGGTTTGGCGCCGACGGTTGCCCCGGTGCGCGCATCCGTCAGGGCATCGCCGGCTCGAATATAGAGCGGACCGCCTGGCGGACCGGCCAGCAGGCGATGTTCTGCCAGGGCATGCAGCACCGTATCCGCATGGGGATCGCCGGAGGCCGCCAGCTGCGTCGCCCCGTCGGCAATGCTCGCATAACGGCCGGATGCCAGTCCGGCATATCCGTCCTCCTGCGCCCGGGCCGTCGTTGCGAAGACGAGCAGCACCAGGACAGCAAGGAGGACGGAGACGCTACGCATGCTTGGTGCCGACGCAGGCCTTGGTCACGACGTTGTAGTTTCCGCACGAGACCGGCTTGCGCCAGTCGCCGATCAGGTCCCTGGTCGATGCGATATACGGCGACCACGCCTTGCCCGGGATCAGGTCGGGGCTCTGCCAGACCACGTTGAACTGGCCGTCATCCTGGATCTCGCCGATGAAGACCGGCTTGGTGAGATGATGATTGGGCAGCATCGTGGCGACGCCGCCGGTCAGATTGGGCTGGCGTATGCCGATCATCGCCTCGATGACCGCGTCATGGTCGGTCGTCTTCGCCGCCTCGACCGCCTGCACCCACATGTTGAAGCCGATGTAATGGGCTTCCATCGGATCGTTGGTGGTGCGCTTCGGGTTCTTGGTGAATGTATGCCACTCGGCAATGAAGGTCTTGTTCGCCGGCGTATCGATGCTCTCGAAGTAGTTCCAGGCGGCGAGCTGGCCGGCCAGCGGCTTGGTGTCCATGCCGGCCAGCTCTTCCTCGCCGACGCTGAAGGCCATGACCGGAATATCCGTCGCGTGGATGCCCTGGTTGCCGAGCTCCTTGTAGAACGGCACGTTGGCGTCGCCGTTGATGGTGGAGACCACGGCGGTCTTCTTGCCGGTCGACCCGAATGCCTTGATCTGTGCGACGATGTTCTGCCAGTCCGACTGCCCGAACGGCGTGTAGTTGATCATGATGTCGGCATCGGCGACACCCTTGCCCTTCAGGTAGGATTGCAGGATCTGGTTGGTGGTGCGCGGATAGACGTAGTCGGTGCCGGCCAGCACCCAGCGCTCCACCTTCTCCTCGGACGCAAGGTAGTCGACCGCCGGGATCGCCTGCTGGTTCGGCGCGGCACCGGTATAGAAAACGTTGCGGCTGCATTCCTGGCCCTCGTACTGGACCGGATAGTACAGGATGCCGTTCAGCTCCTCGAACACCGGCAGCACCGACTTGCGGGATACGCTGGTCCAGCATCCGAACACTGCGGCCGCCTTGTCCACCGAGAGCAACTGGCGGGCCTTCTCGGCGAACAGCGGCCAGTTGGACGCCGGGTCGACCACGACCGCCTCGAGCGGGCGCCCGAGCACGCCGCCCTTGGCATTCTGCTGCGCGATCAGCATCAGCATGACGTCTTTCAGCGTGGTCTCGCTGATCGCCATCGTTCCCGAAAGGGAATGAAGGATCCCGATCCGGATCGGCTCCCCGGAGGGTGCGGCCGTCGCGTAGCGGGCGGTCGATGTTGCCGCAAGCAGACCGAGGCCCATGCGTCCGAACGTACGTCTCGTGAAACCAGTGCTGCTCGAATTCATGCCGGCTCCGGGTCTGATGGGTTGCGGATGACCGTATCCAGCGGCGGCACATGGTCCAATACGCGGTATTACGTATGATCGGGCCCGGCGCTCGCAGGCCGCACGGTCATCCGTGGTATTACGTCGGGGGCACGGATCGATCCCGGGCAGCGGGGCCACCTGCTCCATTCCGAGTTGCGGTGCATACCCGGCGCCTGTGGGAGACGCGATGATCGGGCCAGCCAATACGACCAGGCTGCGCATAGTCCGTATGCGACGGGACTATAATCGCTGGGTCGCGAACCAGACGCTTGAGGATTATGCGCTCCGCTTCACCGCCAAGAGCGCCCGCATCTGGTCGCCGCTACGCGTGGCCAACACCGCACTCGGCTCGATCTCCTTCCTGGCGCTGGAGGCGATCGGCGGTACGCTCACCCTGTCGTTCGGTTTTGCCAACGTCTGCATCGCCGTCGTGGCGGTTTCGTTGCTGATCTTCATGATAAGCCTGCCGATCTGCGCGGCGGCCGCCCGTTCCGGGCTGGATATCGACCTGCTGACGCGAGGCGCCGGCTTCGGCTATATCGGCTCGACCATCACATCGCTGATCTACGCAACCTTCACCTTCCTGTTCTTCGGTATCGAGGCGGCGATCTTCGCCGGCATGCTGAACCGCTTCCTCCTGATCCCACCCTGGATCGCCTACATCCTGTGCGCGATCGTCGTGGTGCCGCTGGTCACCCACGGCGTCACCTTCATCGCCCGCTTCCAGCTGGTCACGCAGCCGGTCTGGCTCGTGCTGAACCTGGCGCCGCTGGTGGCCGTCCTGGTCCTGCATCCCGGCTGGCTGTCGGGCTGGTCGCACTTCCAGGGCACCGAGGCACGCGGGCTGGATGTCGGCGCGATCGGAATGGCCGCGTCGATCATGTTCGTGCTCGTCAGCCAGACGGCGGAACAGGTCGACTTCATCCGCTTCATGCCCGCCCGCCGGCACGCACGGGACGTCGCATGGTGGAGTGCCGTCGTGCTGGGTGGTCCCGCCTGGATCCTGTTCGACGCGTTCAAGATCCTGGCCGGGTCGTTGCTCATGTGGGCCGGGCTCGCTGCCGGATATGCCGGCTTCGACGCGGTCCAGCCGACGCAGATGTACCGGCTGGCCTATTCGGCCTTCCTGCCGCCGGTGCCGGCGATCGCCGCGACGATCGCGCTGGTCGCGGTCTCCCAGGTAAAGATCAACGTGACCAACGCCTATGCGGGCTCGCTCGCCTGGTCGAACTTCTTCTCGCGCCTGACCCATAGCCATCCCGGCCGGGTGTTCTACGTCTTCTTCAACGTGGCCATCGCGCTGGTCCTGATGGAGGCCGGCATCGTCGACACCATCCAGCGCGGCCTCGTGTTGTACGCCGATCTCGCCGCCGCCTGGATGGGCGCGCTGGTCGCCGACCTGGTCATCAACAAGCCGATCGGCTGGAGCCCGCCGGTCATCGAGTTCAAGCGCGCGCATCTGCCGGACATCAACCCGGTCGGCATCGGCGCCATGGTGCTCGGCAGCGTGGTCGGCCTGGCCGCTTATGCAGGAGTGCTCGGCACCACGCCGGGCGCGTTCGGACCGTTCCTGTCACTCGCCGTCGCCTTCCTGGCGGCGCCCGGCATCGCCTGGGCGACCGGCGGCCGCACCTATCTTGCAAGGCGGCCACGGGCCAGCTGGTCGAAGCGCGGGATCATCACCTGCACGATCTGCGAGCATGGCTTCGAGCATGAAGACATGGCCTTCTGCCCGGCCTATGGCGGCGCGATCTGCTCGCTCTGCTGCTCGCTGGACAGCCGCTGCGGCGATAGCTGCAAGCCGGCCGCAACCCGACTGCCGGTTCAGCTGATGGCCCCCCTCGCCGCGCCGCTGCGCCTGTTGCCGCTGCGGTTCCGTGGCCTGCTCGAGACGCGCCTCAGTCGCTTCGTCCTGCTGCTGCTGGTCGCACTCGCGGGGATCTACGGGCTGCTCGCCTCGGTCGGCAGCACGGCGCCGGGTGTTGGCCGGCTTGCAGCGGTGCTGATCGCGGCGATCCTGTCCTGGCTGATCGTGCTGTCTGGGGAGAGCCGCCGCAACGCGGTGGAGGAGACTCACCGGCAGACTCGCCTGCTGATGAACGAGATCGCCGCGCATAGCCGTACCGATGCCGCCCTGCAGAAGGCGCGCGACAAGGCCGAGGCCGCCAGCCTGGCGAAAAGCCGCTACGTCGTGGGCATCAGTCACGAGCTGCGCTCCCCGCTCAATGCAATCCTGGGCTATGCGCAGCTGATGGAAGGCGATCCGCGCATTCCGCCGGAACGCCATCGCGGCGTGCGGATCATCCGCGAGAGCGGTGAACACCTGAGTGCAATCATCGCCGGCCTGCTTGACATATCGAGGATCGAGGCTGGCCGCATCGAACTCTACCGCGACCGCATCCGCCTGCCCGAGTTGCTGGAGGGCCTGGCGCAAATGCTGCGCCCGCAGGCGGAGGCCAAGGGTCTCCGGCTAACCTTCGAGGCACACGGGCTTCCCGCAATCGTCCTGGCCGATGAACACCGACTGCGCCAGATCCTGATCAACCTGCTGTCGAACGCGATCAAGTTCACCGTGGCCGGTTCGGTGCACCTGTCCGCGTCGTGGCGCGCGCAGATCGCCGAGTTCGTGGTCACCGATACCGGGCCCGGCATCCAGGCCGGCGACCTCGAGCGCATCTTCGAGCCGTTCGAGCGCGCCGCACCTGCGACGATCCCGGGCACCGGCCTGGGACTGACCATCACCAGGCTGCTGACCGAGATCCTGGGCGGCGAGATCACCGTCGGCAGCACCCCGGGCGAGGGAAGCCGGTTCCGGGTGCGGCTGTTGCTGTCCGACACCGCGGATACCGGTTCGGTGCCGATACCGAAGCACGTAACCGGTCATGCAGGTGCACTGCGACGCATCCTGGTAGCGGACGACAACGCTGCTCATCGCGCCCTGATCAGCGACCTGTTGATGCCGCTCGGTTTCGATGTCGTGACCACCAGCGACGGGCCGGAGTGCCTCCTGGCGGCCGTCGGGTTCCAGCCGCATTTGTTCCTGCTCGACCTGTCGATGCCTGTCATGGACGGGTTCCAGCTCGCCCGGCGCCTGCGCGAAACCAAGGCAGGACGGGCTCCGATCATTTTCATCTCCGGGGATGTGCAGCATGGCCGGCCTTCCGATGTCGGTCTCAGATCCGATTTCGACTTGAAAGACTGCACTTTGCTCAGCAAGCCGGTGGAGTTGGCTGCCCTGTTGAGGGAGATCGGGATCGCGCTGGATCTGAACTGGGTGCAATCGGACGGAACGGCAGCGCTGGCCGGGCAAAACATCGAGCAGCAACTCGTGCCGACCGGGCAGGCCCGGTTCCTGTCGCATGCGCAGGTCGCCGCACTGCGCGTCCTGGTCGAGGGAGGATCCATGCGGGCCCTGCGCGAGCAGATGAACGTCCTGGAGCGCGAGACACCCGGCCTCGCCTATGCCCTGCAGCCGCTCCGGCGATTGCTCTCATCCTATCAGCTGGAGGCGCTGCGGGACGCCCTCGATGAGCTGGAGACATCCGCATGAGCCCGCGGGGATGCGTCCTGGTGGTCGACGATGCACCCGAGACGTTGGGCTTGCTGGACACGGTATTGGAGGATGCGGGCTACGTCGTGCTCATGGCTCAGAGCGCGCAGGCAGCGTTCACGGTGCTGGACCATAACCGGCCCGACATTATCCTGATGGATGCCGTCATGCCGGGCATGGGTGGACTGGAAGCCTGCCTGCGGCTGAAAGCTACCGCGGCGCTGGCTGCGATCCCGATCGTGTTCATGACGGGCATATCCGAGACCGAACACGTGGTACGAGCCTTCGAAGCGGGTGCTGCGGATTACGTCACCAAGCCGCTTCAGCTCGACGAAGTGCTGGCACGTCTCAAGGTGCATCTGCTTGCGGCGCAGCGGGCACAGGTGGCGCACCGCGCGCTGGATGGCGCAGGACGGTTCCTGTTCGCGGTTGACCCGTCGGGCCGTCTGCTCTGGGCTACGCCGCAGGCTGCGTCGCTGCTTGCCCGCGACGAGGCACCGGTATCCGAACAGCTCGCGCGACAACTCGCGGCCGGTTCGATGGCTCCGGGCAGCCTTCTCCCCGCTTCATCGGGGACGACCGGCGCGGATGTCCGGATCAGCTTCGTCGGTGTGCCGGCACCTGATGAACTTCTTCTCAGGGTGTCCGCGCATGCGGTACAGCCGGAGAGGATCCTGAAGGAACGGCTTGATCTGACGTCGCGTGAAGCGCAGGTCCTCCTCTGGCTCAGCTATGGCAAAGCGACCCGTGATATTGCCGATATACTCAAACTGAGCCCACGAACGGTCGATAAGCATCTCGAGCAGGTGTACAACAAGCTTGGTATCGCCAATCGGGCATCCGCTGCCTCTCTCGCAACGCAGACCATCAGCGACTTCAACGGCTAGCTTTCGGTCGCTTGCAATTCACAGTCATGTGGGTTGTTGATTAAGTACGGCAGGGCGGCCTCTGCAGTATTGGTGTCGCAGGGAGCGGTGCGATTGCGAGGCCAATTGTTTAGCCTGTTTCCGGCATCCGATTGAACCAGCAACCCCTAATGCAAGCCGTGGATACTCCTTATCTACCCTGTCTGTGCACGCAAGCAGCAAGCCGGGACGGACCGTCCTATCGGGTCGCGGAATCAAAGCCAGCTGCAACGACATAGTAACGATAAATGGTGTCTTGAGCTTTGACGACTATCTGTCCTCAGGGCGCATGCGGGCAACCGAAAGACCGCGATAGGAGTGTTCCGGGCAATGCCGCGTTAATTTCGCAATATATTACCTGGCCACAATGCAGTGGCCGTTTATGATGCTCGTCGCGTGCAAACTCAACAGCCCGCATTTACTTGGTGCATCAAGCAAGCTGAAGCAAAAGCCGGGTTTTGTGCAGTCTGTTCAATCGTTCGTCTACTCAGGATGCTGAGCAATCAGAACGGTTTGGCGCTTCAAGCGGCGGAGACATGTCAGGCCTGTTCCTGCCAACAAACTTTTACCGAATAGATTTAACGTTAAATTATCCTTTTATGCGTAAAGGTTTCATTCGTATCGCACTCCGCCTTACAACCCGAAACTTCGACAGTTTGCTTAAACAGTCTGTAACAGAGGAAGATTGCCATTAAGTTTCTCTTAATTATAGTTTAAACGACCAGCTTCCTTAAGAGCGAAGATTAGTGAGAATTTAACGCTCGGAAAGTCCTCGCCAAATAAACGACATGGCACGACAACTAGTCGGCAACGCATCCAGCGTTATAAACGCATAATAAAACTCTTCTTTTGAGATAAAGCTTTCTGACGACATGGTTTTTGGTTGCGCTGTTCGATTGCCATGCTAGTTAACCGATGCACGCGTTGGTTAGTCGTAATGATCGATCGGTCGTTATGCGAGCAAAAGGGGATTAATTATGGCAAGCGGTGGCGTAGTAACGGTGTTGGGCGCGTCGGGACATATCATCCCGGTGACGGTCAACGGCAGCCAGGCCTATTCACTGGCCAAGGCTTATCAAAGCGCGGTCGCGGGCGCATCGGGCAGCGGGAACTTCTTCGCTGCTGAAGGAAATGGCGCGGGCGTACCGACTGCCGGCGGCTCATCGGTCAATCAGTATGTCGCGACCGTCGGCGGTACCTATACCTACCCGGCAGGTTACAACCACTTCGTCACGGAAACGACCTCGCACGTCCTGATCGATGCGTCTGCAGCCACGGCCGGCACCACGCTCAACACGCTGGTCGGCATCGGTGGCGCGACATTCATCTCGGGTAACGAGTCAGGCACATTCATCGCCGGCGGCGGGAACAACCTGTTCCTCGGATCCGGTGCAGGCACCTACACCATCGCCACCAGCGACGGGAACGACAGCATCTTTGCCGGAACGGGCTCGACCTCGATCTATGGCGGAACCGGCAACAACCTGATCAGTCTCGGTTCCGGCGCCGATACCGTTGTCTCCGACGGCACCGATCGCATCCTGGCGAGCACGGGCAGCGCTACCATCAGCCTGACCGGCACGAACAGCACCATCTATGGCGGCTCCGGCAACCTGGTCGTCGATGACAAGGCAGGCACCGGCACCAGCCTCGCCGGTGGCAGCGGCAACGCCTTGATCGTCGGCGGGACGAACAGCTTCTATAGCCTGAACGGCACGTCGACCGTCTTCGCAGGCACGTCCGACACCATCAACGCAGCCGGCGACACAACCGTCTATGGCGCGGGCGGCACGTCCCTGACCCAGACCGGCAGCGCTTCGCTGACGTTCATCGGCGGCGTGGGCAATGCAACGGTCAACTCCGGTGCCGGCGCTGCTACCGTGTTCGGTGCCAATGGCTCGAACATCACCTACACCGGCCACGGGATGGTCATTGCAGGCTCCGGCAACGAGACCCTCAACGGATCGGGGAGCACGCAGGGCTTCATCGGATTTATTTCAAACCAGTCCACGGCAGCTGGCGACAGCATCAGTGGCGGCAGCGGCGACGATACGCTGGTTGCCGGCATCGGTAACCAGACCCTCTCCGGCGGTGCCGGCATGAACCAGTTCATCATTGCCGCGAACGGCACGGCCGGTAATGCCTCGATCACGATCAGCGATTTCGGCAGCTCCGCCGGAAACATGGTCCAGCTTTATGGCTACGGCGCCAACGAAGTTGCAAAGACGCTCAGCACCGCGGTGGTTTCCGGTTCCAACACCACGGTCACTTTGTCCGACAAGTCGACCATCACCTTCAACAACGTCACCAACCTCAAGTCCGGCAGCTTCATCGGCGACGCATAACCCGACCGCTTCCCTTCGGCCTTCGGGTCCGACCAATGACGTGCAGGAAACCGGGCCCTCATGGCCCGGTTTTTTCGCGTACAGTGTCCGGATTAAAACCTTGCTGCTTCAGCAGAATCCGGACAGCGAACCGTTCAGATCCCAGTAGCCGACGAGGCCGCGTTCCATACCGGTGTAGGGTGCGGCAGGTGGCGTATGGTCCCGCAAATGGCGCACCGTCGCCCACAGCGCGTGCTCGCGCAACGTGCCGAGCCACATTGACCAGTTGCTCGAGCTTTGCCCGACGTCGCCGACACCCCAGCGCAGCGCCTGCGGATCGGTGCTCTCGAATGGCGTTTTGTCGAGTGCATCCAGCCTTCCGTCGACGAACACCCAGATGCCTTTCGGACCGCAATTGACTTCGACCCGGTGCTCGACGCCATCGCACACATTGGTACTGCCGTTCAGAACGATGGTAGCCGCTCCGTTGCCGCAGGTAACAAGTAGCGTGCCGTCCGTGGTGACCTGGAGTGCGTGATAGCGCAGTTGACCCCAGACGCTGGAGAGCAACGCGGGCGGTTGGTCGAGACTGATCAGCCCTTCCGCGGTCGAGCAGAGCGTGTACGAGGTGGGATGCTTGCTGTAGATTTCGGTAGCCGTTGCGGTCAGGGCCTTCGTCTTTCCGCCAAAGCTGGGCATCGAGGCAAAGGACGGTGCCGTTGACCCCCCATAGGGCGATAATGAATAGACCGGTGCAGGAATCGCGAGGCCCCTCGCATCGCCGCCCGGCATGAAGCGCCTGATGATGGCGGTCTGCGGCTTCTCGACGCTGTCGCTCGACCCCAGCTGGTAGGAATATCCGTCGGAGAAGAACACTCCGTCGTACCAGAAGGTGATTGCTTCCAGCACATCGGTATTACGTTGCAGGTAGCACAACATGCCGGTCAGAGCCGCTAGGCTCGTATCCGAGGTATCGAACCCGCACTCTCCGAGAAACAGCTTCTGTTTCTGTGCCCGGGCGATATTGACGGCCAGGGTCAGGCCTTCGACATAGATCGTCGGGCTCGAGACGGGGCCGGTACCCGAATTGTTGACGTCGCCATAAAGGTGGACCTCGTAGACAAGACTCGAGCCACTGAACGCCAGGCCCTGGATGTAGATACCGCTGTTCGGGGCGTTGGGCGCGCTGATAGTGTTCTTGGCGCCGGTCGACCTGATCCCTGCAATCACTTGGTTGCAGATCGGGACCCAGGCCGCCGCCTCCAACGCGGGCTCGTTCATCAGGCCGAACCAGATTTTCCAGTTGCTTTGAAACGCCTGATGCTGCGCGAGCTTTGTCCAGAAATCGACGAAATAAGCGCTCGCATAGGTCGAGCCGATCCGTCCGATCAGGGAGATGATGCTGCCCGCGGGAATGACCGCTGTCGTCGGCTGCGACAAGAGTATGGTCGGGCTGGCCTTGATGATAGTTGCGGTCGTGCCGGGGTGGTTTCCAATCCCGTTCGCAGACACGGTCGCCCCGGTCGAGAAGGCGGTGGGCGTCGTCGTCAGGACGAGCTTGCTCGTGCCGATCGCGGCATCCTCCTGCACTGTGAAGCTGGTATTCCGGTTTGCATAATCATGGATGTCGATCACCGCGACACCGCCGGACGCGGTCGCATAGCTGATCTGGGTTTCGAGCGCCGACAACGCCGCCGGATCGATCGGACCGCCATCCTCGGGCTGCAGGCTCTTCCACCTGCAGACGATCCGGAAGATGTTGGCACCGATATCCGTCATCTGCGCATAGCTTGCCAGGGGCTCGGTCTCCCCGGTACCGCTATTGCTCATACCAAGATTTACGCCCAGATACGGGATCGCATTCGTGGCCGGATCGACCCCCGCGAGTGCCGTGTCGGCGGCAGCCGAAGCTCGTCCCAGCGGCGAGGCCGCTGCCCCCGCTGCCAGCAGCAGGGTACGGCGTTTGATTCTGATCATGAGGTAGTAGCTCCGCAGTTGGCACTACCCTAACGAACTATTGGCCGTATTCCCGACTGAATTTCTAAAACATTGCAGTCGACAGTTATTCAACGAAGCGCTGTCTTTAATGGAAACTTCACGCAGTATTATATCGATGATGCTTCAGTAGCTATTTTTAAACAGTATGTACATTTTTGTACATCGGCTTGCAATTTCCATACTGCGAAGCATGGAGAGGCGGCCCTTCAGCCAACTGCCCCGCGTCAGGTAGCGGTCGACTTCGCAGCCTTCGAATATCTGCGCCGGCATGCGGGCGACGACACGAACGGATGAAGACACATCATGCGGTCGGGAGTGGCGCGCACGAGCTACCTGATCCGGAAGCGTGCCATGAAGGTTGGCGAAGCTTCCCCCTCAGCTCTCCAGGTTGCGGATGCTACGGGATCCGATAAGCAGCGCGGCGCTGATCAGGATGACAGCAGCACCGGCCGCCAGTGCGTTTCGTGTGCCGACCACGTGCGCGACCGGTCCGCACAATGCGTAACCGATCGGACCCAGGCCCATCGCGACCAGGCTGAACAGCGCGTTGACACGCGACAAGACCTCTCCGGGGATCCGTTCCTGTATGGTTGTCTGAACCATGACATTGAGCACGGCCAGCGCGGCGCCGAACATGGCGCTTCCAAGAACCAATGGAAGCACGCGCGCATGAAATGCCAGCAGGACCAGGGGGATGGTCAGGAACGCCGCCGATAGTTCGAAGGCGACGAGAGGCCGATGCGGGCGGAACCGCAGGATCAGCAAACCACCGATCACGCCACCGACGCCGGTCGCCGACGCCACCAATCCCCAAAGTTGCGCACCGTGGGGAATCGAGCCGAACAAGACCGGGCCCAGGACGAAGAACGGCGCGAAAGCAGCGAGGTTGAGCAGTCCATACTGAAGAGTAACGAGTACGAGCCAGCGATGTTTACGGAACTCGTGCCATCCGGAGATCAGATCGGCCAGAAAGGATGTGGACGGCGGTCTCGCCTGCTCGGCAACATGCATGAGTGCGAGACAGGCTGCGCTGAGCGCATACGACGTCGCATCGAGGCCGATCGCCATTGGCGCGTTACCGAGGCCGACCAGAAGACCGCCGACCGAAGGGCCGATGACCGCAGACAGCGAGCCCGTGATACTGAGAAGGCTGTTGGCCTCCTTGATGGTCTCGGGTTGTACCACCTGGGGAATCAGGCCGGTTTCAGCTGGCCCGAAGAAGGCATTGCCGACACCGACGCCGGCAGCCAGCGTCATCAGCGCCAGCAGGGGCGGATGGCCGAGTGCCAACAAGAGAGCGAGCAGGCCCTGAGCGATACAGCGCAGGAAGTCGGCTCCCATCATGAGGCGCCTGCGCGGCCATCGATCGCCAACGACGCCTCCGGCCAGCATGAGGACGACCGTCGGGGTGGTCTGCGCCGCAAGCACCAGACCGATTTTCGTCGCAGAGAAGTGAAGGCTGAGCAGCGCGAAGGTGAGTGCTACCGGAACGACCGCCGACCCCAGCGTCGAGGCTGTCGTCGCCGCAAAGAACAGCGCGAAGTTTCGTTCACGAAGGACTGCGAGCGGCCCTCGTTTCAGCGATGCGAGGGAGTCTTCCTGGGCGGCCATGCATTCATCCGATCGGCACGGACGCTACATATCCCGCGCTACTTCCGAGTTGCTCAGCATGCAAGCCGGCATGGTTGAAAGGTCAAGAGGTAGACCGGTATCCGACAGTCGACACGAGGGTTCTGTATACCCAAGCTTTCAAAGCCGGCAACAGCCCGACAAGCCGGCCGCGTCGATCCTGCTGGACGCACCTGTCACGTCGCGGTGTCCTGTGCAGCTTCCGCTACCATGAGTATATCATCCGGGGTGACCGCTAACCTCACGCCCGAGATCACGCGGCATAGCGACGAGACCAACGGTGGCAACCAGACAGATACAAGCGGTCAGGAGAAATGCGGCGTGCAGTTCGGGCAGCATCACAACCGAGCTGTGGAATATCGCCTGGAACAGCGACAGACTGAATGCGGCAATCGCCACGCCCGCGGCCGAGAAGGCCTGCTGCAGCATCGATAACAGGTTCGAGGCGGCACTGCGCTCCGGGCCGGGAATGTCGGCGAAGGCGAGCGTCGTGACACTGGTCAGTTGCATGGAGCGCACCGCCCCCGCGAACAGCAACAGCAGGACCAGGAGAACCTTGGGCGTCCCCGGCGTGACGAGCCCGAGTGCCACCAGCGACAGAGTGACCAGCACGCCATCGACCAGCATCACGGTGCGGAAGCCGAAGCGGCGCAGGATGAGGCTGGTGGCCGGCTTGATGCCGATATTGCCGCAGAAATAGACCAGCACCCACCCACCCGCGGCGACCGGGGACAGGCCGAAGCCAAGCTGGAACAGCAGCGGCAACAGCAACGGGGCGGTGGAAAAAACCGCACGGAACAGGCCACCGGGATAGAGGGAGGCGTACGTGACGCTGCGCCGGGACAACGACACCAGCGACAGCAGCGGCGAGTGGTGCCGGCGGAGGTGGCGGATGGCTGCCCAGCCGGCGACGAGCCCGACCAGGATCAGGCCGATCGCGACCTCTCGCTCCACGCCGCTGGTCGAGGAGCGCTGGAACCCCGCCAGCAGGCAGGTCAGTCCGAGCGCGCACAGTGCGAAGCCGCGCATGTCCAGGGGCGGCCTGTCGTCGTCACGCTCCTGCGGCACATACCGCAGCATTGCCATTGCCCCGGCCAGGCCGATCGGCAGGTTGAGCCAGAAGTTCCAGCGCCAGCTGGCGGCCTGGGTGATGAAGCCGCCCAGAACCGGCCCGATGACCGGCGCCAGCAGCGCCGGCCAGACCGTGTAGGCGGTGATCCGCATCATCTCCGATGCCGGCGTATTGCGCATCACCACGGCGAGGCCGATCGGGATCATCAGCGCACCGCCGAACCCCTGTGCCACGCGGGCGGCGACGAACATCGGCAGGCTGTGCGCCAGCCCGCACCAGAGCGATGCGAAGGTGAAGGTGAGCAATGCGCCGACCAGTACGGTGCGCGAGCCGAACCGCTGCGACAGCCAGTGCGCCAGAGGCGAGATCGCCGCCGAGGCCAGCATGTAGGCGGTGATGCCGAACGAGAGATCGACCGAAGTGACGCCGAACGACCGCGCCATCTGCGGCAGCGAGGTGTTGATGATCGCGCCATCCAGATTCTGCATGAAGGCGGCAATGGCGACGATCAGGGCGACAATCGGCACAGTGCGGCGAACATCGGCCGGCTGGGCGGGATCAGGAGACATGGAAATCGTTTAGAGCAGGAGCAGCCGGACTGTAATCCTGGAGGGGACACGGCAGATGCCCGCCCCGGCCCGATCCGGACTTCCGGGACACCATCCGGTGCGCAGCCGGGCTAGAGCCGATACAAGCGCGCCGAAACCTGGATGCGGCCGGAGTTGCCGGAATCGCCGCGCAGCATGATGACGCTTCCATCCCGCGTCCCTCCAGGCGCGGCAACGACCGGGGTCGCCACGGCTCCGACGACATCCAGCCCGCGGACGCCCAGCGCCTTGTCGTGCCGCAGCACCAGCCGGACGAGACAGCGCGCGTTCGGTGGCAGCAGAATGTCCGCCCGCATCGCTTGCCCGACCGGATCGGTGCGTAGCGCGAAATCGACCGGGCCCCAGCGGGTCGCCGCACCGACGATGGAGACCCCGGCCGGCGACATGACCCAGTCCCGCGGCAGGGCGCGGCCCAGATGCAGCATCTCCTCGGTCTCGTCCTCGCAGACCAGCATCCAGCGCAGCAGGATCGGAATGGTCAGCTGCGCCGGCATGCAGAACAGCGGCAGGTCGCCCTTCAGCCCCGCGACCTCGGCGGCGGTCCAGCTGCCCGGCGTATGCAGATGATGACGGTGCGCATACAGGAACAACAGGTATTCGGGGATGCGGTCCTGGCGCAGCAGCGCGCGAGCATAGCCGTACGAGATGAACCCGAGCAGGTCCCGGGACTGCGCATCCGGCGGCCCGATATTTGCCACCACGCCGACCGAGGTCGCTCCGTGGCCACGCATGGCATCGATGACCAGGTTCTCCAGGTCCGGCGCCAGCACCCCGGCTTGCAGCAGCTCGGCATAGACCCGGTGCGCCCATTGCTGCTCGCTCGGGGTGCGCCGGGTCAGCGACTCACGGAAGGTCTCCGAACGGCCCGGCAGGATCGGCACGTAGGGCGGGTCCAGGTCGTAACGGACCGACCGGCGCAGCGTCGTATCGAGCTGGCGGACCAGTACGGCCGATCGCGACACCCACGCCGCCCCGGTTGCGGCGCCGGACGAATCGATCCGCGGCCATAGCGCACCGAGGTCGGCAAGGCCGCGTGCGGCGAGGGCGCTGTTGCCGAAATACGGCTTCCACCACACCGACGGATCCGCGAACAGGCAGGAGTCGCTCTCGCTCCATCCAGACAGCAACCCGTAGCCGGGATCTCGACCAGGGAGCGCCAGGCTACGGTCGTGCAGCGTCGTCAGCATGCCCGCCATTGCCGCGATCCGCACACGAAACCGGCGCAGCGTCTGCATGTCCCCGGTCAACAGGCCGTAGCGCGCGATCAGCGAGAGGCCAAGTCCGGTCTGGCCGATCTCGGTTCCGCGCATCCGCACCAGCCCGTTATCCAGCACGAAGTCGGACAGGAACCCGGCCAGCACGTCGTGGGCCTGCCCGAAGCGGCCCCATTCCAGGTTCGCCAGCAGCGAACTGGTGAAGGTGTCCTGGAAGCCATCGTATTCCGAGCCGGCATAGTCCCGGTCCACGGCGCCATAGCGCGGGTAGACCCCGCCGGGCCGCGTCATCAGCTCCCTGGCGAAGGCGTGCCGGGCCATGTCGGACCAACTCTGATCCGGCAGGGTGCAGTCGGTGCCGCCCGCAAGGTCGGCCTGCCACGACAGCACGAACGCCAGCAGCGCCGCATAGAACACGGACGCGGCCGGATGCCCGGCGATGGGATCGTCAGGTGGCCCGAAGACCGGATAGCTGCCGAAGAACCGCGTCCGGGTGACGACACCGTTCTCGACCAGGCACACGCGCTGGAACGTCGGCGTGACCGGCGGACCGCCCATACGCACATCGGCGAACAGCATCACCTCCCAGAACCGGTGCGCATCGATCGGCAGCACCTTCACCAGCGCCGGCATCCAGCCGCCGAGCAGCCCTTCCAGACGGCGCGCGACCATCGGCGCATTGTTGGTCAGTCCCGGCACGGCCTGGTCGACGTGCCAGTTGCGGGTGCTGCCGGCCGGCGTCACCGGCATGGTGTCGCTGCCCTGCCGTGTGCCGAGAAAGAACGTCCAGAGCAGGCGCGGGCCCTGGTCCGCCGCAACAGGCCGGCTCGCGACCGGCGGGGCGATCAGCCTGACCGCCTCGGGGTCCGGATCGTCGCCGTGCACCAGCAGATGGTCGGCCAGCAGGTCCGGTCCCGACAGTGCGACAGTCTCGAAATCGAGCCCGGCATAGAACGTCGTGTCGCCGGCGCCGCAGGCCTCAAGCCGGCGCGGCAGGCCGAGCATGCGCCGGTCCGGCGATACGAACCACAGCGTGCCCACCTGCCCGTCCCGCCGCTCATAGACGCTCCAGAGCCCGCCCTTCGCCTGGAACTGCGCCAGCGGCTGCAGCCCCGCCACTTCATCGGCAGTAAAGGTGGGCCACCCTGCCGGGCTCGTGCCGGACCGGGGTGTCGCCCGCGCCGCCAACACGCCGAGAGACGAACCGGCGACGCCTCCGGCCAGGAAGCTGCGCCGATGCATCGTCAGTGCGCGGCCGGTGCCGGCACGGCCTGCTGTTGCGCATGGATCCACGCATCGACCCGCTGCTCCAGCAGCGACAGCGGCATCGCGCCCTCGTCCAGCACCACGTCGTGGAAATGGCGGATGTCGAACCGGTCGCCCAGCGCCGCTTCCGCACGATGGCGCAACGCCATGATCCGCAGCTCGCCGATCTTGTAGCCGAGCGCCTGTCCCGGCCAGGCGATGTAGCGGTCGGTCTCGTTCTGCATGTTCTTGTCGGCGAGTGCGGTGTTGTCGCGCAGGCACGCCATCGCCTGGTCGCGCGTCCAGCCCTTCCAGTGGATGCCGACATCCATGACCAGGCGGCAGGCACGCCACATCTCCATCGAGAGCATGCCGAACCGGATATATGGCGTGTCGTACAGCCCCATCTCGGACACCATCTGCTCGGAATAGAGCGCCCACCCCTCGACGTACGCCGTGATGTTGGAGTTGCGGCGGAAGGTCGGCAGGTCGGTCATCTCCTGCGCCAGCGCGATCTGGATATGGTGCCCAGGCACCCCTTCATGCGCGACCAGCGTCGGCAGCTCGAACAGCGGCCGCTGGTCCAGGTGCGAGGTGTTGATCATCAGCCCACCGGCGATGCCCAGCTCCGGACTGCCTGGATTGTAGCGACCGGTGGTGTAGTTCTCCTCGATGGCCTCGGGCACCTGGCGCACGCCGTAGGTCAGGCGCGGCAGCTTGCCGATGAAGCGCGGCAACTGGTCGTCGACGCGCTTGGCCAGCCGGCTCGCCTTTTCCAGCAATGCCGTACGGGTGGTGACGTAGAATTCCGGATCGGTGCGCAGGTGTTCCTGGAACGCCTTGAAGTCGCCCTTGAAGCCGGTCTGGGCGATCTGCGCGTCCATCGCCTTGCGAATGCGCGCGATCTCGGATTGCCCGAGCGCGAACACCTGGTCCGGCGTCATGTCGGTGGTGGTCTCGTGACGGACGCGATATTCGTAATAGGCGCGTCCGTCCGGCAAGCTGGAGGCCCCGAGCGTGGCGCGGCTGGCCGGCACGTAGCTGGTCTTGAAGAAGTCCGCGACCTTCCGCTCCATCGGCTTGATCCGGGTGCGAACGATGTCGAGCGCCTCCTGCCGCAGCGCCTGCTGCCGGTCGGCGGAAAACGATGCCGGCAGTGTCGCGAACGGCTTGAGCAGCGGGCTCTGTTCGGCAGGCAGTGCCGCCTGTGTCGCAGTCACCGCGGCGATTTTCACGGCGATCAGATGCGGCTGCACGAAGCCGGTGCGGATGCCGCGCTGCATGTTGGCGATCTCGATGTCGTCATAGGCGGGCAGGCGACGCAGGCGCTCCAGCCAGGCCTGGGCATCGGCCTCGTCGCGAATGATGGTGCCGTCGGCGGCATAGTTCGGGGTCTGGAAGAAACCCTCGTCGGCTGTGAACGGGATGCGCTCCTCGTCGAACCGGTGCCCGTCGAGATCGAGCGCCATCTGCCAGGACAGCAGGTCGTCGTTCAGGGCCGCCTCGCCGGTCAGCGACGCGCGCGGGATCGCCCGCAACCGGGTCTGCAGCGCCTGCAGCGTGGCGTGATGCCGCGTCACCGCCGCCGGTGAGTCGTCGGGCCATAGGATCGCAGCCGCCCGGTCGCCGCGCTGCCCGGCAGTGACCGGATCGAGAATGTCGGAATAGGCATCGTAGTCGCTGATGATGCGCGACAAGGCGGTGGCACTTGTGCTGGTCGTCGCCGCGACGCCGGCATGCCCGGCCAGCGGTGACAGCGCAGCGCCGCCTGCGAGCAACAGGGCGCGCAGCCCCAGGATGCGCGACTGGGAATGCTGCGATGTGGAACGCCTGCGCGGCCGGAGGCGGAGGAACGGTATCATGCAGTCATGCACTCCGGCAGGTCATGGGGTCACCTCGACGCGCAGCATGTCGCCATGCACCGGGAGATCGAGGCCATAATCGGTTTCGTCGCCGTTCAGGATCCGCGTCGTGGTCCAGCCGGACGGTGTCATCCGGCCCTCCTCGGCACGCAGCATCTCATGCACGCCGCCATCGTGAAGCGTCGAGGCGAACTCCACCCGCGCACCCATCCCGAGCACCAGGAAATGCGCCGGATCGAGCCGGACCACCAGCGCCCGCCCAAGCGGCGTGCCGGATTGCGGTGCCGTCGTCGGGCTGGGATGACCCCAGACCGCACCGAAGGATACCGTTACGGCCCAATTGCCGAGCGTCTGCTGCGGCGACATCGCGCCCGGCTCCTGCACGAAGGCGGCGATGCGCCCCTCGTAGGCGGCGGCAGCCAGGGTAGAGGCAACCGGTGCCAGCAGGCGGTTATTGTCGCCATGCGCCTGCACGGCCGCCGCACGGCCGGGTTCGTCCGCATCCCCGTCGATACCGAACTGGGAACAGCCGATACCGCCGCGTGCCAGAACGTCGAATACCCAGCGCGACGTCGGTGCGGTGAAGCCGCTTTCCGAGACCCAGGGCGGATTGTCGGCGCGGCCATACGGGAGAACGCCCTTGCGGAACTCGGCAAAGGTGTCGGTATAGACGTCGGAGCCGATCGCATCGAGCGCCGGTGTCTGCTGCTTCCAGATCGGCAGCATTGTCCAGCTCGGACCGCCGCTCGGATACTCGGTGCCGGGCTGGGTCAGGCCGCGATAGCGCATCCAGGCATTGGTGTAGAGCGGCAGCGGATAGACCGCCTTGCCGGCTTCGGCGATCGCGTCGACGTAATGCGAGACTGCGTAGGCGCTGAATGCCTCCTCGGCATCCGAGCCGAATGCTGCGCGCCAGTTGCCGCCCTGCCGCCCGGTCGCGTGCAGAACGGCCTCCGGAACGGCCGCCGCGAAGGCCGCATCCGCCGCTGCGCCGTGATCGCGCACCGTGCCGAACAAGCCGGATTCATTCTCGACCTGCATCATGATCACCGTGTGATGCAGCGCATCCGCCTGCTTCAGGTGCGCCATCAGCGCGGCAAAAGCCTGCTTGTCCCGGGCCAGGGTTTCAATACCGAACGGTGACAATCCATCGACCTGCTGGCCCTCCGCGGTCAGCAGCCGCGGATAGCGCACGGTATCGCGCCGTATCCACTCGGGCGCATAATGCATGCCGCCATTCTTCCAGGTGCCGAACCACAGCAGCACCAGGCGCACATGATGCGCGCGCGCCTGGTCCAGCAGCATGTCGACCTCGGAGAAGTCGAACTTGCCCGGCGTCGGCTCCATCGTTTCCCAATAGACCGGCGCCTCGAGCGTGTTGGCGCCGATCGCCGACAGCGCGTCCCACACCGCCGGCATGCGGCCCGGCCAGGCACTGGAATTATGCATCTGGCCGGCGAGGACGAAGTAGGGCTGGCCGTCGACCTGAAGCTCGAAGTGGCCGCCCTGGTGAACGATCCGCGGCATCGGGTCGGCAGCCATCGCCGTGCTGCTCGCCAAGGCCAAAGCCAGCGCCGCCGCGACACCGAGCCGGCGTGGCATCAGAAGGTGACCCCCGCCGACATGAAGATCGTCCGGCCGACCACGTCGTAGATCCCGGCTCCCGTATTGAAGCCTGCGTCGGGCACGAAGGGCGCGTTCTTGTCGAACAGGTTGTTGACGTTGGCCTGCAAGTTCCAACGGCCGATCGTGTAGCCGAGCGCCACGTCATGGTAGTAAATCCCGGCAACCTGGTATCTGCCGTTCTGGCCCTTGACCAGGTCCGACGAGCCGTTGTTCAGGACCATACCGCCGATATAGCGCATCATGTAGGTGGCACTGAAGTGGCCGTGGGTCCAGGTGCCGCTCACATAGTCGCGCACCCGCGGGATCGCGTACGGATAATTTCCGCCATTGGTATAGACCAGGCGCCCTGCATAATTGTTCCAGGCTCCGCCAGCTACGTTCTGCATCACGTAGCCGATCAGCTGCTGATACTGGTTGGACAATGTCAGCGTGTCATGACGGCCGAGACGCACCATGTAGTCTAGGTTGAAGTCGATGCCGTTGGTCCTGAGACCGCCGAGATTAGCTTCCAGAGACTTCACGGACGAGATCTGGTCGAGGCCGTTGCGCGAGATCGCGCTGCAATAGGTTGGGTTTGAACCGGTATAGCACTGGTCCAGGATGTATTGGCTCGAGACGCTGCTGATCAGGTTCTCGATGGACGTGTGCCAGTAGTCGATCGATGCGGTCAGATGCGGCGCCCAGCGCGGTGTCAGCACCGTGCCGAACGTATAGGTACGCGATGTCTCCGGCTGCAAGCTCGGATTGCCGCCGGCCGTCGTCGGCACCTGGCCGGAATTAGCGGCCTGGAACGTCGCCGGATTGATGCCCTGGCTGACGCATTTGCCGATCACGGCAGCCGATTTCGCGCCATAGGTGCCGGACTGGATACACGGGTCGTTGGCGGAGTTGTATGAAACGTTCTGCGCACCGAACAGCTCGTTCACGTTCGGCTGCCGGAATCCCGTGCTCATGGTACCACGGAAACGGATGTCGCGAACCGGAGCCCAGTTGATGCTGGCCTTCCAGTTCTTCGTGTTGCCGAACGTGTTGTAGTGGGAAAACCGGCCCTGCAGATCGACCGACAGGTCACGGGCGAATGGCATGTCGTGCAGCAGCGGAAAATTGCCCTCGATGAACGCCTCGGTCGCGTTGAAGGCGCCGGTGGTCGGGTCGGAGGCGACGCCACCGCCACTGTCGCCGGAGCCCACGATCGGATCGACCTGGTAGGAGCCGGACTCGCCGCGATGCTCGGCGCCGAAGCTGATGCCCACGTCGCCACCGCCACGCCAGGGCAGCCGGGCCAGATCGTCGTTCTTGATCCGCAGGTTGAAGTCGCGAAGCTGATACGCGGACCGGTCGTGCTGGGTGAAGCGTGCATAATCCACGGCATTCGTCGGCCATTTGCCGAGCGGATTGACCAGTACGCAGCCCGGGCTGTTCGTGCAGTAGGAGGGGTCATACACGACCGCGCTGTTCGGATCGGACGGATCGACCTGTCGCGCCCCGAGCTCCTGCTCCAGCTTGCGGTAGTTGGTGCTGCCGGAGGTGTTGATCGTCGAGGTGGATTTTCCGTATGCGCCCGACACGTCGTACGACCAGTTCCCGACGATCGTGCCGTTCAGGCCGCCGTTGATCTGGTACGTGTCGGTGCCCTGCGAGTAGCCGCGATTACCGAACTCGACGAAACGCCGATAGATGTCGGCATCCTGTCCGAACGGATTGTAGGGATTTCCGGCCGGGAAAACAAAAGAGGTCGGCAGCGTCGAAGGATACGAGCTGCCGGTCGCCGGACTTGGCGCCAGTTGCTCGGCGGTTGATTTGTGGGTGTAGAGGGCGCGCGTATACAGATTGAAATGATCGTTGATGGTGTAGTGTGCGTTGCCGTTGAACGACCCGGTCTGCACATAGTTGGTGAGCTGCTGGTCCTTCGAGTAGTCGTAGCGGTCGGCGTCCGTAAAGTTCGAGACGCTACCGTTCCTGGCGATCAGATCCTGGTCACCAACAAAGAAGCGCGACGCTTCGGGAACGCCGGAGCCATAGAGCGGCGTACCGCTGGCCGGGTTGCTGACCTGTACCGGGCCCGCCCAGGACCGGTCGGCCTGATAGACCGGCCCCTGCGTCATGTACTGACCGCCAAGCGTGACGTTGCCACGGCCATGGTCGAAGTCGAAGCCGTGGACGCCGCTGATCAGGGCGCTTCTTGCATCGCCCGCGTCCGTCAGGCCACCCTTCACATAGAAGTTGGTGCCGGCATAATTGTGCTTGAGCTTGATGTTGATGACGCCGGCGACCGCGTCGGCACCGTAGAGCGCCGAACCGCCATCCTTCAGGATCTCGATGCTGTCGACCATCGAGACCGGGATCGAGTTGATGTCGACGCAGGAGAATCCGAACCCGCCGGTCTGCACTTCGCGCTTGCCGTCGATCAGGATCAGCGTGCGGGCCGAGCCCAGGTTACGGATGTCGGCGCACGACAATCCGTCGCCGCCATTCGTGGTCGTGTTGCCAACGCTACTGGATCCGATCGATGGCAGGCGCGACAGATAGTCGGAGATGGTGACGGCCGTGGTCTTCTGGATGTCCTTCGCCGTCACGATGGTGACGGGATTGGGGCTGGTCGAGTTGGTCGTGCGAAGACTCGATCCGGTTACCAGGATCTGCTCGCTGGTTCCCGCGCCGGCCGCAACGGCTGCGCTCGTTGCCGATACGGCGGCGCCCGGAGCGGGACTCGTCTGCGCATGAAGAGGCATGGCCGCCACTGAAAACGCACCAAGGCACGCGGAATAGACAAGGAATAGCCTGGTGCTGCGACCGATCATCATGACTGCCTTTGAGTGTCGTTCTGTCGGCTCGGCACACACCCGATCAGATGTCTGCCTCGGACAGCGTCGACACCATTAGGCTATCGTATACGGAATACGTAAAGGGTGAAATGACCGGTTCGTTTCCTTAAGCCGTCCATTGCGTCATTCACGCATCGATATGGATCAGCGTTTTCGAGGCACTGCACGCGATGGAGGCAGTATACCCTGCCACGTGCATTCAATCGTTGCAGATTATGGGTGCTTGTCTTTTGCGGTAAGACAAGAGACCGCGAAAACCGGTCCGGCGGACTTATCCTGCAGAGGCTCGAACCGGATCAGGAGGCTGCTTCGGCCGGTGCTCAGCTCCACGGGTATCGGGTAGGTGCGGTCGAAGAAGCGGCCGGGATGGCTGGCGCCGAGCCGTTCCACCGCGACCGGTATGCCGTCCACCAGGATGCGGAACTGGTGGTCGCGTTCCTCGCCCCAATAGGTCGCGCGCAGCTCCAACGGACCTGGCCGGGTCTGCAGCCGGAACGAAAAGAAGCCACCGGCGCGCGCGTCCCGCCCGTTGCGGCCGCGATAGACGACGGGATAGGAGATGCTCGACTCGAGCCCATGATCATGCTCGGACTGCATCTCGCCCGGATGCAGGATATCGGTCGAGCGCAACGCGAGCGCACGCGCCTGCACTTCCTCGGCACGGAACATGGCCTGCTCGGTCACCCATTCAACCTCGGTGAACATCGGCAGGTAGACCGCACTGCGTCGCTCATGCTGCTGGGCGAAAGCGGTCAGGATAAAATCGCTCGGACGTCCGGTTCCGGTGGTTCGATAGCCGTCTCCCTCGGGCCGCAACCGTTCCAGCACGGCATCACCGACCAATGCCGGTGCGACCCCGGTAAACGGAGCGGATGCAGGGCCAAGGTCGGCTGCCAGGACCGCAGGCCCGCGCAGCACCGATACAAGTTGCGTAGGACCGGCTGGCCGTTCCAGACGCAGGCTCATGTCGAGCGACACTGTCAGCCGGTCGCCCTCGATCCAGCGCCGGCGCAGCGACAGATACCCATCTGCATCCGGGGCAACGGCGATGTCCGCCCCGTTCAGCTGCGCGCTGTTCCGGGTCGACCAGCCCGGTATACGCACACGCAGCGTCCAGGGCCGGTCAGGCGTATCGACCACACGCAACACGATCGCGCCGGATTTCGGATAATCGGTTTCCAATGCCAGGCCGATCCCGTTCCAGTCCAGTTTCGATGGGATGAACAGGTTGACCAGGATGGTATCACGACCGGAATGCCAGTAGATCGAATCGCCGTGCTTGGCATGGCTTTCCATCCCTGTGCCGACGCAGCACCAGAAATCATCGAACGGGGTCGAGTAGGCCCGCGCGGTGCCGGATGCCAGCGGCGTCATGTAGGCGAACATGCCGGTGCGTGGATTCTGTTGCGCCAGGATGTGATTGAGGTGGGTGCGTTCGTAGAAGTCGAACATCGTCGCATGCGGGGCACGGGCATAGATCTGCCGCGTCAGCTTCAGCATGTTGTAGCTGGCGCAGGTCTCGCACGTCTGCTCGGTCACGTGGCCGGCGGCGCTATCGGCCGCGGTGAAATACTCCCGGTCGCCATTGCCGCCGATCACGTAGCTATGGTGGTCCGTCACCGCGGTCCAGAAGGTCCGGCTCGCCACCGCGTAATCCGCTCGTCCGGTGATCTCATGCAGCCGTGCGAGCCCGATCGCCTTCGGGATCTGCGTATTCGCATGCAGGTTGGCGAGATTATCCTCGCCGCGCGCCAGAGGATCGAGCGTGCGGCCGTCGTAGATCCGCTGCGCGAGCAGGAGCCAGCGGCGCTGTCCGGTGCGGACCGACAACTCGGCCAGGCTCTCGTTCAGCCCGCCATATTCGCAGGCGAGAACCTGCTGCATCTGCGTCTGGTCAAGATGGTCGAAGACGCTGCCCAGATATCGCGCAAGGCCGGTGCACACACCGAGCGCGTCCATATTGCCGCAATAGAGCTGCGCGTCGAGCAGGCCGGCAAACAGCTTGTGCCAGTTGTATAGAGGCGACCAGGCGCCGTTCAGGTCGAAGCCGGTGGAGTGGATGTGTCCTGCGGCAATCTCGTCGAACGCCGCGCGTCCCGGTTCGATCCGGCCATCGCGCTTGCGGGTGAAACCGCAGACGAAACCGTCAGTGCCCTGGCTCTGGCAGACCACCAGCTCCGCGACGATGCCGTCGACGCGACGACGCGCCTCCGGATCGCCGGTCTGGGCATGCAGCAGCGACAGCGCGCTCAGATAATGGCCGAGCGTATGTCCGGCGATGGTATCGGATTCCCAGCCACCGTAGACGAGGCCCTTCGGCGTCAGGCCTGCCTGCTCACGGTAGTTGTGCAGCAGCCGGTCCGGTTCCAGTCGCATCAGGTAGGCGGTATTGGCCTCCATCGCCTCCCGGTAGGCTGACGGCGACAGGCGCACCGACTGCATCGGCACCGGAACTGCAGCCAGCCGTATAGCGGCAGCCGCCCGGCTAACGGTCGCGCTCGCCAGCATCGTTCCCGACGCACCCAGCAACACCGCACGGCGCGACATGTTCAGATGCTTCATGCGAACGGACTTTCGATCGATCGCGCCGGCAGGGTAAACCACCGTGCGCCGGTCTCGGTCACCACGACATGGTCCTCGAGACGGATGCCGAACCGGTCCGGCACCACGATCATCGGCTCGATCGAGAAACACATGCCTGGCATGAGGATCGTCGTGTCGCCACGAACCAGATAGGCGGGCTCGTGGATCGACAGGCCGATGCCATGACCGGTCCGGTGCGGCAGCCCCGGGAGACGATAATCCGGTCCCAGCCCGTATCGTTCGAGCACGTCGCGCCCGGCCTGGTCCACCGACGCGCACGTCACACCGGGCCGGACCGCGTCGAACGCGGCGGCCTGCGCCTCCCGCTCGATCGCCCAGATGCGCGCCTGGTCCGGGTCCGCAACGCCGAACGCGTAGGTGCGGGTGATGTCCGAGTGGTAGCCATGCAGGATGCAGCCGGTATCGACCAGCACGAGATCCCGCTCCCCCAGCACCTGCTCGCCCGGCACGCCATGCGGGTACGCGGTCGCCTGCCCGAACTGGACCGCGCAGAAGCTCGATCCAGCGGGCGCGCCGAGCGCCCGGTGAGCGGCATCGATGAACTGCCGCACCTGGCTGGCTGTCATGCCGGGGCGCAGGATCCCGGCCGTGATCCGCTGCACCTCCAGCGTCATCGACATCGCCTGCTGCATCAGGGCAAGTTCGTTCACCGACTTGATCCGGCGGCAGCCACCGATCACCGCATCGCCGTCCGACAGGTTGAGGCAAAGTCGCCGCGCCGCCTCGGTAATCCGGAACGGCAGTTCCGGGTCGACCGCCAGCCGCCCGCGATGCCGGATTGCGGAAGCGGCCAGAAACACCGGGTCCTCGTCCTCTTCCCAGCACCGCACGTCCATCGGCACCGTCATCGAGCGGGTCAGCGAGCCGAGCTCGAACGCCGGGCAGATCAGGAACGCAGCGCCGTCGCGCGGCAGCAGCATCGCCACCAGCCGCTCCGACGGCATCCAGTCCACGCCTGTGAAGTAACGCAACGACGCTCCGGCGCCGACCAGCAGCGCATCGTGTCCGGTCGCCTCGAGCAATGCCCGGGCGCGATCCAGACGCGCCGCATACTCGCCCGGCCCAATCGGCGGCGCCGGGTCCGGCCACGGAACGATCCGCTCCAGCGCGTCACGGAACGGCGGGGACCACGCATCACGCATCATGCGTCGCCATCGACCGGAAGTGCGGGGCTGGCGATGCCGCTGCGTGCGCCCCACACGTAGATCAGCAGCGAAAATACCGCGACCACGACATCGTCGGCCGGATGCGGGATGAGCAGGCTGCCTCCGAAGCTGCCGAGGCTGGAGAGCAGCATCAGCCCCGCCAGCCACACCAGCAGCCAGGCTGCATTGCCCAGTCCGGTCGGCTGGTTGCGGGAGCGTCGCCAGCCGGCAAAGCCGATGCAGGCAAGCAGCTGGATCGCCAGCAGCCACGACAGCACGGTCCAGCCGGTCCAGAACACGATCAGCGACGCGATCACGAACGATGCCGGAGCCAGCACCGAGAACCCACGCACCCGGAACGGCCGGTGCAGGTCGGGTGCTGTACGTCGCAGTGCTGCAGCCGAGATCGGCGCCAGTGCGTAGCTCATCATCAACGCCGACGAGACCACGCCGATCAGTGCCTGCCATGACGGGAACGGCAGCGTCCAGAACGCTGCCAGTGCGAAGGTCAGCCATAGCGCCGGCCCCGGTACGCCGCTCGACGCTTCCACCCTGGCGAACCGGCCGAAGAACGTGCCGCTTTTCGACCAGGCGTAGAGGATCCGCGGCGTGGCGCTCATATACACATTGGCGGTGCCGCTCGGCGACAGGATCGCATCCGACACCACGAGGGTACCGAGCCAGACCAGGCCGAGTGCCACGGCGATATCGTGGAACGGCAGCGACAGCTTGGCGTCCAGCCCGGCCCAGCCACCGGCGATCAGGCTGGCGGGCACGCTGCCGACGAAGGCCGCCTGCAACAGCACATAGACCAGCATCGACAACAGCACCGAGGCGATCAGGGCGAACGGAATGGTGCGCTGCGGATCGCGCGCTTCGCTCGCCACGGACACGATCGGTGTCAGTCCCAGATAGGCGAAGATGATTCCGCCGGTGGAGATGGCGGCCTCGACGCCGATGCTGCCGCCCGGCGCAAACCCGTGCGCGGAAAAATTGGCGGGGTGCAGATGCGCGAGCAGCATGACCGCCACCAGTGCCGGCACGCAGAACTTGAACAGGGTGACGATATTGTTCACCAGCGCGAAGGTGCCGATCCCGGCGCGGTTGACCAGGAACAATGCACCCAGCACGACGAGCTGCAGCAGCCATCCGGCAAGCGTCGGGTCGCCGCCGGTATCGCGCGTCAGCCCCGGTATCCAGGCTCCTGCATATTGCCGCGCCGCGACGATCTCGATCGAGATCAGGCTGGAGAACGCGATGGTCGTCACCAGCCCCATCAGGAACCCGGTCAGCTTGCCGTGCGACCATTCCGGATATCTAACCACGCCGCCGGCGAGCGGAAGTGCCGCACCCAGCTCGCAATAGACGAAGCCCAGCAGCAGCACCGCCAGCCCGGCGATCACCCAGGAAATCAGGCTGGCGGGTCCGGCGATCGCCGAGACATGCGCGGCCGCGAACAGCCAGCCCGACCCGAAGATCGAACCGAAGCCGATCATGGTCAGGTCCAGCCGCGACAGGGACCGGCGGAAACGGGCGGGAGGAGCCTTATCCATGGTGGTCAGGCCGCCGTGACCGGTCGCAGGCTGGTCCAGAGCAAGGGCGCGACGATCGGCATGGAGCAAGGATCCCGTCTGATCATGAAGGAGAACGCGACGACACGGTGCGCCCGAAGGACTTGAAGCCGAACCGGGTGGGGCTGAAGGGAGCCAGCGTCTCCGACGGCTCCTGCCCGGTCATCAGGGCGACAACCAGTTCCGCGGTGATCGGCGCCAGCGTCAGGCCGAGATGCTGGTGCCCGCATGCGACCACCAGTCCCGGCGCATCGAGCCTGCCGATCGCCGGAAGGTAGTCCGGCAGTGTCGGGCGAGCACCCATCCAGCGGCTGAACCCCGACGCGACCGGCAATCCGAGTGCCCGCACATGCGCCTCGAGCCGTTGCCACTTCCGCGGATCGGGTGGCGCACCCTCGGCGGTGAATTCGACGAAAGAGGACGCCCGCAGCCGGTCGCCGAACCGGGTGACGATCACCGACCTGCCCTCGAACACCAGCGGCGGCAGGTGGTAGCCGCCCCCATGCTCCCATTCGACGTGATAACCGCGCTCGGCGATCAGCGGCATCGTCACCCCAAGCGGGCGCAACAGCGGTCCGCTCCCCACTCCGGCGGCCACCAGCATCCGGTCGGCCCAGACGGTGCTGCCGTCGCTCAACACCACGCCGTGCTGCAGGTCCCTGCGGACCAGCCGGATCGCACGGCTTTGTACCCGGCGGCCACCCGCGGCTTCGAACGCTGCTGCCAGGGCCCGCATCGTTTCGCCGACGTCGCTGACCTGGGCCGTGCCCTCGACGCGCAGCCCGACCGCCGGACGTCCCGACATATGAGAGGCAACTCGGTCCAGGGCATCGTCCGGCATGGGCAGCACGCGGGCGGTTCCGGTCCGGGCCTGGCGCCACGCACGCGCACCTGCCTCACCCCTCACCCGGTCATGCCACAGGATCAGATGGCCGCCCCCAATCAGCAGCTCCGGCCGCCCGAGGTCCGTCACGAGCCTTTCCCAGGCCGGCAATGCCGCGGCGAGCAGTCTCGTGAGCGCACGCTCGCCGGCGTCCGCCCGGAAGCAGGCGGCTACCGCACGGATCGCCCATGGCAGCCAGATCCGGGGATGTCGCCAGCCGATATCGAGCGGCCCACCGGCCAGGAACAGGCGCCGGGGTACGCTTCGCAGGAAGGCCAGGTTGGCGATCGGCCGCACCTGCTCGGTCGCGACATGTCCGGCATTTCCGAAGGACGCCGGTTGCGGCACCATGTCGGGATCGACTAGGACGACGCTCATCCCGGCCTGTTGCAGCCGCAGCGCCGCTGTCCGCCCGACGATACCGCCGCCGACGACGATCGCGCTCACTCCGCTGCCGAATTCCTGCACTGCGCGGTTGTTCCTTGCTGGAGCATTTCGTATACGGTAGACGAACGACGTCCTATTGCAAGCAAGGCTTAATATCAAATGCAGTGGTCTGGTGTTTTCCCCGCCGCAACGACTCAGTTCAAACCCGACCTCTCGGTCGATCTCGAAGCGACGCAGGGCGTGCTCGACGCCCTGGTGCGTGACGGGGTGCATGGCCTGGTGGTCATGGGCACCTGTGGCGAGAACAACTCGCTGGAGCCGGACGAGAAACTACGCGTGCTCGGGGCGGCTGTGGAGATCGTCGCCGGACGGGTGCCGATCATTGTCGGCGTGTCGGAAATGACCACCCCGCGCGCTGCCAATTTTGCCCGCGAAGCCGCCCGAATTGGCGCGAACGCGCTCATGGTGCTGCCGGCGATGGTCTATGTGCCCAAGCCGAACGAGCTCGAGGCGCATTTCCGCACGGTGGCGGCGGCGTCCGAGCTGCCGATCATGCTCTACAACAACCCGACCGCCTATCGGGTGAACATCACCAACGACGTGCTGGCCCGCCTCGCCGACGTCGAGACCATCGTCGCGATCAAGGAGAGTGCGTCCGACACGCGACGCTTCACCGATCTGCGCAATGCGTTCGGCGATCGCTTCGTGCTGATGGCCGGCCTCGACGACGTCGCCCTGGAAGGGCTCATGCTCGGTGCCGTCGGCTGGGTCTCGGGCCTGACCAGCGCCTTCCCGCGCGAGTCCGTGGCACTGGTCGAGGCCGTGCAGCGCGGCGACCTCGCCGCCGCCCTGCGGATCTATCGCTGGTTCATGCCGCTGCTGCATCTCGATGCGGAACATGACCTGGTGCAGTCGATCAAGCTTGCCGAGCAGGTCATGGGCCGTGGCAGCGAGCGCGTCCGCGCGCCACGCCTGCCGCTCGAGGGCGAACGCCGGGCGGAGGTCATCGCCATGGTCGAGGCGGCGGCGGCAACCCGGCCGGACCTGTCGGCCTCCTGATCGCCCCGGTGCCATAAGACAAGGATCCGGGGCAGGATAGGCTCGCCTGTCGGGTGCCATCCCACCCCGGGCGCTTATCGAGGACAGCATGCGGCATACCTTCTTCTGCATCGACGGCCATACCGCCGGTAACCCGGTCCGGCTGGTGGCGGGCGGTGCGCCGCTGCTGCGCGGCGCCTCGATGAGCGAGCGACGCCAGGACTTCATGGCGCGGTTCGACTGGATCCGCACCGGACTGTGCTTCGAGCCGCGTGGCCACGACATGATGTCCGGCGGCTTCCTGTATCCGCCGACCCGCGAGGACACCGACGCCGGCATCCTGTTCATCGAGACCAGCGGCTGCCTGCCGATGTGCGGTCACGGCACCATCGGAATGGTCACCTTCGCCCTGGAACATGGCCTGGTGCAGCCACGCGAGCCGGGCCGCCTGCTGCTGGAAGTACCGGCGGGGCTGATCTCGGTCAGCTACCGCGAGGAAGCCGGGCGGGTGGTTTCGGTGACGATCCGCAACGTGCCGTCCTATGTCGCCGCAACCGGCATTTCGATCGACGTGCCCGGGTTGGGGCCGTTGACGGTTGATGTCGCCTATGGCGGGAATTTCTACGCCATCGTCGAGCCCCAGGGAGCCTACCCGGGTGCGTATACGGGGCTCGATGCCATGGGGGCCGAACGGCTGCTGTCGCTGAGCCCGCTGGTCCGTGCCCTGGTGCGCGAGAAGCTGACGCCGGTGCATCCGCTCGATCCCACCATCTCGGGCGTCAGCCACGTGCTGTGGGCCGACCCCTGGATCGACGGTGATGATATCGCACACGGGCGCAACGCGGTGTTCTACGGGGACAAGGCCATCGACCGGAGCCCGTGCGGCACCGGCACGTCGGCCAGGCTGGCACATCTCTGGAGCCAGGGCCGGTTACCGGTCGGCAAGCCGTTCCACCACGAGAGCTACATCCACAGCCGCTTCATCGGCACTGTCGCCGAGGAAACCGAGATCGGCGGCCAGAAGGCGATCGTGCCGCTGATCGAAGGCTCCGCGGTGGCGACCGGCTTCAACACCATCTGGATCGATCGCGACGACCTGTTCTGGCGCGGCTTCCAGGTCGTATAATGGCCTCCACCGCGAACGCGCCCGGAGCGACGATCATCATCCCCACCAGAACCGTACCGGCTTCGTTCAAGCCGATCGAGGTTCGAACCCTCGCCGATCGCGTGTACGACGTCGTGCGTGACCGCATCCTGTCGGGCGACATGGCCGGGGGCGAGCCGATTCGCCAGGATGCCATCGCCGGCGAACTCGGCATCAGCAAGATCCCGCTGCGCGAGGCCCTGACCCGCCTGGAACAGTTCGGGCTGGTCACCTCCTACGCCAATCGCGGCTACGTGGTGTCCTCGCTGTCGGCCGAGGAAGCGGAGGAAGTTTTCGCCCTGCGTCTCAAGCTGGAGCCGGATGCGATGGTACGCGGCAGCCAGTGCGCGCTGGTATCGGATCACGATGCCGCCAAGGCAGCGTTGAAAATGCTGAACGCCAAGGTGGACGCAGGAAGCCCTGACCAGGGCATCGAGAACCGCATCTTCCACATGGCGCTGATCCAGCCGGGTGCCGGCCGGATTACCTACGCTTTGATCGAGCGCCTGAACATGATCGTCGACCGTTACGTCCGGCTGCATCTGCGTCCGGACGGACGCAACAGCCGGGCCAATGCGGAGCACAGCGAAATTCTCGATTGCTGGATCAGGCGCGACCTGCGCCGGCTGGATCAACTTGTCAAAGGGCACATTCGCGAGACCCTTGTTGATCTGCGCCTTCAGCTTCGATGAACAAGGCAGACTAAGGCTCGCTCTGGTTGGATCGCCCTCGAGGCACGCGGTTGCCACTTGCCTGCTTCGGGCCGGACGGCGAATAGGCCGCCAGTGTTACGCGTGAGAAAGTCTTTAAGAAAAGCCGCAAGCGGCGAAATTGACCGGCCCCGTGGGTGAACACCGAAGAGCTGCTCACGGCATTGATGATAAAGAATGCAAGATCCTCAGGCAGGGCATCGTCGCGCACCTCGCCTCGTCGCCAGGCACAGTCGATTGCCGAACGAATGCCGTCGTGAACGGCGTCCGTGAAAGACGCCAGGCTAGTACGAGCCGCCCCGGGGATGCTCCCAAATGTAAAGATGGCATATCCTTGCAGCGACGATGTAGTTTTTGACTACTTCGTCGGCCAGGCCCTGCCTGTTGCCGAAATGATATTAAATGCTGATTGTCGTGATCCCGAGATGCTCGGCAATCTCACCAAAAGGGGCCTCGTTGGTTTCATAGTGCTATGATACAGCCATGGGGCAACGGGCGGGCGGAGGGCCAGTAGGGCCGCTCCGACCGTTCTTCCCGCAACTACAACCGAAATACCCGTGACGTCAGTATGGCGAGTCGGCGTGGTAATATTCGGCCGCATTCGATTGGGTGATCAACGGCGACCGCACGATGAAGCTTCCCCGGACCGGCAAGCCGGTCTCGAACTTGAGAGCCGTCAGCGCGATCGCCGTGCCGATCATCCCTGGATCATAACCAACATCGATCGGTACCAGCTTGCTGCCGTCCATCACCTGCTTGATGGTCTGCTTCATGCCGGCTCCGCCCACGACCCACATCTCACCGGTGCGGTGAGCCTGCTTGATTGCCTCGATCGCGCCGATCGCGGTGTCGTCGTCCTGTGTCCACACGGCATCGATCTTGGGAAAGCGGGAGAGAAAGTCCTGCATCACCTTGAACCCGTCATCCCGGTTCCAGTTCGCGAACTTGCTGGCCAGCACCTTGATCTTGCTGCCGGCGATCGCCTGATTGAATGCATCCACCCGCTCCTTGTCGATCGGGATCGGCAGGCCGCGCAGCACGACGATGTTGCCGCCGTCGGGGAAGCGTGACAGGAAATATTCGCCTGTCGTTCGGCCAAGACCAGGATTGTCTCCGGCAACATACAGATCCTCGATCCCGGGCCGTGACAGCTTGCGGTCAACGACCGTGACGAACTTGCCGGCCTTCTTCACTCGTAGAATGGGGGATGTCAGGGCGTCCGGGTCGCCGGGGAGAATCACCAGGGCGTCGATGTTGCGGGTGGCGAGCATATCCTCGAGGTCGGATGCCTGCTTGCCCGGATCTCCGGCAGTCGCCAGCACGAACTTGAGGTTGGGATAGGTCTTGCCAAGCGACGCGATGGTCTGCTGCGCAAAATAATCCACTCCGCCGGTCCAGCCATGATCGGCGGAGGGCACGGAGACGCCGATGGTATAGGTCTTCTCCTGCGCGAACGCCTGCACGTTGACGCCGGTCAGCGCTGTCACGCAGGCAACAGCCGCGATAAACTGTCGAAGACGCATGATTGAATTCTCCCTGTGATGATGAGCCCTTCGGGCTTCTTCTGCCTACTGGTTCTTGCCCCGGCTACGTTGTAGCAGGACCGCCAGAATGATGATGACGCCCTGGAAGGCGCCGTTGAGATAGGGGCTGACGACGTTCGTGAGGTTGAGGATGTTGTCGATCAAACTCAGGATCACGACCCCGATGACCGTCCCCCAGACCCGGCCGTAGCCGCCGCGTAGCGTGGTGCCGCCGATGATGACCGCTGCGATCGCCTCCAGCTCCCACAACACACCGGTCGTGCTGGAGGCTGAACCCAGACGCGGCACGTAGAGCAGAGTGGCTACAGCCACCAGAACGCCCTGCAGCACGTAGGTCAGCAGCCGCACGCGGTCGACATGGATGGCGGAGTAGCGAGCAACCTGCTCGTTCGAGCCGATTGCCGAGCAATGGCGTCCGAACGGCGTGCGACGCATGGCGACCTCGCCCAGGATCGCCACGACTGCAAACACGATGACCGGCACCGGGATTCCGGCGACCGCGCCATAATAGACGGCGCGATAGGCTTCCGACACATCGAAGTTGAGCGACAGCGTACCGCCATTGGCGAGAAAGGTGATCAGCGAGCGGAAGACGCCCATGGTCCCGAGCGTGACAATGAAGGCCTCGATCCGCCCGCGCGTCACGAGGAGCCCGTTGCCGACACCGGACAGAGCGCCGAGTGCCAGGCCCGTCCCCATGCCGATGACGATCACATGCCAGCCGACCCCGAATTGCGGCACCAACGCATTGATCACCATGATCATCACGCCGGCGAGGAAAGCCGCCATCGAGCCTACCGAAAGGTCGAGGCCGCCCGAGGTGATCACGAACGTCGCACCCACCGCGATGATGCCGGTGAAGGACGATCGCGCCAGTACGTTGGAGATATTCTCGACACTCAGAAAATGGCTGTTGAGCGAGGCGCCAAGGACGAGGAGCAGGATCAGCGCCAGGAGGGGGCCGAGCAGATGAAGGTTGAGCCTGAAGCGATGCGGCGGGGGCGCCGTTCCAGCTACGATGGCGTCAGCGTGAGACATGCAGTGCACCCCCGGCCTGTTGATCTGCTTTCACGCCATCCAGCCCCATCGCGTAGCGAACAATGCCATCCTCCCCGATTGCGTCACCTTGAAGCTCGCCGGTGATCCGGCCCAGGCGCATCACCATCACCCGATGGCTGAGACCGATGACCTCGCCCATCTCCGACGAGATCACGATGACGCTCGTGCCGGCGGCTGCAAGCCGCTGGATGAAGCCGTAGATCTGCTGCTTGGTGCCGATGTCGATGCCGCGCGTCGGCTCGTCGATGATGACGATCTCCGGCTCGATCAGCATGGTTTTCGCCAGAAGAAGCTTCTGCTGGTTTCCACCCGAGAGATTACCGACGGCGACCGTCCGGCTTGGTGCGCGAATATCGAATTCCCGGATCGCGAGGTCCAGCGCGCGATCTTCCGCAGCTTCATCGATCAGGATGCCCGCGAAACGGTTGAGTGCCAGGAGCGTGAGGTTCGGTCGCATCAAATTCCGCAGCAGCAATCCGCGGCCTTTGCGATCCTCGGTGAGATAGGCAAGCCGCAGCCGTGCCGCGTCGGACGGGCTGCGGATATGGACGGGCTTGCCCATCACCCGTACCCGGCCCGCAGCCGGGCGCAGACCCATCAGCCCCTCCATGAGTTCGGTCCGGCCCGAGCCGACGAGCCCCGCAAATCCGAGGATCTCGCCACGTCGCAGATGGAAGCTGGCGCCGGTCACGTATCCCGGAACCGACAACTCCTCGACTTCCAGCACCAGGTCGGCGCCGGGCGCCGGGACCTTCGGCGGGAACAGCTTGGAAAGATCGCGACCCACCATGTAGCGCGCCATGTCGCTCTCGGTGAAAGTCTCCGCAGCCGCAGTAATAACGTGTCGGCCATCCCGCAGCACCGTGATGGTGTCCGAGATCTCGCTTACCTCGTCGAGCTTGTGCGAGGTATACAGAATTGCGACCCCCTGCGCCTTCAGGCGCGCAATCTGGCGGAACAGCACACGGGATTCCTTGGGCGTCAGTACGGCCGTCGGTTCGTCCAGGATCAGCACGCGTGCGTCGCGCGCCAGCGCCTTGGCGATCTCCACCATTTGCTTGTCGGGCACGGTAAGATCCTGGACCCGCGTTCCCGGGTCGATCGTGGTTTCCAGGGCCGCGAGCAAGGCCCGTGCGCGGGCGCGCATGGCTTTCACATCGAGCAGCATGCCGCGCCTCATCTCGCGGCCCAGGAAGATGTTCGCCTCGACGCTGAGCTGCTCGGCCAGGTTGAACTCCTGGTGGATCAGCACGATGCCGGCGTTCTCCGCTGCCTCGCTCGACGGGAACACAAGCGGCTGGTCACCGAGCATGATCTCGCCGCCATTTGGCAGCTGATAACCGGACAGGATTTTCATGAGTGTCGACTTGCCCGCACCATTCTCCCCGATCAGCGCGTGGACTTCGCCGGCGCGGAGTTCAATGGAGAGATCGAACAAGACCTGGACGGCCCCGTATCGCTTGGACAGCTTCCGGCCTTGCAGCAGGATAGCGGAGGCGTTCGTGGCCATATTACCGAAGGTCCGGTCGCTTGCGTTCGGCCGCCATAACGACGCGACTGGCCGTGAAGCGGTTTGAAGCGCGCGCACCTTCAGCGGCACTCTGTCCGGAGCTTTCTAGAGAGAACTTCCACTCAACAACTGCCCGTAAAGAGTAGTTGTTTTCGAGGACCTGGAATAACTGTAAAGAGGAATTGCCTCGCTTTCTCGATGGCTTGTGACCGACACGAGCTGGCCATCGACAGGTCGTTCTGAAGTCATCGAACGCTACATCGTCGCCAGCGAGCTGGGCGCGGAGGGTTTTGGGGCCTCTTGTTGTCGGCATGGATGTCCTCCCGAGACTTCCAAACGATCAGATGACTGCAATTACTACAAGTACCGCTGATCCCGAATTCCGGGTCTCTTTGACAGACGACTAGCACAGTCTGCCAACCCTTTGAAGGGCGCACCTCAAAGAAAGACCTTCCACCGGTCGATGGTATTTGCCGGGAGGGATTCCCTCGGGTGACGGTAGAGATCCGAATGCGCTCCTGGCCAGCGACGACATCTCGCCAGCCGCCTCTGTTGGAAAGATCCTTGCCGCGGACCTGCAGTCCGTGGGTTCGCCTCCGGCGACGATGTACTTGAGTAAGGGCATACGCCGCCCGGACTCTGGACAAGGGCCGGATGGCCCAATGCCTACTATCGGACCGAAGTCGGAAGGGCAGCAGTTATTCAAAGCAGAATTAGTTGGCCATCTTCATGACCGACTTGAAACATGCCTTGAACACCAGCCACTCCGCAGCGCCTGACTATGCTGAAAACGCAGCGCGTGACCAAGCTGGTGATCGGTTTGTTCGCCGCGTCGGTAAGGATGGCAACATTGGGAAGTCGACCCGGTTGACCACGATGAACACGCCGACGCCCTTGCCCTGCGCGAACGCCGTGTAGCTCATGAACCCTGCTCCGCCACCAATTATGCTGAGCGGAGCCAGCTGCGCACCGTGTGCCACCAGCATGACGCACGGGAGCGGGCCGCCGAGGAAAGCGTGTAGCCCGGCAGCCAGGCCCGACGATCCGTCTGCGTCGGCCATGTGCGAGGGTTGTATCCGTCCGGCGCACCGGGCATCTCACGCGGCGGAGCGGCCGAGTGGGTGTCACCCCGCACGACGACGATAACCATGCCGGGCGCACTGGACTCTGAAGGCCACGGTTCCGGCAAGGTCGGACGCATCAACAAGCAGCGGATCGTCCGCCGCGGCTGCGGTCGTTACTGCTACCAGTAGGAGGGCAACGGCAAGGAGCATAGCTCGCCTGACCAGGCCGCCGTTATACGTTGAGCCGAATGCGAGATGCCAAGCTCGTCTGAATATTCTGGGCTCTTCATGGAGCAGTCAATGGCGCTCACGGCGAATGCGGGCTGAGCAGCCGTGATATCGATGTGTTTGTCGTACTGCAAAAAGACCGTCTTTCGTGTTCTCGCGACGTCGTTCTGATTGTTCTTTTGAGCGAGAGCGAAGATTGTGCGTTACGTGCTTGAAGGGCTCGCTTAGCCGGACGAACTTCATCCAAGAGCGTGTTGCGATGTCGGCTGACACTGGCCCTCGATATCCACAGGCCGTTCTGGGTCGTGGTAGATGGAATGGCCATGATCTGCGCGACCTTGTGCGACATAATATCGTCAAAGGCCTTCGCCGATGATGGAGGGCTCGGGGGAACGGCCTTCAACCACGCTCCGTTGTGGCTAGGGCTGTGGTGAGGGACTTTATCTGGGCCGTCCGGCTGCGCAGGTCCCACCTTTATGGACTGAAATTTCCATTCAGCGGATCATCGCATACTTGCTTATAATTTGACTGAACGCGCGGAAGCGATATCAGCGAATGGCAAAAGCCAGGATCGAGCCGTTCGTTCAGCCATGTCGATTTCCTATCGGTCCGGCGCGACCGCGATCGGTAGCTCCCGATCGGGCCGACCACAGGTTCCGGAAGACAAGCACTTGCTTTGGCCGAAGTGGCCGGTGCCTGTCCCCTGTCTCTCGGCAACGACAGCGTTCGCCAGCCGGCATCCAATAGCTGCCAGCCCGCGATCGGCCATGCCTCGGGTAGGCCCCTTTCCGGCGGCTTCCACCATACCCCTTGAGGTCGTCCAAGAATTTAGATAGTGCTTCGAAATAACAAGGTTGACCGGGGACGCAATGCGCAGACGGATGTGGCAGATATCTGAACGGCAACCGGATCAAGACACAAGCAGTGGGTCCCATGCATGCTGGGACTACGGCGCGCTCCTGATGCTGTTACGTGCCAAATCCCACGTCAGGCCAGATGCCGAATTCAACGTGATCGCCCCTCCGGAAGCGGACATCGACCATGTCATGGCGCTGCGTCGCCGTGGATGTATCGTCCGGTATGACGGGCCCCCAGTCATGACCGGAGCAACAATATGAAATGGTGGTCGGTGCTGTAATCCGCGCGCCGCGGTGCATCACGTTCCAACGGCATAAACGTCACGTGAGTGACATGGCCGCGCTGCAGCCGACCTCCTAGCCTGGTGGTATGCCTTTCGAGATGCCGACCGCCCGCGATCCCGTGCTCTCCCTATTGCAATCCGCCGCGGCGCGACTGTCGCGCTTGGATGGACACGGGCCCGGACCCCATCCCCTGGTTCAGGCAGTCGATAGTCTGGTCTCGCACGCGCAGGGCAGCACTGCCCCCCAGGGGCACGTCTCCTTACCCTCACTCACCTGTGGTCGCCTCGGACTACAACTGCTTCAGGCGCGCCTCGCCGGCGACATGGAGCAGGTACAGACCCTGAACGACCGACTGGCCTTCTCCGCCTGCGATCCACGCTGGGCCGAGACGCTGATCGATTACGCAGCCACGCTCCAGCCCGACGGACAGCCTCGCGCCATCCCCTATATCCGGCATGCCGCCCTCTCCGACTTCGTCGTCGCGGCAGCGACGCCGTCGCTACGGATCGGCCTGATCTCGGACTGGGGAACCGGCACCGCGTCGGCACACACGGTGGCCGCCCAGCTCGCCACCCACCGGCCCGACATGGTGATCCATCTGGGCGACATCTACTTCGCCGGCACCACCGAGGAATGCGAAATCAACTTCCTTGCGCCGTTGCGTGCCGTGCTGCCCGGGACGCGCCTTTTCAGCCTATGCGGCAATCACGACGTGTATAGCGGGGGCGACGGCTATTACGGGCTCTTGCAGCGGATCGGTCAGCCGGCGAGCTACTTCTGTCTGCGCAGTCCCGACCTGTCCTGGCAGATCCTGGCCGCCGACACCGGGCTGCACGATCGCGATCCGTTCGACGAGGCCGGCTCGGTCACCCGGCTCGAGCCCGCCGAGCAGGCCTGGCACGCGGACAAGCTGCGCGCCTTCCCCGGCCGCACCGTTTTCCTGAGCCATCATCAACCATTCTCGGCATTCTCCCGGATCGGGCGTGCAGCCGACCATGATCCAACCAATCCGAACCTGATGGCGACCCACGCTATCCTGGCTGGCTCCGGCCGGATCGACGCCTGGTTCTGGGGTCACGAGCATGCGCTGCGGCTCTATGCTCCCTATCGTGGCGTGGCAGCCGGCCGCAATATCGGCAACGGCGCCATCCCGGTGGCAGCCGCCGACGACCTGTCCCTGGCCGGCCTGGTGGATCCGCCGACCCTCGGCGCCCGGCCGCCGATCGATCTGGTGGATGGAGCCTATGCGCACGGCTTCGCCCTGCTCGACCTGTCACCGGACGGGATCGAGGCCTCCTACTGGATCGCCAGCCGTCCGGCCGCGCCGATCCATCGCGAGCGGCTCGGGCCGCAACCCGTGGCCGGACAAGCCCCCGGCGCCTGAGCCGGCTCAGCGCAGGATGGTGCGTCGCTTCCAGTCCAGTCGCATCTGGTCGAACAGCTTGGGCGCATGGTCCCAGGCCTCCTGCGGTCGCGGCACGGTGTAGGCCTGCACCAGGAGCTCGGTGGGTGAGACCTCGAGCCGGAGGAAGCCGAAGCGGTCGTCGTAGTAGCTCTCCAGCGTCACGCCCGGCTGTTCGGGAACGGCGTAGGGCGTGACCAGCGGCTGGTTGTTCACCTTCGCCACCTTGTGGAGGTTATGATAGCCGCCCTGGCCGGCCACAAAGAACGGCGTGACGCCCTTGCCGTCCGTGTCGGCGACGGTGAAGCGCTGGTAGTTATGCACATGTGCCGTGAACACCGCGTCCGGGCGCCGCTTCGAGCGCGCAATCGCGGTCTTCAGCAGGGTCGCCATCGCCTTGCTGCCGGAATGCTCGGTATCGAGCGAATACAGCGGATGATGGAGTGCCACGATCAGCAAACGGTCCTTCGGCGCCGCCGCCAGCTCGGATGCGAACCAGTCCGCCTGGTCCGGCTCCACCACTCCGCCCTCGGGAACATTTGTGTATAGTCCGATGATGGTTGCGAACGGGCTTTCGAGCGTCCAGTAGACGTTGGGCTGTATCATCGCGGTACGCGGCGATTCGCCTGCATCGACCGAGCGTACTCCCGGCTTGGGCGCGCAGAAGTTGCGCACGAAGGTCGCCAGCGAGGGCAACGGATTGGTGCGTGTACCGTCGTCGAACACGTCGGCATCGTGGTTGCCGGGGATGGCCAGGATCGGCAATGGGTAGTGCGCGTACGGCTCGTAGAATTGCGGCACGTATTCCTGTGCCTGGCCATCGAAATAGATCACGTCGCCTAGATGGAAGAAGAAGGCCGGCTTGCCGAATTGCCCCGCCACGCCGGCATCGTGTTCGAGCCCCTGCGCCACCAGGAGCTGCGGCTTCGGGTCTTTCACGCCCCCGGTGTCGCCGACCATGTGGAACGCCATTCCGCCAACCTTTTCGGCTGCCTGCACCGCGTGCGGCACGATGTCGGCAAGGTTGAGCCGGAACGGTGCAGCCCCGGTCGGCGCAGGCAATGGCTGTAATGGGCTGCCAGCATAGAGCGGCGCCTGCGTCGCATGCGGTGGCTCTATCGCCGGTCGGGGTTGACCGAAGCGATGATCGGAGGAGCGTGTCATGCCACAAAGTGTAGATTGCCGACCGCTCCGATTGCGTGAACTTTTCAAGAGCACAGCAGGCGGGGCTGGATATGAGAACCGGCCATGCGGGGCCGGGACATGACCGTCCTGATCCGGTCCTGGTGGCCATGGCCTATAAAGGACTGGATGCGCTGGACGACGCGGTGGTAGCCGTTTGACCCATATCCGCTCGCGCCTCGCTGAAGCAGATGAGAGCACCCTGCCGCGCTTGCACTGCAACGCGCATTTGATCTCGGACAAGGTCGCCCCAAGGTGGGATCGGCATGGCGAGCTCCGGGCTCGCGACAATGACTCAAGCCATGCCGACTTCACGGCTCCCTGGCAGGTCAGTCTCACTGAGACCCCTTATCTGGCGGTCAAGTTGTGAATTCCCAATCTCTGAACCGCTTATCAGGCCTCGATTTGGTTGTAGATTAGACCCTTCTCCTGCGGATGTGAGACGTTGCTGCTGTCGTCTATCGCCATGACCAGGCCTCGATGCCAAGATTGCATCGAGCGTAAGGTATCCGCCTCCGCGTCTCGGGGCTTGTGTTTACGACTTCGGCTCATCGGCAAAGCTTGCGGCGTGATCCAGGGCAACTGACCCTAGCCATCGGATAACGTCGCCAAAGATTCATAAATGTCGGCCGAAGGGATAGGCGCTTCTTCTCACCCGGAACGCCATCCGGTCAAGATGAACCTGTATTTAAAGAAATGGTCAATCACGCCCGTCCCGGGTGCAATGAGCACTTTGCCCACTATTGTTGCCGCACGAGCGCATGCTAGATACGGTTCAATCTCTTCAGACCTTTCGGTACATGTGCTTTGGAAAATAGATCCATGGATTTCAGACAAGAGGCAGGCGCCGCTGATCGTATCGGTCTTCTGATCGTTGGCGTTGGTGGAGCGGTTGCGTCGACCGTGGCGGCCGGACTTGAACATATCCGGCAGGGATCGGCCGATCGCATCGGATTGCCGCTTGCCCAGTTCGACAATGCCGGCCTCGTGCCTTACGACCATATCGAGATCGCGGGTTGGGATCTGAACCCGGCCAATCTGGCTGATGCTGCGGCCCATCATGGGGTTCTCCCACAGTCGATGCTGTCCAGCCTCAACGATAGGCTAGCTGGCGTTACCCCGTGGGCAGCGACCATCAACACGAACTTCTGTCATAATGTCGATGGCAGCAATCGTATCAAGGCGAATTCCCATCTCGGGTCGATCGAACAGATCCGCCAGGACATCAGGGGCTTCTCCGCGCGAACCGGTATCAAGCGTCTCGTCGTCGTAAACCTCGCCTCCGTCGAGAGCTGGCCCGAAGACACCGCGGCCTTTGCGACGGTCGAGCGCTTCGAGCAGGCCTTGATAGACAATCATCCTTCGATCAGTCCTGCGATGCTCTACGCCTATGCCGCCATCAGGGAAGGCATCCCTTACGGTAACTTCACGCCCAGCCTCGGCGCCGACATCCCGGCCCTGACCGCACTTGCCAAGGAGCTCGGGGTTCCGGTGGCAGGCAAGGATGGCAAAACCGGCCAGACCCTGATCAAGACCGTCCTGGCCCCGGCGTTCCGCGACCGTGCGCTTCATGTCGATGGCTGGTTCTCGACCAACATCCTGGGCAACAACGACGGCTTCGCCCTCGACCATTCGGGAAGCCTCGCTTCCAAGCTGCAGACCAAGGGATCGGTCCTCGACGACATCCTGGGCTACAAGGTCGAGGACCATGTCTGCCAGATCCATTATTACCGCCCCCGTGGCGACGACAAGGAAGCCTGGGACAATATCGACATCTCCGGCTTCCTCGGCCAGCGCATGCAGATCAAGGTGAACTTTCTCTGCAAGGACTCGGTTCTGGCAGCGCCTCTCGTCATCGAGATCGCACGGTGTCTCGATCTGGCGCGGCGTCGGGGCGCAGGAGGTGCCCAGATGCAGATGGGGCTGTTTTTCAAATCTCCCATGACGGTCGATGCCGTTCCCCCGGAGCATGATTTTTTCAGGCAGCAACAAAATCTGGTGGACTGGTTGCAGCACGACGCCTGACCGGCGTCAGGGCAAGGGGGGTCCGAGCACCACACTCCCCTCCGGCCCCCTCTGGTGGACCGCGTAACCATGCGCAAGCAAGTTCTCCAGTAACGGATCGTGCTTGAGCGCTGAGTGGCCGTTCACGACGGTGAGGATGCTCGAGAACTCGAAAAGGCCAAAGGCGTGGTGACCGGCCAGCGCGTCGAACCGCGCAATCGAACCGCCCGTCAGGATGTCCTGATTGAGGTTGAACATGTCGACGGCGAACGGCTTGCCCGCCCAGAAACACAAGGAAAGGGTCTCGCATCCCACTAGCCCCGGCTGCCTGGCAAGTTGGAGAATGATGGGTTGCCATGATCGCGCCCGAGCAAACCGTCCGTCTATATCGCCCCAGGCACGCCCGATTTGCCACGGCATCATGACCAGCAAGGGGATACAGGCCAGGCCGACCACCTGCCCGGGACTTGGCAGGCGCCGCCGCACCGACGGGTCCTGCGTCGGTCTTGCGGACAATGCCAGGCCCAGGGTGAGACACAACGCGATCATCGTTTCGAAGTAGGCGTTGTAGTTTACGCCCTCGCCAAAGCGCTGTGCCAGGCTGCCAAGCAGCGAGATGACGACAAACAGCGCGGCAAGCCCGATCGGCCGATCGCCCTGCCTCCGCGCCCGATACGTCAACGTCGCGACAATCATCAACGGCAGCAGCGGAAGCAGCCGTTCGAAGGCTTTCACCGCCCGACCCAACCGGAATACCCGGTGGTGCTCGAGGATGTCCAGGAACGCTGCACCCCCATGCAGGATCTCCGTGACGATCAGCCCGAGCGACACCCAGCCGATCGCCGATATCAACCACACCCTTGCCGTGCGCGGTTGAACGAGGAAGAGCCAGATCGTGACCGCCACCGGCAAGCCGACCAGACTGTGCTTGACGAAGCCGCCGGCGGTCATCAGCAGTGCAGCCATCATGACTCGACCGACTGGATAGCGTGCCGCCCGATATTCGGTAAGGAGCATGGCAAGGGCTCCCAACATCAGCGCATGCGCGAGCCATTGCGGATCGTCCACCGCTACGTAGTCGCGATAGAACGTGCTGGTGTAGAGCAAGAGAAGAGCCGCCGCTGCCAGACCTCCTCTGACAGTGCCACCCAGGAGCCTGACACAGACTCCCAGTAAGCCCGCGGATGCTAGCAACGAAGTCAGAGCGACGATGCGGCCGGCTACGATAAGGTCGCCGACGACATAGCGGCCCAGAACACCGACAATGTAGAAGGAGAGCGGCGGATAGTTGTTGAATACGAGGCTATCTGAACCGGGATAAAGTGGCCCCAGACGGGCATCCATGGCTCGCGCACCGAAATAGGCGTTCCAACCCTCGTTGTAGCTCAGCGGTATCCTGAGCGGCATCGTCAGCACCGGGCCTGCCAGGAAAAACACGATCATTGCCGCAGCAACCAGCAACAGGATATCCGATCTTCGTAGCACGTATCCCAACCGAAGGCTCCTGAAGGCGCCCGAGCAAGAGACGGCGACGATCGTCATGCGTCAACCACCTGTGACCGATAGAGGCGATCGCCTCTATGCGGTTAAGCATGCGGCTTCCGGCCATCCCGGAAGGCCTGGGTGCATTGGAGGCATTGCGAGTTCTGCCGTTCCAGCTATGCTCGTCCGACGCTGCGTCGAGAGAACCCATTTCTGATGCGACGGACCCTCGACCTATGGCTTGCGCTGGATGCGCGCATCGTGCTTGCAATCAGCCTCCTGCTGACGGTCCCATTCTTCTTCTGCAGCATTCCGCCTCTTACGGATCTCCCCGGTCACATGGGAAGTGCTGCCGTTGCTGCCTATGCGGACGATCCCGTCTTTGCCAGCCGCATGAGCTTCGAGTGGCACCTGATCCCGAACATGGGCACCGACCTGGTCGTGGCGGCGCTGAGGCGAGTGCTCGGCCTGGTCTGGTCCTACCGGCTCGTCGCCGCGAGCATCCCGCTCTTGCTGGCGACAGGAATCATCATGGTGGCTCGCACCGTCAACCCGCGGGGCGCGGCATCGACAGCCTGGGCGCTGGTCTTCATCTACAGCTATCCGCTGAACAGCGGCTTCCTCAACTACATGCTGGGCGTGGCCCTGTCGTTGATTTGCCTCGCCTCCTGGATCCGGCTGGACGGGCACGTGCGTCTGCGCGAAGCGGGAGCCTGGATCATCATCCCGGCAGTCTTTCTCTGCCATGTCGTCGCAGGCTGCCTGCTCGTCCTGTTCATCGCGTCGAGGGAGTTGGAGCTGGCTCGATCAGACAGACGGTGGCGCTCGCTCCTGGTCCGTTGCAGGCCGCTCCTTTCGTCTTTCGTCATCATTGTGTTGTGGCGGCTTACAAGCAGATCTTTGACCGGAACGAACAGGTACAGCATCCCGGCAAAATTCAATGCGCTGGTGATGTTGCTTCGCGACCAGAACCTCCTGTTGGATATCGGCACCCTGGGTCTGGCGCTTGCCGTGTTCGTCGTGGGCTGGAAGCGTGGCGCACGCCCGAACCGCGCGGTCGTCCCGGCCCTGCTCGGTCTGATCCTGCTGTTTATCATCACGCCGGGCGTGCTCGGTGGTTCGAACTACGCGGATGAGCGTCTCCTCCCGCTCATCCCGATGCTGGCCTTCGCCGCACAGGATTGGAGCGGTGTGGACCCGCGATTGTCCAGACTGGTCGCCCTGTCCGGGCTATGTGTGCTTTTCATCCGACTGGCCGTAACCTCCGTCGGTTTCGCGTCGTACGATACGCGGTTCGCGTCCGAACTTCGTGCCCTTCAACAGCTTCCGCTGCATAGCCGGGTCATCGTCCTCGAAACCCGCGATTGCAGTGCCCTGCGCAACTGGCGAGGCAACCGACTGGACCATCTGGGAGAGCTTGCAATCGTCTTTCGGCGGAGCTGGACAAATTCGGAGTGGGATGTGGATGGGGGACACCTGTTGCAAATCCGTTATCGACCATCGCAAAGCTTCTACGACGACCCGTCCGAGTATGTCTGGCCAACCGGCTGCGGTGGGACCGCACGGAAACATCCAACCATCCAGAATGCACTCGCAGCCATTCCCTTCGATGGAATCGACTACCTTTGGCTCATCGATGCAGCGCTACCCCCCGGCTATTCCAATTCCCGGCTGACGGTGCGGTGGACCGAGGGTGGCAGTTCACTCTACGCGGTTCGGCCCCATAGCGTCGGAACCAGATAATGACCGGGGCACAACCGTGATCATCCATCGGTATCTGGTTCGCGAGCTACGGAATCCGCTGGCTGTAACGCTCTGCATCCTGATAGCCCTTTTTGCCAGCTATACGGCCGCCGGCTTCCTGTCGGATGCCGTGAACGGCTTATTGCCGGCCGGAGCTATCGCGGAACTGATCGGCCTGAAATTGCTGATCTCCCTGGAAGTCCTGATTCCTGCGGCACTGTATATCTCCGTGCTGTTCTGTCTTGCCCGGTTGCACGGCGACTCCGAGCTCGCCGCAATGGCCGCGCTTCGTGTGACGCAGGCGACCGTGGTTCGTGCCGTGCTGACGCTGTCGGGATCCCTGGCCATCGTCGTGGCGGTCCTCTCCCTGGTGGTCAGGCCGTTTGCCTATGAGAGGCTGCACGCCCTGTCCGATCGGGCGGCTACGCTGCTCGACCTCGGCGCGATGGAAGCCGGCTCGTTCTATGTCGGCAAACAGGGCGCGAGGGTCATCTTCCTGGGTCACCGCCAACCTAGAGGCTCCTCGGCGCGGGATGTGTTCGTAAAACTCAGGCACAGCGATCGGACCGAGATCATCTACGCGCATCTCGCCGACGAACTGGCGCAGAAGACGCTTGTCTCGGGTACGGAGGTCTACCTGACCGATGCCCACATCTACGAACTGGACTACAATGATGGTCGGCCGGATCAGGTCGTGCAGGCTAAGGGATTGGTCGTCAGCCCCGACGGACATGCTGCCCGCGCGCCCGGCTATAGCGCGGTCGCGGCAACCAGCGCACATCTTTTCAACTCGCGCTCCGATGAGGACGTCGCCGAACTACAGTGGCGGCTATCCACGCCCCTGTCGACGCTCCTGCTTGGGCTGGTTGCCATACCGCTGAGCCGAAGCGGGCCACGGCAGGCCAAATACTCGCTCTACCTGAATGCTCTTTTGATCTATTTCACCTACTATCTCCTGTGCACCTCGGCGCGGACCTGGGTACAGCACGGCATCATCGGCCGGGTTCCGGGAATCTGGTGGGCGCCGGCCATCCTGGCCCTGTTTGTCATCGTCACGATCGGCTGGAGCCGCTTCAGGATGGCGTTCGGGCGCGCCACTGCATGAACCGGTTCCCGAGCGTCACCGGCCGCCACGGCCCCGGCAAGACATGGTCGGTGCAGCGCTACATCCAGGCCGGTGCGACCAGGGCAATCGGACTGGTCGCGCTAGCACTGACCGGGTTGTTCAGCCTGCTGGAATTCGTCGAGCAGCTCGCTTCGGTCGGCGAAGGGAACTATACGGTCGTCGATGCCCTGACCTACGTGCTTCTGACCGCGCCATCCCGGCTGTTGCAGGTGCTGCCGGTATCGATGCTGCTAGGCTGCCTCCTCTCACTCGGGAACCTTGCGCGGAACTCCGAGCTGACTGCCATGCTCAGCCTTGGTATTTCGGAACGCCGGATCATTGGCAGCGTACTCTGGCTGATCGTCCCGATCGTGATCTCGCTCATGCTGCTGATGGAGTTCGGAATCCCCCCTGCGCAGCAGCTCGCCCTGGAGCAGCGAGCCTCGGCCCTGTCGTCATCACCGACCAGGCACGCAGACAGCTTCTGGGCCCAGCGCGACCGGCAGTATCTCAATGTTCAACGGTTTGCCCCTGGGGATATTCCGATCGGCATCGACATCTATAGCTTCCGTATAGACGGCAACATGGATACCATCATCCATGCCGCAACCGCAGTTATCCGGCCCGACGGCACATGGCTGTTGACCGACGTCGCCCGGAAATCGGTCCGGGTCATGCAGATCAAGACCGACCACTTCGCGACACTGTCCTGGCACTCCTTCGTCTCGCCGAGGCAGATCAGATTCCTGATGCTTCCACCAGGCAGTCTTCCACCGATCGATCTCTATCGGCACATTTGGGACCTTCCGCCCGACCAGCCGGCGACACGCTACGAGCAGGAACTATGGGCCCAGCTGACCTTGCCCTTATCGCTCGTTGCGATGACGATCGCGGCTGTCCCGTTCATCTTCGGGTCTCATCGGGACCGGAACAGCGGGCGGGATTTTGCGAGCGGGGTCGGAGTGGGCGTCGCGTTTTCTCTGGCGGAAGAAATCTCGGGCCGCCTTGGCCTCCTGACCGGCCTGAGCGCGGCCGTTGCAGCCATTACCCCCGCAATGCTGACGATCGTGATCTCGATCTATCTTTTCCATCGTTCCCACCGATCCAGACGCCGTCGAGACGAGGTCAGCTTGTCGCCTCCAGGCGTTTGAAGAACCTCGTGTATAGCAGTCGTTGGCGCTTCAACAGGATACACATCACGAGTGTCAGGCCGAAGATCTCGAAATAGAAATAATACATCGGGCGACCAATGATGCTGAAGACAAATATAGCGAGAGTCCGGTAGTTCGCCGACATCACTGACCATGTGCGTACAGCGGGCGCGAACACCTGACGGTAGATCTGCCTGATCGATGCATCGTGACCCTGGCGCGAGCGCAAAGCATCATCGAGCTTCGTCCGGAAGGCGGCGTTGAAGCCAAGTGGAAGAAGCTGCACGTTCAGGTAAATAGAATGAAGTCGGTTTGCGATATGCTCCAGGACCGGAGACCTTCCAGATCCAGGCGGGGGGCCACTGACCAACCTGAATTCGGCAGACTTCTGGGCACGTCCCCAGAAATTGTATTCCTGACGTTGCACCTCGTAGACCGCAGCCTGGATTGCGTGAAAAAGCCCTGCCACGAGCACCAGTGCCCACACCCAGCTCCCATGCTGCGGGGCCAGCGCCAGGGCGAGACCGATGTAGACGGACGTAAATGTGACATAGTCGCATATGCCATCGAGGACTTTCCCGAACGGTGACTGCGCGCCCGTCAGGCGTGCCAGTTGGCCATCGACGCCGTCCATCACGTGCCAGGCGAACATCAGGACGAAGCCTGCGATCGCAAACCATGTGTCTTGATAACGATAATAGGCAAACCCCGAGCCGACGCCGAAAACCATGCCCGTAATCGACACGGCATTCGGCACGATACCGATCCGCGCAAACAGCGGAGTCAGCCGATTCGAGATCGGGTGGACACAATACAGGTTGGTTGGATCCTCTATTTCAGAGTTGCGCCTGATCGGCTCGGCACTGTCCACGTCAACCCACTCCCATTGATAGAAGGCGATAACAATCAATTGGGGAGCCTCTATAGCTTGCCGCTATCGAGCAGCTTTTCCGCCTTCTCGACGTCGGCTGGATCGTCGACGTCGATCCACACCTTCCCTTGGATATCGAAGACAAAGGCCTTCTGCCATCGGGCCAGAACGTTCATTGCGCCCGATATGCTATCGTCGCCGGCGGACTGGCTTTCTTCCAACCCTGCGAAAATGATGGGATTGCACAGGAAAATACCTGTGTCGAAGGCGTCGAAATCCGGCAGAAGCTTGCCGATGGTCTCGATCCGACCGGCGTTGCACTTGACGCGCGTCACGTCCAGCGGATCGTTCAGAGGATTCGCGATATCGAAATCGACCGCCAGGGTCACCCGGTCGGGTTCGACCGCCGCCGAGATCAAGCCGCGAAGGATATCCGGATCGACCAGATGGTCGCACATGGACAGGACGAACGGCTCACTCAGATAAGGTTTCGCTTTGAGCAGCGAAACCCCGTTGGCCCGGTTCCACTCGTCGTTGATGACGTGCTCGATCCGAATGCCATCTTGCTTGCCAAGGCTGTCGAGGTGTTTTCGCAGTTCGTCGCCCCGATAGCCGCTCACTACCAGGAACTCGTCGATACCGGCATGACGCGCACCGGAGATCACCCGTTCTATCAGTGGAACGCCACGCAACGGGATCAACGGCTTGAGATCGGTCTTTTCCCTGAGCCTCGATCCCTGCCCTGCGGCGACGATTAGACATTTCATCAACGGTTTCCTGGATACGATGTCGATAGTTTATCGGCGCTTTCGACGCGACGACGGCAGGGCGGCAAGCCGGCTTGGTCTCGGCTCATGCCAGGCTTGGCAGAGTGTCGATGCAGGAACAGACGAGCGCGCTGTAGAGCTGGCGGTGTCTGTTTTTCAGCACGGACTCGGGTGTAATCGAGGCCACCCTCGCGTGCGTGCGAACCGAAGCATACCAGTGCACGATCCGCGTTTCCGTCGAGAGGATGGCGGCCAAGGGGACTGTTCGACCTGTCCGGAACCAGTGCGCCGAGATTTCAGGCGCAAGGGGAGAGAAGACCCGCGGCTCCGGGACGACCAGCAAACCCGGATCGGACCGCTGCACGACCTCGTTCAGCAGATGTGGCCCCAATGCGTAGGGCTGCAAGGCGCGGTCCTGTGGAAGGTCCACCATTGCAGTCAGGTAGGCGGCGAGGAGCGGAGATTTCGCCTCGGCTCCCATGATCGCGTTATTCAATCTTCGTACATAGAACCTCTCGAACCGGCGAAACGGACGCCAGCCGCCGGGCATCTGCCGAAGAACCTTCCTGATCAGATCGAGTAGAAGATGGCGTCCCAGCACCATGGGCGAGCGCGACAACCGTGCGGACGGAGGCCAAACGATGAATTCCGAGCCGACGAACGCCGCGGCTTCGGTCAGAGGCAGCAGTGACGCAACCGTTATTGTGTCAAGATCGGCATAAATTCCGCCATTCATGTACAAGATTGCGGCCCTGAGAACATCCGATCGCATGACCGGCTTATCCAGGCGTTCGTAGAGATCAATCAGGCCGTCGCCAAGCCCGAGACCGCGGGCGGTTTCCGACAGGCACGCGGTCGGGTCGATCCGCGACAGGCGGATACCATGTGTACGCCTGAGCGCCTCCACCTGGGCGCTGTCGTCGAGTAGATCGGTATGGTGGAGGACGACCTCCTCGAGCTCGCCGCGCTTGGCCGCGGACAGCACGGCGAACGCATAGGCCCAGGGGAGCGAAGGACCGATCCAGCAAAAATGAAGTCTCTGCGGGATCGTCATACCGCCGGTCCGGACGTTACCATAAAATTGCCTTCACTATCCACGCCCAGCGGTCTGAACATTTACGGAACCTTGTTATGTTCGTCACCAAGAAAACAAGGTCTGAGCTCCCGAGGTAAGACGTCTAAAGCAGCAGGCACCGTGCTTTGTGCAGGACTCGAATGGTCATCCAGCCGCTGTCTAGCGTGTTAGGCTTCGTTAGCGTAGATTTCATAAAGGTGCCACGACATCGAACTGCTTTCGATGGTGTCTTGCTCAACGCTGCAATCATGTTATACGCCGCCCACGCGCACGTTCGGCGACTTTCCGAAGCTGCTGGACCTCCAGGCATGGCAGGCTCTTGAGCAAGATGACGCCCGCCGATATGGCGCCCGACACGGTCGGCAAGCGGGACATCATCGTGTTCCGCCAGAACCTGTTCAGGATATCGGAACCCTTCATTACCCAGCAGGCGGAGGGGCTTCGGCGGTATCGTGCCTCGTATCTGGGGCGGCTACGCTACGGCGAAACCCCTCCCGGGGCTCAGGCCTTCGCGTTACGCGATGCAGGGCGATGGCGAACATTGCCGGAGATCGGCTGGCAGGTGATCAGCCGGGACCCTCGACCCTACCTGAGAGTGCTACAGGGTGTCAGGCCGCTGCTGATCCACGCCCATTTCGGCACCGACGGCGTGTATGCCCTGCCGCTGGCCCGTCGCCTTGGCATCCCGCTTGTCACCACCTTTCACGGCTTTGACGCGACCCTGTCGACCGCTGCCCTGCTGTGTTCTCCAGCCTGGGCAAACTTTCCGCTGTTCCGCCGCCGGCTGGCCCGTCAGGGCGATCTGTTCCTGTGCTCATCCACCTTCATCCGGAACCGGGTTCTTGCCATGGGATTTCCCGAGGCGCGTACCCACGTTCACTACACCGGTGTGGATCCGACGACGGTAATGCCACGCGATCGTTCGGAAGAAACACTGACGATCCTTCACGTCGCCCGACTGGTGGAGATGAAAGGTACGCGTTATTTGATCCAGGCCTTCAAGATGCTGCGCCGCCGGCATCCTGGCGCCCGCCTGGTGATCATCGGTGACGGCCCGTTGCGCCGCTCTCTATCCCGGCTGGTGGCAACCCTGGAGTTGAGCGATCATGTCGTTTTTCTCGGTGCACTTCCATTCACTCAGGTCACTCAGTGGATGCGGAAGGCGGCGATGCTGGTCCTGCCCAGCATCCTCACCTCGTCCGGGCGTGTCGAAGGCTTGGGCATGGTGCTTTTGGAAGCCGCGGCGACCGGCGTACCTGTAGTAGGATCGGATGTCGGAGGGATCGCTGAAGCCGTGATCGACGGGGAGACAGGCTTCCTTGTGCCGGCACGAGATCCGGAAGCACTCACTCGGCGAATGAGCGACCTCCTCGACGAGCCGCTGCTCCGACAACGGATGGGGGTGCGCGCTCGCGCCTTCGTGGAGCAGCATTTCGATGCCAATCGGCAGAACGAGAAACTCGAAGCTTACTATGATAGCCTAGTCATTGGGCAGTGATCTTCGGAGTCAGATCAGCCACCTGAGACGCCCATACCGCAAAGGAACCACGCTTTGAGCCCACCCCGCCCGGCCGATAGCACAAAGACCATCGTCGCAGGCACCAGGTCCTCGCATCGCCTCGGCAGCCTCGTCTCCGGGGCTCGCTTCCTGGGCCGGGTCATCGGATCACGCTACAATCCGCTGCTGGCTCAGGTGGTCGTTACGCGGCGTTGCAATCTCGCCTGTGGCTACTGCAATGAATACGACGCGGTTTCACCACCCGTGCCGCTCGCCGATCTCCTCCGCTGGATTGATCATCTGGCGATGTTGAAAACCGCTTCCATCACCTTCACCGGCGGCGAACCCTTGCTGCATCCGGAACTCGACAAGGCGATCGCTGCAGCCCGCAGGCACGGGATGATCGTGACCATGATCACGAACGGCTTCCGGCTGAGCCGGAGCTGGATCGACCGTCTCAACGAGGCCGGCCTGCAGGGCATGCAGATCAGCATCGACAACCTCGAGCCCGACGACGTCTCGATGAAAAGCCTCTCCTCGGTCGAAGGAAAGCTGGCGCTGCTGCAGCAGCATGCGCGCTTCAAGGTGAACGTGAACTCGGTCCTGGGTGTCACCAACGAGCGGACGCAGGACGTCGTGACGGTCGCGAGGACCGCGGCAAAATATGGCCTTCAGCATTCCGTGGGGGTGCTGCACGACCATACGGGCACGTTGAAGCCCCTCAGTTCGGACCAGATGCAGGCCTACGAGCTTGTCACGAAGATCTCACCGTCGATCGTCCATACCCTGAACTACCGGCTGTTCCAGAAAAATCTCATGAACGGCAAGACCAACGACTGGAAATGCCGCGCCGGCGCCCGCTACCTTTATGTCGCCGAGGACGGCAAGGTCCACTGGTGTTCCCAGCAGCGTGGATATCCCGGCATCCCGCTTCTGGAATACACGCGCGACGATCTTCGCCGCGAATACAACACCGAGAAATCCTGCAGTGCGACCTGCACCCTGAGCTGCGTGCACCAGATGAGCATGTTCGATCGTTACCGGGGAGCGCAGACCAGCCACTCGGCTGCCATGGCGCGGGCCTGAGCCACGGAAAGACTGCCTGTCGAAGCTGGCTACCGAGGGGTTCCGCTGCGCTTCCGCTGCTGCCGGTATAAGATGAAATAGACTGAAGCCGTCACGACGACATCCAGAGCCAGCAGCAGCCTGGGATCGCCTCCGCCGATCAGGAGGCGTCCGATGGCCAGGACGGGGATCATCATCCCGACCGCGATGAACGGGACCTTGAAGTGGCGCCAGAGGTCGCTGCCGGAGACGTTCCAATCGCGATAGAGGTATCGGGCCCCCCAGGCCAGCAAGAGCGGATAGATGGCGAGCCAGACCGCCGACACGGCAACGATGCCGACCTGGGCTCGACACGCGAACCCGGCTACGAGGATGCCCATGCTCAGAAGCAGCAACGCCGCCAGGGACAGACGTGCGGCCATCCCCGGCCGGCCGGAGCCGATCATGACCGTCGACAGAAGCAGCAGCGATACCCGCAGCAACGCAGCGATCGACAGGATCTGGAGCGGCAGGGCCGCCGCCACATAGCTGATGCCCTGGTGGTCGTGAAGTAACGACGTGAGTGGATAAGCGGCAAACATCAGGCCGCCGGTCAATGGCAGCACGAGGACTGCAATTCTTTCCAGTCCCCATAGAAAGGTCTCTGCAAGATGGCGTTTGATGAGTGCCACACGCGCAATGACCGGCAGGGTCGTGCGATTGACGAGCGTGCCGACGGCCATGGCCGGCTCCATGGCGATATCGAAGGCGACCCGGTATATCGCGAGCTGCGAGGGGCCGTAGAACAACCCGATCAACATATAGTCGACGTTCTTGAACATCTGTTCCGACACGTTTGCCGCGGCAGACCGGAACCCGAACCGGACCAGCGGCCTGATTGCGGAGAACTGGAACCTGAGCCTGGGTCGAAATGGCCGGGCCAACACCGCCCCGATCAACGTGTACAGCCCGCTTGCCGAGTAGCCGGCCACCAAAGCCCATGTTCCGGCCCCGCAGGCACCGAGGCCGAGGCGCGTGAACGATGCAGCGAGTGTTGCACAGACGTTGACGATCGCGATCCGCCGGTATTGCAGGTCCCTGCTCATCATCGCGATCGGGATCAAGGCGGCACCTACAAGGGGCTGCTTAGCCGCGACTACAGTGAAATAGGCTCCCAGGCCGGCGAAGCCATACAGCGCGCCGATCCACGGCGCCGCCAGCAGGGTCAGGCTCCCGACCAGCAGCGACGCGCCGACGACATACCAAAACAACGTGTCGAGCTGAAGCCGCGAGACGGACCTGGCCTGTATCAATGCCTCGCCGGTCCCGAGCCCATTGAGCGCTTCGACGACCATGGCGATCGACACCACGAGAGAAGCAATTCCGACCTGCTGCTTGCTCAGATACAGCAGCATGATCAGGATCGTGGCGAAGTCCACGATCTTGGCGATGACGGTCGCGCCGGCAAGCCAGTTGAAGCCGGTTCCGAGAAGACGGTGATGGGTGGTCACTTGCGCCGAAGCTCGACCGGCACAGGCATCACATGATCCATGAGGAAACGATCATGCGCGAAGCGTTGTCACTTCGCTTCTGGAGATGACACCCGGGCCGAAGGATGGCGGCAATATCAAGGAGCGTGTTCGAAGGAGGTTCTTCAGCCAGCGCCAGGACTGATGCCGCCAGATCCGGGTATGCGCGTCACTCCAGCTACCCGTCACCGGTGGCGCCTCCAACCTATTCCGGATGATATCGACGATCCGCGAGGTCCTCTTGTCCCAGGTGAAGTCAGCGCTATCGGCCAGCGCCATTGCCGCAATCCTGTCCGCAAGCACGGTATCGCTTGTCAGGATCCGAAGCCCGTTGACCAGCGAGTCCAGGTTGTCTGGGCGGCACAGAAACGCATTCCGATCATGCTGTAGCACTTCGCTTACATCCGGGGTGTTCCCTGCGAGGATCGGTCTGCCAGACGCCATGTAGAAAAAGAGTTTGAGCGGCAATACGGTAGAGCCGAACTGGGCCAGCGGTTTCCAGGAAGGAGGCACCAGCAGGACATCGGCTGCAAGGACGTACTGGCCGATGACGTCCGCCGGCTGCCATGGGATCACGAGGATATTCTCGATACCGGCCGCCGATGCCTCGATAACGCCATTCCCGTACGACCCGACCAGGACGAACAGGATGTCCGGCAGACGTTGAGCCGCCTCGACCACGAGAGACAGGCCCTTCCGGTGGTTCAAGCGTCCGGTGTAAACCACCGTCTTTCGGTCATCGGGCAGGCCGATGGACCGCTTGGCCGCGTTGACCGGAACACGCGACTGGAGACGTTGCGGTTCGAAGCCGTTTCGTACGCACACGAGCTTCTCCTCCGGGATCCCGAGGGCGAGATATTTCTCGCGCGTGTACTCCGAGTGACAGATGTTGACCAGGAACGAGCGTCGGCACATCAGGCGATAGATCCAGTGTGCCAGAGGGGGGATCTGGTCGGACCATGGACGGTAATGATCGAACACGACGCGTTGGCCGAAGAGCATGGCCATCCATGCGATCCAGAGGTTGCGCGTGTAGATGACGTCGGCCTGCCTGAACTCCTTCGTGAACACGAGGGTCACCCCGCAACAGAAATGCCGAAGAGCGGCCGGCCGAAGGGGCGCACGGGCTGGGACGAGCGTGAGGCCGGCTAGGTCGGAAGCGCTGTCCATAGCGGTTTTACGCGCTTGCGGCACATGCATCCAGGCCGTCGAAATCCTGGATGCAAGATACCTTGCGGTGGTCATGAAGACTTCCGCGTCCGCTTCCTTGCTCGGTAGCGGGTTTTCGAATGTGAACAAAATCTTCAGGACGTTTGCCTCAGCGAATCTTCGTCTTAAATCCGCACCGCCTGGCCCATCCAAGATCATGATGGCGTTGCTGTTCCCAGCGGAACCCCCGGCACAGCATGATCTCCCGTCTCTCTCCGAGTTGGCGGTCCGAACCCAGGGTTATCTAGCGGGATTCACTCTATTTAGATAGTAGCCGCTGCTGCGACCAGCGGGGGCGCAATCAACCTGGCCCAACGATACCCACCGATACGGTTTCCGCGTCCGGACGTCCGATCGGCAGGCCGAGTATCCACTATATCCTCCTGCCTTCAGAAACTGAGAGTACTTCGAAGACCAAGGACGAGAGCGTCTCCAATGACTTTAGCTGGGTTCGTCGAACTGACGATGCCCGCGCCCGGTTTGAACACGTATTGAACATATGGTTGCAGAATCCACCACGGCGCGAGCTGAGCCTGATATGACAGGTCCAAATCGGTCTCGCTACTTCTGACCGGTCTGGGTAGATAGCTCGATCTGTCCACGACGGAGTCTTCTGCCCTTGCAGTGTCGCTGATCCGGGCCCAGTTGACCCCTAGGCCGACCGTGTCGTTGTCTCGATCGAATAGCCCCTTGCAGACGACGCCGGCATCGACAAACACGTTCACCAAATTGCGGTTTCCCGGTGCCCCCATGGCACGGAAAAAGACCGAGACGCCACCAGCCGACATCTTGCCAGGCCGATAGACCATCTGGTCGATGACGGCGTAGACGCTCCAGTCGTTCTTGCGCGAGCGAGCGAACGATCCGAAGGCCTGGACCGAACTGAAGGCACTCCCGGTGTAAAACTGATCGGTAAATGCATTGGAATTATACCAGCCGCCGATCTTATAGCTGCCTGGAAGATCTAATCCGGAGACGCACAGCTGGCGTAGCCAGCGGATAGGCAGGGCCGCCCGATGGCAGATCCACTCCTGGAAGGCCAGGCCATCCGAACGACCCGTTGATGAACAACCCGCCATATTGTGTGACGACGAATTCGGTATCGGCGCTGATCTGGCCGATCTTGACGTCAAGCTGGTCGCTCAAGAACGACTGCTGGTACCAAAGCTCGAACAGCCGTGTCGATCGACTGGCCTCGATACCGCTGACAGTGTTCAGATTAATGATGTTATTAGTCGATAGCCCTCTGCCGTGAATTTGAAGAGCGCTGATGTCGACCGTGCCGCCTGCCAGCCCGATCGCGGCGTTCAGGTCGATGCCGATGCTAGCCTGGGTCAGGCCTTCGTACACGATGCCTTGCTGCTGGCCGCCCGTGACGTTGCCAAGCACCTCGCTGGTCTCCGCCAACCCAAGTGTCATCCCCCAGGCTGCAAAAGCGTTCCTTATACCTGCCGTGTTTCCGAGCAAGGCGTTGCGCTGCCAGACACTCGGCGGCGCAGTGGAACCTGGTTCCGCCGCTTCCGGGGTAGGGCCAGGCCTGGCCGGCGCCCGATTTACCGGAAGAGCCAGTGTGTCATTGCGCTGGTTGGCCAGGACGGCAATGCCATCCAGGGTAGCGGCGCAAGCGGGCTTCTCTGGCGTTTCGACAAGGCAGGAGCCCCCGATGCTTGTCAGTACGAACGCGGCATGGATCGCGCTCGAACGAGGGAATCGCACCTTCGGCACATGCAGCAGCCTCGATACCTGTCGCCATAAGGCCATGGCAGAGCCAACTTCCAGCCGATCAACGGGTGGAGGCTGTCGCCCTAACCCGGTGGCTGATCCACCTCAACGGATGCATCTGGATGATGCGCGGGTAGAGCGACGGCAGCAGCAGCAACGTAAGGAGGGTCGACGAGATCAGGCCGCCGATGACCACTGTCGCCAGGGGCCGCTCGACTTCAGCGCCGGCGCTGGTCGAGAACGCCATCGGGATGAAGCCGAAGCTCGCAACCAGAGCCGTTGCCAGGACCGGCCGAAATCGCTCCTGGGCTGCCTCGGTGGCGGCGTCCTTGGCGCTGCCACCGTCTTCGCGCCGGGCCACGATGTAGCTTACCATTACCACGCCGTTCAGCACCGCCACGCCGAACAGGGCGATGAAACCAATTCCCGCCGACACGCTGAAGGTCAGGCCGCGCAGCACCAGCGCGAAGATGCCGCCGGTCGCGGCCATCGGCAGGTTGAGGAAAATGAGTAATCCCAATCGCACCGAGCCGAACGTCATGTAGAGCATCACGAAGATCAGGATCAGCGCCACCGGCACCACGATTGCGAGCCGGTGGGATGCCTGGGCCAGGTTCTGGAACTGGCCAGCCCATTCGATTCGATATCCCGGCGGCAGCTTTACCTGCTGCGCAACCGCCACCTGTGCTGCCTTGACGAACGATACTGTGTCGCGACCACGGACATTGGTCTGCACCACCGTACGACGTTGCACCTGGTCGCGGCTGACCTGGGCGGCGGATCCTGCCACCTTGATCGTTGCGACCTCCGAAAGCGGGACGCTTCCTCCGGCCGGTATCAGGACCCGCAACGCGCTGATCCGGTCGATGCCATCACGATCGACCGCGTTGAACCTCACCTGCGTCGGCAATGTCGAGTTGTTCTGGAACACGTTGCCACCGATCCGGCCGCCGATCGCCGCGACCACGTCGAGCACATCGCGTGCATTCACTCCGTACTGGGCTGCGCGCCGCCGATCGACGTCGATCTGCATGAACGGCAAGTCGCTTACTTGTTCGGGCGCGGTATCTGCAGCCCCCTGCACGGACCGCACGACCTGGGCGACCTCCTTGCCAAGCCGCGCAAGTGTAGCGAGGTCGTCGCCATAGATGGAGATCGCAACGGCGGTCTTGACGCCTTCAAGCAGGTCGTCCATGCGCATCTCGATCGGTTGGCTCCAGGTAAAGGCCGTCCCCGGAACCGCCTTCTCCAAGGCCTTGCCATACGCGGCAACCAGACCATCCTGGCCGTCGGCAGTTTTCCATTCGGCGGACGGCTTCAGGATCACGAAGCTGTCGGTCTGCTCCACGCCCATTGGGTCGGTCGGGATCGCCGACGTCCCAGTGTTGCTGATCACCGTCTTCACGTCGGGGAACGATTTGAGCGTCTTTTCGATCAAGGTTGCGTTGGCGATCGAAGTCGGCAAGGCGACGCTGGGCAGGCGTGCCGAGGTTACCACCAGCGAGCCTTCCTGCAGTTGCGGGATGAATTCACCGCCCAGGCGGGTCGCCAGGATCGCGGCGGTGCCGAACAGGATCGCCGCCACGCTCAGCACGATCCAGGGATGGTTCTCGCAGACGGCGAGCGCCTTTGTGTAGCCGGCTCTTGCCCAGCGCACCGGGGCCGTGTCCCGATCCCGGCGATCCGACCGTAGGGCCAGCGACGCGATCGCCGGGATCCAGGTCAGGCACAGCAGCAGCGAGCCGAGCAGGCCCAGGATGACCGTCTCGGCCATCGGCCGGAACATCTTTCCCTCGATGCTCTGCAGGCTCAGCACCGGAAGGTAGACAATGATAATGATCGCGACGGCAAACGTGATTGGTCGCGCCACGTCCCGGGCGGCATCTCCAACCGTCTGCGTCATGTCGCCAGCCGATTTCGAGGACGCGTATCCTGCCGACTGCCGGCGCAGGGTGTTCTCGACAAGCACCAGCGAGCCATCCACGATCATGCCGAAATCGATCGCGCCCAGGCTCATCAGGTTGGCGGAGATCCCGAAAACCTTCATGCCGGTCAGCGCGATAAGAAGCGACAGCGGGATGACCGAGGTGATGACCAGCGCCGAACGCACGTCGCCGATCATGACCAACAGCGTCACCATCACCAGGACCGCACCCAGCGTCAGGTTCTCCTCCACCGTATGGATCGTGCGGCGGGACAGGTCGGAGCGGTCATAGAACGGGCGCAACGTAACCCCTTTCGGCAATGACTGCTCGATCGATGGAATCGAGGCGCGCACCGCCCGCGTCACATCGCCCGAGTTCCTGCCGACCTGCATCAGCACGACCGCGTTGACGATCTCGCCCTTGCCGTCGCGTGTCACCGCGCCGAGCCGGACGCGTGGCCCCATCCTGACGTCGGCCACATTGCGGATGAACACTGGCGGTACGTTCGCCCCGTTGCCGCCACGCAGGACGATGTTGCCGAGATCGTCGAGTGTCTGGATCAGCCCGCGGCCGATCACCACCTGCTGTTCCTGATTGTGCTCGATCCAGGCGCCGCCGGCGGTGGCGTTGTTCTCGTCGACCGCCCGGAACACCTCTCCCGGCGAGACGCCGTATTGCAGCAGCCTGCGCTCGTCGAGCGACACCTCGAACGTCTGCTCCGACCCGCCATTGACGTTCAGGTCCGCCACGCCGTCGATCTGCTTGATGCGTGGCGCCACCTGCCAGGTCATGATCGTGTTGAGCTGCATCAGCGACATGCCGGGCGGACCGCTGAGCTGGAACTGCATGATTTCGCCAAGACCGGTCGAAAGCGGCCCCAGCACCGGATTGACCCCGGGTACGTTGATCGAGGAGCGTGCGGCCTGCATCCGCTCGTTGACCAGGACCCGGTCCTGGAAAATATCGGTGCTGTCGTTGAACTCGACATAGACGACCGAAACCCCGAACCGCGAGACGGAGCGCAGGTCGGTCATTCCCGGCAGCCCGGTCATCTGGCTCTCGATCGGGAACGTGACCTGCCGTTCGACTTCCTCGGGCGCAAGGCCCGGTGCCACGATCGAAACCAGCACCTCCTTGGGCGAGATGTCCGGGACAGCTTCCACCGGCAATGTGAGCATACAGAGCAGGGCACCTGCCACCGCAAGACCCACGAAAATGAACACCAGCGCCCGGTAACGCAGGGAAAGAGCGACAACGCGATCCATGCTAGTCACCCGACCCTAGTTCGGCTTGCAGAGCCTGCGATTTGAGCCAGAAGCTTCCATTGGTCACAACGGTCTGGCCAGGTTCGAGCCCCGCGGCAATCTCGACGAGTTCCCTGGTCTGCACGCCTATACGGACTTTCTGCTGCCTGAACTGCGTCGGGCCGGCCTGGACGAAAACCACCGGCTCGCCACCGATGTCCTGCAGAGATGCCGGGGGCAGCGTCAGTGCGTCCGTCGTCCCGGTTGTCGGTAGATTGGCCTCGACACGCATCCCGGGCCGGAAGCGCAGGTCCGGATTGGCAACGATGCCGCGCACCTGCATCGCTCCGGTACCCGGGTCGAGCATCGCACTCTTCGCATCAAGCGTGGCGGTGAAGTGCTGGCCAGGGAGTGCGGCGATGGTGAACGGTACGTCGCCATCTGTAGCGACGTTCGGGATGTCCACCTGATACACCGGGAGCTCGATCCAGACCGTGGAGAGGTCGGCTACGGTCGCGACCACACGGGCCGGGTCGATCGTGTCACCGACCGCAACCTGCACGGACATGACGTAGCCATCGCTCGGGGCTATGACCGCTGCCTCCCCCGGCGCACCTGGCTCGGTCGTGTAAAGCTGTCGACGTTGCTTCAGGCTGCCCACCTGTCCGCGCGCAAGGATCAGCATCGCGTCGGCCTGGGCAAGCGCCGCCTTGCGCCGGTCGAGTTCGGCCTGCGCAATGACGCCGCCGAGCAACGCCCGACCACGCGCCAACGCCGCAGCCGCCACTGCCCGGTCAGCCTGCGCCTGCTCGAGCGACGCATGACCGGCGGTCAGTTGGGTGTCGATCGTCACCAGGGAAATGTCCTGATAGTGAACCAGCGCCTGTCCCCGACGAACCCGATCGCCGGACCGGACCAGCACGGATGTAACCCGTCCCGGGCCAAGCGGACGAAGCTGTGCGGTGCGCGCCGGATCGGCCACGATCTGGCCGGACGCGGCCAGCCGCCTGGTGAGATTCCGCCGTTGCACCTGCGCGACTTTCAGCCCGATCCCGGCCTGTGCTGTCTGGTCCATCGTGATGGTTCCCGGCGGCCCAGACGCGTCATCCGGCTTGTCAGGCGCCTTTGCCGGTTGTGCGGTCGAACCGGTCATTTGGCCTGCAGCGAATCCACCGGCGCCGATCAGGCCGGCGAGCACGACAAGAACCACGGGCTGCCATGACTTGCTCATGGTGGCACCATCCCGGTCGCCAGGGCCGCCCGCAGCACGGCGGCGTGCGCCGATACGCCCGCCGACGCACCCTGGCGGTCGGCATCGAAAGCGGCCTGTCTGGCGCGCAGGAATTCGATCAACGTTGTCTCGCCGACGAGCCAGGCCCGCTCCATCGAGCCGGCCCGCCTGTTCAGGTCACTGGCCAGATGGATCGCCGACGCTTGTGCCGTCCGCGCCGCGCGCAGTGAGATCTCGGTCTGGACCATACCCAGCTCTACCTCGCGATGCACTCGCAACAGTTCGCCCTCTGCAACCGTCACGGCACTTTGCGCCAACGCCAGTCGGGACCGATTGATTGCCGGGCTCGGTAACGGGACGCGGATCACCACCCCTACTCTCGTATCCCATGGGCTGCCGAACTGCTTCTCGCGGATCCCATCGAACCCGACATCCGGATCCGCCATCGGCGATGCGCGCACCAGGCGAAGCTGCTCTCTGGCGGTTTCAAGCCGCCGTTCCATCACCAGGATACGCGGATCTTCCTGTCCAGCACTCCGGTCTACACCAGCGGGAGCGGGCTGGAGTTCCGAAAAGGCCTCAAGAATCGGGATCTCAGGCGATCCAGTCAAGACCGCAAGAGCGGCGATGGCATTCGTAGCACCCGCGGCTGCGTTGCTCTGCGACATGACCGCACTATCGAGTTCTGCCTGTACCGCATCGAGATCGGTGCCGGAGAGTTCGCCGACACGGGCGGCATGCCCGACCTCGGCTGCGACGCGACGTGCAAAGCGTAGTTTCCTGTTGGCGATGATGAGCTCCTGTTGTGCCTGGGTCGCGACGACCGCCGCATCCAGCACTGCGGCGGCTACCGTCAGCTGGGCGTTGGCGCTCTGGGCCACGAAGGTGCGCGCATCGGCATTGGCAACACGCTCGGTCGCGGTTCCTTCTCCGGGCAGCCAAATCGGCGTGGACAACTCGCCTTGATACGTTGTGTATCCCTGGTTGCTACCGATCGCGTGATCATCGAAATAGGTTCCGGTCACCGTTGGCGCATTAGGAAAGAAGCCTCTTGCCGTACGTGCACGCGCCAATGCAGCCACCCGTTGGGCTTCGATGCCGGGGCGGTCGGGATAGAGGCTCCAGGCTGCATCAAAAGCCTCCCTGAATGTCCACTGGACGGGTGCGGCGCCGGCAAGCAGCCAGATCAGCAGGATCCCCCTGCTCCAGACCAACCATGACGAAACCGGGTTCATGGTCGGCCCGCCTGCAGGCGTGGTCGACGGGACGCAATGACAGGATGCGCTCCGACCGAAGCCTCATCGAGGCGCCGATCGGCAAAGCACAAAGGCAATCTGGCGATGACGATGCAGCCAGGAGCGGCATCGTCAAAGTTCACGACGATGCCATGCAACGTCGCAATGGCCGCCACCAGGCTCAGTCCGAGTCCGACCCCCGGCACTCGATTATCCCGGGCCGAGCGATAGAAGCGATGGAACACTTCGGATCTTTCTCCCGGCGGCACGCCCGGACCCTGATCGGCGACTCGAAGCAACGCAAACCGCGGACCGTCCTGCCGGAGCGACACGGAAACCGTCCCGCCGGCCGGCGAAAACTTGATAGCATTGTCGATGAGGTTCGCGATTGCCTCCATCAGGAGGTCTGCATCGCAGGGGATCACCGGGTCGATGTCCGTTTCGAAACTTAACATGACCCGACTCTCCTCGGCCTTCGCCGCATAGAGCTCGACCGCATCCCGAACCACACGAGCTACGTGAAGTGGACGAAAATGGGAGGTCCTGGCGGAAACTTCAATTTCCCGGATACGAAGCAGTGCCGCGATGATTTCTTGAGCCTCATCGATCTCGCGGATCGCTTGTTCACTTGCAACCAGAAGATCGTCATGGCCTACGGAATGCAATATCGCCCGCTCTAATCCGGCCCGGAGCCGCGTTAGAGGCGTCTTTAACTGATGAGCAATATCGTCACCGACACCCCGAACTTCCGCGACCAATGTCTCGATACGGTCCAGCATCATATTGACGTTGGAGACCAGTCGTCCAAAGGTATCCCGTGACGCCGAGACCGGGATGCGCTCGCTGAGATTACCGGCCATGACCTGCCGGGTGATCCGCTCCGCCTGCCCGAGACGGCGCTGGCTTTGGGCCGCGAGCAGGGCACCGCCCAACATCGCTATGAAGGCAGCGGGAATTGCAGCCAGCCCGATGGCACGGATGACCAGACTACCAAGATCATCGAGTTCATCCAGATCCCGACCGACGAGGAGAGTGCGACCTGCGACGTCATGACATGCGCTCACAATTCCGGTATCCAAGGCCGCAACAGGCTTGCTCCTGTCGACTAAAGATTGATGCGCCGCTCCATCGACCGGCAATCCAGCAGGAATCCGGGCTAGGTTCCCCGCGATAACCGTGCCATCGGGATCGAACAGCGCGACATACCGTTTCCGATGCAGATCCTGATCGCCTCGCACTGCGATTGTCCGAAGCAGACTGGCTAGCGGGAGGCTTTTGAGGTCGCCACACTCCTCGACGACTGATAGCTCGATCATGCTGGCGGCATAATGTGATGTGTTCCACCAAAATATTCCGGAGACCACGACGCTCTGGAACAACAACACGAAGCATACCGCCAGCGTCCATCGAAAAGTAAACGACGCGAACATACTAGCTGGGGCAATCAAGACGATATCCATTGCCGCGGACATTTTTAATCAGCATAGGCTCATCCGGAAGATCCACTTTGCGCCGTAACTTGCTCATCAGGACATCGACAACGTTGCTGCGTGGTTCGAATCGGTAGCCCCACACATCAGACAGCAGCATCGAGCGTGTGACGGTATAGCCTGGCCTGCGTGCCAGATAAGCCAGCACCTCGAATTCCTTCGGAAGCAGATCCAGCTCCCGGCCTGTCCGCCACGCCTGCTTCAGGAGTAGGTCGAGTGTCAGCGGGCCGACATGAATGAACGTTTCCCGCGAGTTTGCGGGACGCCGGAGCAAGGCCTCGACCCGGGCAACCAACTCGATAAGCGCGAACGGCTTTCCCAGGTAATCGTCGCCACCGGCACGCAATCCATCGACCCTGTCATTCAAGGCACTCAGTGCGCTCAAGATCAGCGTCGGCGCCCGGCATCCCGTTGCTCGCAACCGTTCCACCACCTCAAGACCGGTGTCCTCGGGCAGCATCCGATCAACAATCATAAGATGCGGCTGGGCTATCTGAGCCATTCTGGAGCCTTCGGGACCCGATCGTGCATGCACGAGTTCATGACCATGGCGGGTTAGTTCGAGGCAGATTTCGACTGCGGTGCCGGCATCATCTTCAATAAGCAAGATCTTAGCCATCGCCGCCCGCCTGCATTCGAGTGGATTACGAACCCGAGCGGTCCGAGGTTGCGCTCATTCCGATCTGGTTAATATCATATCGATACTTCCGCCCCGATACACTGAGTTTTGGCATCGGAGACAATCACTTTTACAATGCCTGATCTATGAAGTCAGCTTCATTATCCTGACGACAGCTTTACTTCCAGATATCTTCGATTGGCAGTATTGAATTGAGTTACTGCATGCTTCCGGACTATGCCGGTCCGCAGGCTCGTGGATTGGAACTCGCGAAACGATGTATCAGGGTCGGTGTCTCTGGCTACCGCTAGCGTGTTTTCTGGCAAGCTGCGGTCTGCCGCAAGCCTTCGACACGCGCGCTTCGGTCACTCGAAGCGAGGTAATCGACGCGGTGGGATCTGCGCCCGGTTTCACCAATAAGGAGTTTGTGCAATCGACAAGCCTGGCAATTGCCAGGCTTGGCCAGAAACATCGGCGCCCTGTAACCGGGCGACACTGGTCTTGGCTGATGCAACCACTCGGCGCCGAAAAACCTGGAGCGCGGGTCTTTGCCTGTATGTTTACGCCCGGTGAAGCTCCGCGGGGCTCGTTCTTTGTTAGCTACGCTGTCGGTACCTCTCCGCCCGCAGTCGCCCGTCGTCAGATCGAGGACCTGGCGCGGAGCATCGATCAGAACAGCTCCGTCGGAGACTGCTGAGGGCTCAAGTCTTCGGGCGAACGTACTTCAGCTTCAAGGTCAACGGGCCGGGTAGAAAACCAACACGCATGACAAGCCCGGATGATTGTCGACCAGCTGCAAAGTTGCATGATGCAGACCGGCTATAGCCTTGACTAGACTGAGGCCCAGCCCCGTGCCCGGGGTGTTGCGGCTGGCGTCGAGCCGGGCAAATCGGCGGATCACGTAGGCTGTTTGTTCACACGGAATGCCTGGCCCGTCATCCGAAACGGCGAGTTGGACGCCGTTGGTGAAGCTGGCAACCGTGATCGCGATGTGGCTGCCGGCAGGGGTGTGACGAAGCGCGTTCTCGATCAGATTAGCGAGAAGCTGTCCAAGCAGTGTGCGGTCGCCATACACCGTGATTCCGGATTGAATGTCGGCACTGATCAGTTGTTGCTTCTGCTCGGCGACTGGAGTGTAGGCGTCCAGTAGAGCCTCGATCAACGGCTGCAACGCTATTCTGGCGAAGCCGGCGTCACCGGCATGGGCCTCGATCTGGGCAATCCGCAGGAGTGACGTGAACGTCTCCAGGATCGTGTCCACGTCGCTGGTGGCAGCACGGACCTGCGCCTGCATTTCCTCCGGCGAGCTCGCACGTCCCTGGGCGAGTTCGAGTCTGTGCCGTAGTCGGGTAAGCGGAGTGCGCAGATCATGGGCGATGTCGTTCGAGATCTGTTCGAGACCAGCCACCAGGGTCTCGATCCGGTCCAGCATTGCGTTGAGGCTGCCCGATAGATGATCCAGCTCATCGCCGGACCCCGTGATCGCGATCCGTTGTGACAGCTTGCCCGCCATGATGGCGCGCGTCGCCAGGCTGATTGCCTCGATCCGCTTCAGGACCAGCATGCTCAGAAACAGGCCACCCCCGAGCCCGAGCGCTACGATCGCGCCGATGCTCCAGAGAAACGCTTCGAGCAGCGAGTGACGCATCTCGTCGCGGGCTCGCGCACTGCTGCCTACGAACAGGTAGCCGGCATCCGGAAGAAGCAGGCCCCGCCCCCTGATCTCACTATCGCCCGTCGTATGAATTATTCCATGCCGTGATGAGACGCTGCGTTTTCCGGGAACCGGATCGATCGGCGTCATGTTGCCCGCCAGCACGTGCCCGCTCGCACTCTGGAGCAGGTAGAAGAAACCCGGGGCATGCCTGACGAGACCATCGACGACAGGCTGCAACAGCTCCATCCGCGTGCCTCCGGCGTCGGCCTGGATCTCGGTCAGCTCATTGGCCGCGACCGCATCGAGCTCGCGGGTCATGAAGCCGTCGGTGGTCAGGCCGATGATGACGAAGAGTACCAGCACGGACATCGTGAAGAGTGATGCATATACAATCATCAATCGGAATGACGAGCTGTGGGTCAACCGCCAGCCGAAGCTGCGACCCTGTTCGGTATTGATCCCGCTGGCTTCGGTATCAGCCAATTGAAGGTTTCTGCAGCACATATCCGGCGCCGCGCACCGTATGGATCAGCTCGAGCTGGTCACGCCCGAGCTTGTCGCGCAGGCGGCTGATGTGGCTTTCGACAATATTGGTGTTGGGGTCGAAGTAAAACTCCCAAACATGCTCGAGCAGCATGGTTCGGGTGACCACCTCCCCTTCGCGCTGCATCAGGAATTCAAGCAGCCGGAATTCGCGTGGTTGGAGAATAACCGCCCGTCCAGCCCGGAATACGCTTCGGGTCAGCAGGTTCATTTCGAGATCCGAGACCTGCATGCTGACCGTCGGTGCAGGCGGCTGGCGCCGTCTGATGATGGCGGCAAGACGCGCAGCAAGCTCGGCCAACGCAAACGGCTTGACCATGTAGTCGTCGGCCCCGGCATCGAGGCCGGCCACACGATCGTTGATGCCATCCAGGGTCGTCAGGAAAAGCACGGGAGTTTCCACCCCCGTCGCACGGAGCCGGCGGAGGACGGACAACCCGTCCAGCCCGGGCAGCATACGGTCGAGGATGATTACATCCCAGGTCTCGGCGCTCGCGCGGGCGAGGCCACCGCGGCCATCGACGGCGACATGCAGATCATGTGTGAGTTCCCGCAGGCCCTCGACAATGTAGGCGGCGGTTTCGGAATCATCCTCGATCAGCAGCAGGCGCATGATGCCTATCCGGCCCACACGGCCATGATCGTCAAGTTGTTGATCAACAATCTCTAACCTCATTGGCGCCGATACCCAGCCCGGTCAATCTCCCGCCGCCATGGAGATCTCCGGACGTGGGCCTGACGAATGAAATATCACCCGAGCCGCGTGCCAGCACCCGGATGCGCTCGCGATTGGCAGCCATATCGATGTCGCTGCTCGTCGTTGTTCTGGCGCCGATGGGGCGTGCCTCCACTCTAGCGGGTCCGTCCCCGATACCTGCCGCAATTCCATCGCGCATTGTGGCGGACCTGCATCTCGGGGACGCCGGCGGTGGCTGGGACTATGCAACGGTCGATGCAGCGGGGGGCCGGCTGCTGGTCGCGAGGATGGCCGGCGTCGATACCGTAAACTTGGCCACCAACCGGGCCGGGCCTGTCCTGACGTCGGGCCGGCACGTGCACTCGGTATTGCCGGTGCCGTATCATCGCCTTCTGCTGACCAACGGCGACGACAACACGGCGACGATCGTCGACGACGAGAGCGGCCTGCTGCTGGACACGTTGAAGACCGGCAGCAAGCCGGACGGAGCCGTGCTCGATCGCGCAACCGGCCAGGTGCTGGTGATGAACGGAAAAAGCGGCAGCATCACGCGCATCGACGTGGGTCGTTCGTCGCATGTAGCCGGCACGATCCAGGTCGGTGGCGCGTTGGAAGCGCCGGTGCTCGATGGATCCGGACGGCTGTTCGTCAACGTGGAGGATCGCAACGAGATCGCGGTGATCGGCCTTTCAGAAGGCGCGGTCGTTGCACGCTACAAGCTCGCCGGGTGCGAGGGCCCGACCGGGCTCGCCTATGTCGCGTCCCACCGGGTGCTGGTGTCGGTCTGCAGCAACGGGGTTGCGGAGATAGTGGGCGACGACGGAGTGGAACGCGCGCGGCTGGCGGTCGGACCACATCCGGACGCGGTGATAGTCGATCGCGTGCATGACCGGGTGTTCATTCCAGGCGGCGGAAACGGAACGCTGTCCGAGATCTCGTTCGCAGGCGGGCCGCACGTGTCCAGGGTATTCAGCACCAGGCCGGGGGCCCGGACCGGCGCCTATGACCCGAAAACTCAGTACGTCTACCTGCCCTATGGCCGGATGGACAGGACCACCGGCACACCGACGCTGGTGCCGGGCAGCTTCGGTGTGCTGGTGGTCGACACGCATTGAAGCGACGGATCATACGCTCGGGTCGGAGAGCCTGCTCCCTGGCGGTGGCGATCGCGCTGGCCGGCTGCGCCCGCTATGCGCCCCTGCCCCTGCCGGAAACACCGCTGCTCGCACCCGGCATCGCGTCACTTCGGCATGATCGGCCGTTGCCGCCATATCTGGACGTCGAGACCGTCGCCCGCCTGGCGGTGCTGAATAATCCCGACCTCAAGGCGATCCGCATCCGGCATGGGATCGCCGATGCCCAGCTTCTGCAGGCGGGGCTTCTTCCGAACCCGCAGGGAAGCCTGTCCGCTACCCCGACTCTGGCCGGGCCGGGTGTCACAACCGCCTGGAATGCCGGACTGACGCAGGACCTGCGCTCGCTGATCCTGCGTCCATCCGCCGAGCGCGCGGCCAAAGCCGGACTGCATCAGGTCGACGCGCAGATCCTGTGGCAGGAATGGCAGGTGGTCGGTCAGGCCAGGCTGCTGGCGGTACAGCTGATCGAGGAAAACGACACGCTCGGCCTGCTGCACGACCTGAGCGCCCTGCTGACGCGGCGCGTGGCCCGGCAGCAGATCGCCCTCGATGCCGGAGATGCCACCTACGCCATGCTGGCACCGGACCTGGCGACGCTGGCAGGCACGCAGGGACAACTTCGCGCTGCCGGCCGCCTGCAGTTGCAGCAGCGTCACCAGCTTGCCGCCCTCCTCGGCCTGCAGCCGGATGCTCCACTGCCTCTGGCAGATAGAGTCGAGCTGCCGCGGCTCGACATGCAGGCACTGCGGGCCGCCCTGCCCGGACTGCCGCGACGCCGCCCGGACCTTCTGGCGCTGCGTTGGGGCTACGAAGCTGCCAACCAGAAGCTGCGCACCGCCATCCTGTTGCAGTTTCCCAACGTCAGCTTCGGTGCGAGCGGCGGCAGCGACAATAGCAACGTCCGCGGGATCGGTCCGCAGCTTACCTTCGAGTTGCCGATCTTTGACCGTGGACAGGGCAACATCGCCATTGCGCGGACCTCGCGACAGCAGCTGCGGGACGAGTATGCCGCGCGAATCGCCGCGGCAGACGGGGAAGTGGCGGCACGGCTGGACGAGCTGGTCCAGCTGGGCAGCCAGATCGAGGCCGCGCGTGCAGCGCTCCCCGCGGTCCGGGCGGCCTCGGATGCCGCCGCGCGACAGGACCTGGCCGGCCTGCTCGATCCGCAGGCGCAAACGGACCTGCTGACCGCGCGCTTCACACGCGAGAGCGAACTGGTAGCGCTCGAGCAGATCCGGCTCGAGCAGCAGGTCGCGGTCGAGACGCTCGCCGGTATCGGCATGAACACAACCACGACCGCCATACCATGACATCGCGACAGTGCGGCGCTGCCATGATCCTCTGCTGCCTGATGATGGCGTCCATCTCGGCCCGCGCGGCCGATGGTCCAGCGTCGGGCGTTCTCGCAACCACGGTCGCGACCCGGTCGATCAGCGTTGCCGATCTGATCGAGGCCTATGGCACCGCGAGGTCGGCCTCGAGCGGCACACAGACGATCAGCGTCATGGAACCGGGACGCGTGGTTCGTATCCTCGCCAGCCCGGGCCAGGCGGTGGTCCGTGGCGCGCCGCTGCTGGATTGGGAACAATCGCCGGCTGCGCGCCAGGCATGGGAGCAGGCCCGCACCGGATCGGTGCTGGCAGCACAGCAACGCGCGCACATGGTCCTGCTGCTCACGCATCACCTGGGGACACGAGACCAGCTCGACCAGGCGGACAAGGCTCTGGCCGACGCGCAGGCAGCCGTGGATGCGCTCAAACGCACCGGCGCCGATCAGGCGAACCGGACGATCTCGGCACCAGCCGACGGTACTGTCCTGACCATTCCGGTCAGCCAGGGCGACCGTCTGGCAGCCGGGGCCGCACTGGCCACGATCATGTCGAGCGGCGGCATCGTGGTCACGGTTGGGGTCGACCCGGCGCGGCGGCTCCAGCTTCGCGTGGGCCAGACCGCGACGATCATGCCGGTCGCCGGCGGTACGCCCGTCGCCGGCCGGGTGCTGCGGTTCGACGCGATCCTCAACCCCCGCACGCGCCTGGTGAATACCGATCTTGCGGTCGCGCCGGCGGACGTGCTGCCCGGCGCCGACTACACCGCTCAGATTGCCGTGGGCATGCTGCAAGGCTGGCGCGCACCGCATGATGCGGTGCTGCAGGACGCTGCCGGAACCTACCTGTTCCAGTCGCTGGGCAGGAAGGCAGCGCGCGTTCCGGTGAAGGTCCTTGCCACGCGCGGCAACGTCGACATCGTCTCCGGCGCGCTCAGCCCGTCCGCGAGGATTATCGTGGATGGTGCCTACCAGTTGTCCGATGGCGCCGACTTCCGCGAGGCGGCGCCATGACATGCTTCGTGCCCCTGCTTTTCCCGGCTGACGAACTGGCAATTCTACGGGCCTGGCCTATGCAGGCCCATTGCCCATTGTGCTGTGCCCGGTGAGCTTCACCGCACGGAACGGCCCCACCCTCCTCGTCCTGGCACTGGCGCTTGCTGTCGCCGGTGCGATCGCCGCGCTGTCGCTGCCGGTCGGGCTGTTTCCCCAAGTGGCGTTCCCGCGCGTCGTCGTCGATCTCGACGCCGGGAGCCGCTCGGCCGAGCAGACGGCCCTGCTGCTGACGGCACCGGTCGAGCAGGCGGTCCGGACAGTCCCCGGGGTCCAGTCGGTCCGCTCCCAGAGCACGCGCGGATCGGCACAGATCTCCGTCGATTTCGGCTGGGGCCGGGACATGATCGCCGCTACCCTGCTGGTGCAGGCAGCGATCGCACAGGTGGTTCCGACCCTGCCCGCCGGCACCGGCTACAGGGTCCGGCGCATGGATCCGACCGTCTATCCGATCATGTCCTTCGCGCTGGTGCCGAGCGCCGGACCCCGGGGCCAGACGCCGCTGGCCGCCGATCCCGTTGCCTTGCGCGATCTGGCAACGCTTCAAATAGTGCCGTTGCTATCCTCGATCGCCGGGCTGGCGAGGGTATCGGTCGAAGGCGGCGACACGGCCGAGATCGAGGTTCAGACCGATGCGCACCGGCTTGCCACCTATGGCCTGACACTGGCCGATCTGGCGAGGACGATCGGCGACAACAGCGTGCTGCAAGCGGTGGGACAGCTTCAGGATCGCGACAAGCTGTTCCTGGCGATCGCCGACAGCAGCCCGACCGACGCCGCCACGATCGGCGCCCTGGTCGTACGCGCCGGCTCGACCGGTTTGGTCCGGGTGCGCGACGTGGCCAGCGTTGCAGAGGGCGTGGTGCCGCAATGGGTGCGGGTCACCGAGGACACACATGCGGCGGTCCTGCTCGACATCTATGAACAGCCGGATGGGAATGCCGTTTCGATAGCAGCAGCGGTGCGGGGCCGGTTGTCGAGGTTCGGGCTTCCGGCCGGCGTGCGGCTGGTGACCTGGTATGATCAGAGCCAGCTCGTCAACCGCTCCGCGGCGAGCGTACGCGATGCGGTGCTGATCGGCCTGGTGCTGGCGGCCCTCGTGCTGATGGGCTTCCTGCGCAGCTGGCGGATGACCCTGATCGCCTGCATCGCGGTCGTCGGGACACTGGCCGTGACCATCATTCCGCTCGAACTGCTGGGCATGAGCTTCAACATCATGACGCTGGGCGGGATCGCAGCCGCAGTCGGGCTGCTGATCGACGACGTGATCGTGATGATCGAGCATATCGCGCGGGAGGCTCGGTCGCGGGAGGACGTGCTCCCGGCGGCGCACAGGTTCCTGCGGCCGCTGGCCGGCTCTTCTTTGGCGACGCTGATCGTGTTCGTTCCGCTCGGCTTCCTGAGCGGCGTGACCGGCGCATTTTCGATGGCGCTGTCCGTCACCATGGGGTCGGCACTCATCGTGTCCTACGCAATGACTGCGCTGGTTGTGCCGCTGCTGGCGCGCTCGCTGGTCGATTTCACGCGCTGGCACGATCCAGGAACGACCGGGCGCGGTTGGCTCGATCGAACCCATGGCTGGCTGCTGACCCGCCTGTTCGCGCAGCCCTGGCTTCTGCTGCCGGCATTGGCGGTGCTGCTGGCGGCTGGCTGGATTGCCTACCACCGCGTGCCGACGGGCTTCATGCCAAAAGTCGACGAGGGTGGTTTCGTCATGGACTATTATTCCGCACCGGGAACGTCGCTGACCGAGACCGATCGCGAGATGGCGCAGGTCGACGCGATGCTGCTGGCGATGCCGGAGCTGGATACCTTTTCGCGCCGGCTTGGCACCGGTCTCGGGGGCGACCTCAACCAGAGCTATCACGGCGACTACTTCGTCCGGTTGAAAGATAGTCATGCGCGCTCGACGCCGGTGATCATGGCGGACCTTCTGGCGAAGGTTAAGTCGCAGGTTCCGGGTATCCAGGTCGATGCCGCCCAGCGGATGGAGGATCTCATCGGGGATCTCGCCGGCGCGCCGCAGCCGATCGAGGTGAAGCTTTTCGGCGAGAGCACGCGGCAACTCATCCCGGTGGCGAAGGCGGTTGCTGCCGCGATCGGCAAGCTGGCGGGCGTCGTCGAGGTGCATGACGGGGTCCAGCTGGCAGGAGACGCGCTCGATATCCGGCTCGATCCAGTCAAGGTCGGGCTGGAGGGAATGACGCCGATCATGGTCACGCAGCAGGCAAATGATGCCCTGACCGGATCGATCGCGACCTTCCTGGTCCTCCCGACCAAGAGTGTCGGTGTGCGCGTCCGGATCGCCGGGGCACAGAGGTTGCGCGAGGACAGCCTTGCGGCATTGGCGATCCGAGCCCCGGACGGACACATATTTCCGCTCAGCCGGGTGGCGACCATCGCGCCGGTGATCGGTCAGCCGCAGATCTCTCGTGAGAACCTGCAACCGATGATCGCGATCACCGGTCGAATCCAGAACCGTGGCATCGGAGCGGCAATCGCCGATATACAGAACGTCCTGGCAAAACCGGGACTGCTGCCGGCCGCGATGCGCTATACACTTGGTGGCGTCTACCAACAGCAGCAGATCGCGTTCGCCGGATTGCTGCGCGTATTCTGCGCCGCACTACTTGCCGAGCTGCTTTTGCTGATGTTTCTGTATGGCGGCTTCCTGATCCCGCTGATCATCATGGCCTGCTCCATCCTGTCGACCGTGGCGGTGTTCGTTGCTCTCTGGCTGACCGGCGTCGAACTCAACATCACTGCGCTGATGGGCACGACGATGGTTGTCGGCATCAGTACCGAAATGGCAATTTTCTACGTCTCGGAATACGCGGCCCTTTCCGGCATGATGCAGCCGCGCGAGGCCCTGAGGCTTTCCAGCCGGACGCGGCTGCGCCCGATTACCATGACGACGCTCGCTGCAGTCCTGACCCTGTTACCGCTATCGTTGGCCATCGGATCCGGATCGGCCGTCCAGCAACCCCTGGCAATCGCCATCATCGCCGGCCTGCTGCTGCAGTATCCTCTCGTGCTTCTCGCTTTGCCTGTCATGATCGGGCTGACGCTGCCGCAACCGGCAGACCCTGCATGAGCGTCGTGATAGCGCAGCAGGCAAGAGTCCGGACCTGGCAACTCGTCAGCCGGGACATACTGATCGTCTATTATGCGATATTCGGCGCTCTTCATATTCTTCTGCCGGACGTGTTCGCACCGCTGCTTCATTCAGGCATTCCGCTCCCGCGCGCGGCCTCCGGCCTGACCGGCGTCTTTGAACTTGTGGCGGTGGTTGGAATGGGGTGCGGCGTATGGAGGCGGATGGCCGGCCTGGCTCTTGCGGTCTATGCAGCGGTGGCCGTTCCGGTATGGGTCGATCCAGCAGGTTTATCGAGCCATGTCTGGCAGGCGTGGATCGCGTATGTCTATGAATGGCTACAGGTAGATCTAAGGCTCATCCTGATCTGGATGGCAATGTTCGCCAGCACGTTCATCGCGTTTCCGTTTCGCTCGGCAAGATAGGTGCCGATGCCCAACGCTGAGAAGCAGGCTCGCCGCCATAGATCTGGTTAAGAAAGCTGACCCCCTCCGAAGCGCCGACGGAGTGCGTCCGGCCCCTCAGCCGATCTGGGTTCCGAACAAGCCACCGATCGCGGCGGTAACACCCATAGCCAGCGCCCCCCAAAACGTCACTCGCACCGCAGCTCGCAGAGGAGGCGCGCGGCCAATCATCGCACCAAGAACGCCGAGAATAGCCAGAAACAGCAGCGACGCGACCGCGATGGCCCAAGCGACCCCGTGGAATGGCATAGCAACCGCGACAAATAGAGGAACGACTGCTCCTACCGCAAACGACGCCGCGGACGCCGCGGCTGCCTGAACAGGCCGCGCTCCGACGCCTTCTCCCAAACCAAGCTCATCACGAGCATGCGCTTCGAGCGCGTTATGTGCCATGAGTTGATCCGCAACCTCGACCGCAAGTTTTCGACGCAGCCCACGCGCTTCGTAGATCTTGGTTAGCTCTTCGAACTCCCCGGCACGATCCGCAGTTAGCTCGCGACGCTCGCGCTCCAGATCGGCTCGCTCCGCGTCGGATTGGGAACTGACCGACACGTACTCACCAGCCGCCATCGACATGGCGCCAGCGACGAGCCCGGCCACGCCTGCGATCAGGATACCGTGCCGACTGGCGTGCGCAGTCACAACTCCGATGATCAGACTTGCCGTAGACAGCACGCCGTCATTGGCGCCCAGAACTGCCGCCCGGAGCCATCCGAGCTTGTCGATCGAGTGATGTTCCTGGTGTCGAAGTCTGGGGTCGGCCGGCGCTGGTATGGTCTGTCTAGATTGCATGATCGTTAGCCTCATTCCAGACCATGGGACCGGCGCGGGAAATATGAATTCAGTAACCGGTAGTCGATCACGCACTAGAGCCTGATATGTGTTGCCATGATTTCCTTGGATCAGGAAACGTACCGACTCAAAAGCTCCAGGGAGGTAATTACAATCCTCAGCGGGAGGCTTCAGAGAACAGGCCGACACCGGTCTCCATCGACCTCTTGAGGAGAATCGTGATGAAGTCTTTCGAGCGTGTTTGTCGTAAAACACTCAAGGTCCCGGAGCTTGCAAAGAATTCGTAGATCTCCGTCGAGATATCCGTATCTGAGTACAGATTCGAAGCAAAACCGGTTATCAGAAGACAGATACCATCCGGCATCAAAAGCTTGGATACCCTGTCGCCCAACGCCCTGAGTGGTTTACCGCCTGAACAACAAGGGGAACCGGATATATCGGCTACGATCAAGTCGAAACGGCCATAGAGTGATTCGGAAACCTCGAAGACGTTACCAGTCGCAAGGCTCATGTTCGAACACCATCCGGATCGCTCCTGAGGTTCTTTCAGCCCAGTCTGAATGCCAGATGATCTTGGAAAGTCTGCGACCAAATCGGCAGCAAGAAGACCTGAGCCGCACCCAGTATCAAGTGAGAAGTTGTAAATACGGCGTGGAATCAGGTTTAGTAGTTCCTTGTAGTTACGTTCCTGTTCATGCGACTGCATTTCCTTCACAGCGCGATGAGTAAATCGGCCGAGCCGCTCTGCTTTGAAGCATGATTTGGGTGAAAGAAGCGGCCGGAGCCACCTGCCTGATGTATAGATCGCTTCACCGAAACTGAACAGGGTGGACGTCCTCACGATGATGCGACATGCTGGGCTCAGACTCGTCGTCTTAGCCATATGACAGAGCATCAGACACCTCGAAAGTCTGGAGACATTGTCGATTGATAACTTGACCCGCGTTGTCAGCGCGTCATCGCGATGCCGCTCGCCTGCAGCAGATCTCGGCATATGTGTGGACACAGACACCTCCAATGACGTCGCGTCCGTGACAGTCCGATGAACCCGCGCAACAGCATATTGTAGATAATCCGCTCTCACGCCGCCCGAGCTTCCGCAGCGTGCTCACTTCCGCGACAGAGACAGAGACGAGCGGAAGATCGAGGTCGATCTACCGGCAACCAGGATACGTTGTGATTATGTGTCGCCGCCCTTACCGTGTCCCTGATGGCATTGGTAAGTTCTCCAGCCTTGGCGATATAGGATATGAATATGCTGCAGGCGGAAGGCTCGATCTGAGGTGCGACTACTTCTTATCGAGGATCATCAGGAAATGCGCGAGATGCTCCAGTCTCATCTGGAACAGGTCGGATTTGCAACCGAAGCTTGTGCGAGCGGGATGGACGCATTGGCCATGCTGGGCAGATCAAGCTACGACGTCGTCATCCTGGATCTCGGGCTCCCCGATATAGACGGGATGGACGTGCTGAGACGTATCCGGGCAGGAATCGCCGCCCAGGTGCCGATCCTGGTGCTGACCGCACGTCAGACGTTGAACGACCGGGTCGAGGGGCTCGATGCGGGCGCTGACGACTACCTGCTCAAGCCGTTCGATCTCCCCGAACTGGATGCGAGGCTGCGTTCCATCACCCGTCGGGCGGGGACCCGGTCCGAGAAGCTGTTGCAGTTCGGCGATCTTAGTCTCGACATGTCGGCTCGCGAGGCCGTCGCCGCAGGCGTGCCGCTTGCGCTCACCCGGCTTGAAGTCGTGCTGCTCGAGGAGCTTCTTCGCGGTGCTGGGCATCTCATCGCGCGACACCTGTTGGAAGAACGGCTTTATGGTCTGGACGTACCTCGAACCGGAAATGCTCTCGAGGCCCTCGTGTCACGCCTGCGTCGCCGCCTTGTAGTGATTCAATCCGATGTCGGTATCGAGACGATCCGCGGTATCGGCTATCGGCTGGTGGTGGCAATTCGGGCCGCAGGATGATCCTTGGACGGAGCCTGCGCGGCCGCCTGACCCTGTCGATGGCGGCCGTCCTGTGCGGCAGCGTCGCCTTGGTCATGGCCCTGCACGAGATGGAGGAGAATGGACACGGCGTAGGCGGGCAGCTGAGTCGTCTCCTGCTTGGTGATGAGCTGCCCGAGCCATGGCAGGACGTGATGGTCCTGGCCCCGTTCGGATGCCTGATCCTCGGGTTGATCGGTATCGTCTGTCGCTGGAGCCTGCGACCGCTTATCCACGCCTCGACCGAGGCAAGCCTGGTCGGGCCCCACCGGCCTGGCAACAGGATCAGCACGGCAGGGCTGCCTTCGGAGATTTCGCCGCTCGTCGCCGCGGTCAATGCCGCACTCGATCGATTGGGAAGCGCCTATGAAATCGAGCGACGTTTTACGATGAACGCAGCCCATGAATTACGCACGCCGCTGGCCACACTCAGCCTGCGCCTGCAGCGCGTCCGATATGACAATGTCCCGGTGGACTGGCCGGCAATAGACCGGGATTTCGTCTCGATCAACGGCTTGATCGACAAGCTTCTGGATCTGGCCCGCAAGGAAGAGGCGGCTGTCGGGCGGGACCGCGATCCCGAACAGCAGCCTTGTGTGCGCTTCGACGAGCTGGTCAGGGACGCGGCGGCGCAGATGCTGCCGTTGGCACAGTCGCTCGGCCGGGCGCTGTCGGTCGAGCTGCCCGATGCCATGCCGGTTCGAGGCGATGCCGCCGACCTCCAGGACCTGGTGCGCAATCTGATCGAGAATGCACTGACCCACGGGATCGGGCGTATCGCCCTGCATGGCCGCATCGAGAAACCGATCACCGGCTCCAGGATCGTGCTCGACGTTGCCGATGACGGGCCAGGTATCGAACCGGATCGGGGCGACCAGCTGTTCGAGCGATTTCGCAAGGGAAGGCAGGCAAGTCGTGGCAGCGGCCTGGGACTGGCGATCGTCCGCGAGGTCGCACGAAGCCATGGCGGCACGGTGGGCTTCGCAGGCGGTGCGAACTGCGTCGTTCGCGTGGCGCTGCCCGTCGCCGGACGTGCTGAACCGGCGCTCGCGCGGCCTGCCCTGCCCGGCGTGGAGACCAGGCGCGTATCGCAACAACGGAGAGGAGCCGAACTACTCGAGTGAGGTCGCGACCGGGAACGCGAACAACTTGGCGGGATCGATCTGCAGCAGTGCATGATCGGGCGGCAGGTGATCATGCAGCCCGTGCATCTCTCCCGGGAACTCCGCAAGTCTCCATCGCGTACGCCATCGTCCTGCTTCGAAGATGCTGTCGATCCGGCGCGCCGGTATCCCATCCGATGCAAAAGACAGCGCGTCCGGGTAGGCCATCGCCACCCCCGGCGCGCCGCTTGCGAGATCCACGCACGTCGCGCCGACAATCCTTCCGCCCGGCGTCGCAACCCGGCCGGATCCGGCGCCTCGCACCAGGAACGATCCGGTCGCACCCATGTACCGGGCGACGGTCGGTGTCGCCGGTGCGCGATAGAGTGCCTCCGGCGTGTCGGCCTGCGACAGGCGGCCGTTTTCCAGAACCAGGATCCGGTCGGCCAGGCGCCAGGCATCCATCCGGTCATGGCTGACGAACAGTGCGGACCTTTGCTGGCTGCGAAGAGTATCGCGGATCAGCGGGCGCAGGCGGTCGCGGACCATCTCATCGAGGCTGGAGAGCGGCTCGTCGAGCAGCAGGAGATCCGATCCGGTGGCGAGTGCACGTGCCAGCGCGACCCGTTGTTTCTGGCCTCCGGACAAGGTGTCCGGCAGCCGCGCACCCAACGAACCAAGACCGACAACCTCGAGCAGCCGCACTGCCGCCCGGGCCGACGCCTCGCTACCACGACCGGCGGCGATCGCCACGTTTTCCTGGACAGTGAGATGTGGCCAGAGGGCCGCCTCCTGAAACACCATGCCCAGGCTCCGGCGCTCCGGAGGAATAAACCGACGGGTGCCGGGTCCATCGACATCCGTGCCGCGCAGGACCACGCGACCGCTGTCGACGCGCTCCAGTCCCGCGACAATCCGCAGCAATGTCGTTTTCCCCGAGCCGGATCCACCGATCAGCACGGCAATTTCACCGGACGCCAAGGTCAGGTCGATGCCGCGGAGAACGGGCTGCCCACCGAGGTTCCGGTGGACGGACTCCAGCCTGAGGATCGGGTTCGTGCCCCCGGTCATCGGCTTCGCTCCGCAAGAAGCAGGACTAGGCCCACGAGCACGCCGCAGCTCAGCATGCCGATCAACGCCAGCCGTGCCTCGCTGCCGAAATGCAGACCCTGCTGCATCTGCACCAGCACGACGGCGACCGGCTCGGCACCGGCCGGCGCCAACATCTGCGCGAGGGGAAGTTCGAAAAACAGCCGGCAGAAGGCGAGCGCCCACGCCCACGCCAGGGGCCGGAGCAGCGGCGGCAGGTAGATCCGCTCGATCCGGGTAGACAGCGGAATGCCGTGCACGCGTGCAACGTCGCCGCTCGAGGCAAGCCGCGATCGGACCGGTTCGAGCAGCAGGAGCGCCAGCACCGGCATCTGGGTCGCGGTTTCGGCGAGCAGCAGGGCCAGTGGCGTGTTGGTCAGCGGCAGCGGTGGACCATTGAAAGCGATCACATACGCCGCCGCGACCACGATCCCGGGAACGGCCATGTTCGCCACCGGCAGCCACGTCAGCAGCCGCCAGAACGGCGAAGCCCTGCGCTGTGCGACCAGGAAGGACGCAAGGCCGAGCGCCGATACCGACGCCACGAACGCGTAGAGTGCCGCGATCAGCAACGATCGCCACGCGCCGGCCGGCATCGTCGACGTGTCCGGCGTCAGAGCGTCGCCAGCCAGTGCCAGCAGCGGGACACCGGCGCCCAGGAGCAGCAGAATAGCCAGTGCGAGCCAGCCGAACACGTTCTGGACCAGGGAAGCTCGCGCCAGGGCGACCCGACCTTCGCGAACCTGCGTGCCGGATCCGAGACCGGGCAAGACAAGCCGCGCCAGCAACGGAAGCAAGGCGATCCCGACCAGGAGATCGGCCGCCCAGGCTGCCCTTGGCCAGGAGATCGGCCAGTTGGCCAGGCTGGCATAGACTTCGGTGACGAGCAGCGGCCTGTGCAGCCGGCTGCCCAGCACGCTGGCAACCCCGTAATCCTGGGTCGATTCCACGAACACGATCAGCAGGCCCGGTGCGATCGCCGGCAGCACCAGGCGCAGGTTCAGCAGGAGGCGCTGCCGGCGCGTTGCCACGTGCAGCAGGGTCGCTTCCCGCAATTCCCGCCTGCTGGAAGACCAGCCGCTGCGCGCGGCAAGCGTTGCCACCGGCAGGCCCTTGAGGGTCGTGATCCCGACCAGGCCGGGCCAGCCGAGCAAAGCCGCATGCAGGTCGAGAGCGAGCGACGCGGGAAGCGGAAGCAGATGGGTTCCGAGCACGATCTGCCATCCCGCGGCGACGAGATAGCCCGGCAGCAGGAACACCAGCCACAAGACGCCGATCAACGCGCCACGGCCGGACCATGCCCGCCGTTCGAGCATGAAGCCGAACCAGAGTGCCGGCGGAAGCGCGCACAGCACGGCAAGCCCCGCCAGCAGCACGGAGTTGGCGGCAGCGTTACCGAGGCCAGGCCCATCTCCTACCGGTGGGGCCATGCCGAGCCCGAACCAGGGCACAAGCGGGATCAGCAGGAACCGTAGCAGGGGGGCGGTGACGAGACATGCGGTGCTGGCAATGATGACCGACGACAGGCGACGCAGGATCACCCTGTGATCTCTCGGCGGAACCAGCCGACCTCGCTTCCCTCCCGCTGCCCCCAGAGGTCCGCATCGGGATGGACGAGCACGAGGGAACGCAGCGGCGGCAGGTCGGCCGGTGCGGCGATATGATCGACCGGGGCCCAGCCCAGCCCCTCGGCGGTGGATGTCCGGATCAGTCGCTGCCCCTCCGCCGTCAGCAGGAACCGGACAAACAACCCTGCCGCCCGCCTGGCAGCCGGGCTGGCCCTGACGCTGACACCGAGCACCGCGGGCATTACGCCCGCCGGCTCGGGAAGCGTGACCCGGATTGCAGGATCGCGTTTCGCCGCGGTGTAGGCGGTCTCGCTGGGCAGCACGGCGAGCGAGATGTCGCCGGCACGAAGCTGACCGAGCAGGAGCGGATTGGATGCGGCGATCCCCAGATCGTGTTGGCGGAGTGCGAGCAGCAGGGTATGGCCGGATGCGACACCGCCGGTGGCCTCCATCATTGCCGAAAGCACCGGATAGGCAGTGCCTGAAGCGACCGGACTGACCATTCCGACGGCGCCGGGATAGGACGGCAGCGACTGCCAGTTGCGTGCCGGAACCGGGCTCGATCGCAACGTGACGAACACGCCCGCCAGCGTGAGGCCGCTCGGCGCATAGGAACCATCCGAGGGCAGGACGGCATGTGCCGCTTCCGTCCAGACGGGCTGAGCGGTGCCGGCACCGGTCCAGTCCGCATCCGATGATGCGTGCCGGACCAGCAGGCCGGCCTGGTCGAGTGCCGCCATCGCGGCATCGCCGGCGAACCAGGCGACGTTCCAGCGCGGGTGCGCGCCCTCTGCGTAGATCCGCGCCTGCAGCGGGCCCCCTCCCATGTTGATATAGGTGACGCGCAGGCCGCTGGCCTTCTCGAAGGCGGGGATCAGCGCGCCGGGCGGGCCCATTGCCGAGTAGATAACGAGGTTGCTGTCTTCGCTGGCAGGCCAGAGCACGAACATCGAGGCGGCCATGCCGACGGCAAGACAGGCGCTCAGAATTCGCAGCTGGACCGGCCGGATGCAGGCCCTGCCACCGCGAAACGCCTTCACAACGGGAATTCGACCGATGCGAACACGCTTCGGCCGGCCTGGGTGTAGTAGATCGGCGTCTGCTTGGGGCCTGCATACAGGTCGAACTGGTCGATCTTGCGGCTATCCAGCAGGTTGTTGAACTGCAGCCGGACCACCCACGGATGACCATGCTGATGCACGGTATAGGACACGGCCGCATCGAGTTGGTTGAACGGATCCAGCCCCTGCTTCAAGCCGGTATCACCGTAGCGGCTGCCGACCCATCTATCGAGCAGGGAGGCGGAAATGCCATGCCCGGAATAGAGGATGCCGCCGGCCGCGGTGGCTTCCGGTGCGTTGGCGACCGGCTGATGCGTGGCCCGGTTCTTCGCGGAGTTGCCGCTGCCGTTGGCATAGAGGCTGAAGCCGTGACCGACGGCCAGGGTCGCATCGGCCTCGACGCCGTAATAGTCGACGGCACCCTGGTTGAAGTAGATGGTGTTCACGCCGACGTTGCGGCTCGCGATCATGTTCGAGAAATCGATGTAGTAGATGTCGGCCGACATGGTCAGCAGTGCCGTCTGCCAGCTGCTGCCGAGCTGGTAGTTGGACGTCTTCTGCGGGCTGACGGTGCTTGCCGTCGGATCGGGCACCTGGACGTAGTTCAGGCTCGGTGCCAGGAAACCCTGCGCATATTGCGCATAGGCCGACCAGTGTGGGTCGATCATGTAGTGCACGGTGACTGCCGGGAGCGGTGCGCTATAGGTTCTTGTGTAATTCAGCGGGCCCTGGCCTCCTGTGTTCACTTGGGCGTTCAACGATCTTTGGAAGATGTCGTATTTGAGACCCGGGGTGATCGTCAGCCCCGGAAACGGATGCAGATCGAGCTCAAGATAGGGTTGGAGAGTCAGCAGATCCTCGTGATCGAGGTAGGTGAATGCCTTGAAGCTGTTCGGGCTCAGCAGGTTGCCGCGCGCCAGATCGATGTTGGCCTGCGAGTATGCGTTGGCCTGGTGCTCGACCCAGACGCCGACCTTGGCGTCGCCGTACGCAAACAGCCGCTTGATCTGGAGCGTGTCGCCGAATGCCCTATACTGGTTGTTCTGCGCCGTTCCAGGCACGCCGTCCTTGGAATAGGTCGTGCCGGGCGACGTCGTATTGGAAACGTCGATCCCTCGCGTTCCCTTCAGGTTGTAGCCGTAGGTGTAGACCTTGTCCTCGATCGACCACACGCTGGAGAGCGACGACTGAAGGCCGACATAATTGAAATCGGAATGTGCGTGATTGGCGTTGTATTTGTAGTAGTTCTGTAGACGGGGATCGTTCGAGAAGCCGTAACTCGGGCCATATAATGCAATCTGCGCCCGCGATGCGCCGCGCGCGAAATTCTGGTCGATGGTGTTGTACATTCCGACCACGGTCAGCGTGGTGTAGGCGCCGAGTGGCGAGACGTATTTTCCAAACACATTCGTCCGTGCCGCTCCCGCAAACGTGAGCGCGCCGTCGCTGGAGGTGTGTTCCCCGTCGAAGACCGCCGACCCGCCACCAGGAAGCGTTCCGGTATCGAGCTCGCCTCCGAACAATGTCGTGTTGAAACTGCCGCCGGCGGCATACGGCGTCAGCGCCGCATGTTCCGCAGGCGCCTTGCTCTGCAGGCCGATCGTCCCCCCGAAGGTCGCATCGCCGATCGTCGAGGCAGTGCCCGGTCCACGATCCACCGACACCTGTCCGAGGTCGCGGTTCATGAAATAGGCCGAGGTATGGTGCGTGTAGTTGTTAGAGTCACCGAATGGGATACCGTCGAGCGTCACGTTGTATTGGCCATCCTGGAAGCCTCGGATGCTGACATCCCCGGAGAAGGCGTTACCGGGGCCGTTCTGCTCGATAGCCAGAACGCTGGGCGCCAGAGCGACAATCTGCGCGTAGTCCGACTGCGGCGGCACGTTTGCCTGGATGTAGCTCGAATTGAAGACTGATGTGGGCTGGGTGGCGCTCAGCGGCGTGCTTGTCGGTGCAGCGATCCGCGAATCATTGGTCAGGCTGCCCAGAACCTGCACCCGCTCGACCTCGCCGGATTGCTGGGCCCATGATGAGGTCGGCAATATAAGGAGGACGATGACCATGTGCGGAAGCCGACCGCGACGATCATGAGCGTCGGAGGGATTGGAATTTCGTTTAATGATCATAACCTGACATCAATCTGACGCGGCGTGGATTTAGCGATGTTTTCTCAATCGTTGGATGATGGTTCTGTGACGGCTCCCGGTCGAAGGTGACGAGACCGGGGCGGTCGGCTATATCCGGCGCCCCTGCGGAGTTTCGGTTGACCCCATCATGACCCCCCATGCCGTCTCGGCCGCCCTTGCCTCCGGAGCCGCGTCGCTCGTCGAGTTCATCGAGGCCATGACCGTCGTTCTGGCTGTCGGCGCATCGCGGGGGTTGCGGTCCGCACTTTTGGGCGCCGTGCTGGCCGTGGCAGTGCTCGCCGTGCTGGTCGCCCTGCTTGGTCCAGCGCTCGGACGGGTGCCGATGGCGCCGGCACAGCTCGTTCTAGGCAGTCTGCTGGTGCTGTTCGGCACGCGGTGGCTGCGCAAGGCGACCAGGCGAGCCGCCGGGATCATCCCCCTGCGGGACGAGAACGCCGCCTTCCGCCGCCATAGCGAGAGGATCGGCAAGATCGACCAGCCGGTCGAGCGTTGGGATGTTCCGGCACTGGCGGCAGCCTTCCAGGCGACGGCAGTCGAAGGCCTGGAGGTCGTGTTCATCGTCGTCGCGATCGGGGCCGGCGCGTCCGGGCTGCTGCACGCCGCGATCGCAGGAGCGGCCTCGGCATTCGGGATCGTCTGCCTGCTGGCAGTGTTCCTGCATCGACCGATCACCCGTGTACCCGAAAACACCCTGAAGCAGCTGGTCGGATCGGCACTGTCGGGCCTTGGCCTCTATTGGGTCGGCGAAGGCGCAGGGCTGGAGTGGCCCGCAGGGGACCTGTCGATCGTGTTCCTGACCCTCGCCTTCCTGCTGCTGTCCACAACGACAGCTTGGCAGTTGCGGCGTTACCGGCGTGGTGCAGTCACATGAGTTTCCTGCGCAGGAGCGTAAGGGAAATCTGGGAGCTGTTCGCCGACGGAAGCATTACGCCATTCCTGATGATCGCCTGGATCGCCGCCGCCTGCTTCGGTCTCCGGTACCTCGCGCTGGGAGTATGGTCCGGGCCGATCCTGTTCATGGGTGTCGCCGCGATTACATGCGTCGGAGCCTGGCGTCAGCGCTGAGAAGCCGTCAAGGACAGCTATGATCCGGCATCTGCGAGACGGTCCCTCAGGTCGCGAAGCGGGAAAACGGCGCCGGCCTTGAGGCGGATGAAGCGTCGGCCTCGGATCTCACCGATGAGGATCGACTGCTGGGATCGAGACCGTGCTGATGAGCAGAACCGGAACGCAGAAAGCCGGGCGCGCGAACGCCCGGCTTTCTGATTTGGCAAGACCTTGTGGTCAATCGTCTTTGACGACTGCCTTGTGCGATGCCGCAGTGACCAGACGAGCAGGCCACTGGATCTTCGCCTCGCCCGGGTAAGGCCGTTTCCAGTCGGTCGCGGAATACCAGATGACGTGGTTCAGGAAGTTTTCGTCGACAGAGTCGGCCTTGCCCTGCTTTCCACGCGTCATCTGGTTAGAGGCCAGGTTCCAGGCTTTCTGCATCCGAGTCATCTTCATCGCGTAGTTCGCCGACCCGGTGCCGGCGATCGGCGTTCCACCTGGACCGATGTTCAGCGGTGTCGTCGCCGGAACATGGACGAACGGCGTCAGATCGGCCGTGTTCTGGAAGCAGTCGAACATCGGGGCGGCCGTCAGATCGAACTGGGTCAGCGGCGCAAGGCCGAGGATGTTCTCGATCGTGCGATTGATATTTTCCTGCGTATACGTCGTATGGATTACCTTACCGATACCGGGGCTCTGCGGCGCGACGCTGTAGGGACTGATGAGATAGACCGGCTGGCGGTGACCGTCGACATGGTCGACACCGTCCTGACTATCGTCTTCCTCCACAAAAATCGCGCTCTTTGACCAGGCTTTGCTGTTGCTGATCGCTTCGACGATACGGCCGAGGGCCAGGTCGTTGTCAGCCTGATAGTTGTTCGGCAGCGGGTTGCCGGTTGTGGTTCCGTTCGTGTGATCATCCGGCAGCCAGATGATCGTCAGGTTAGGAACCTTGCCAGCCGCTTCCTGCGCCTGGAACTTCTGGATGTAGTAATCGGCCCGGTATTGATCCGGAATATCCAGGTTGAATGAAGGGTAGTGCTGGTCCAGGATTTTGGTGACCGAGGGGATCTCGGCGGACTCGGTATCGGAATTGTCAGGAACGATCATGCGGCCCTGCCGGCCATCGGTCTCCTTGAAGAGCGATGTATTGTAAAAGTCTGCCCACGTATATTGGCTTCCGTCGGCCTTTGGGTTGATCGTGTAGCCGGAGCTCCACTCGCCATACATCTTGACGTTGAGGCCTTTCTTCTCCGCACCGGACCACAGAAATCCCTGTTGGGTGTAAGTGAGCGCGTCGTTGCTGTTGCCGCCCGGATAGCTGCGGATCCAGTCCGGAGAGAGGATGTCGTTGGAATAGAACGAGCCGGACTCAACGATCCAAGGGTGACCATCCGCCGACTGACGGCTGGGTGCATACATGTTGTCGATCAACGGAAACCGCTTCACGAAAGCATGCTGATTTGGCACGTTCGCCGCGAACACGGCAAGGCTCGGGTCGCCGTTAGCCTGCGGAAGGTCGCCCAGCATCTGGTCGTAGGTCCGGTTCTCCTTGATGATCAGGAAGACGTGCTTGATAAGCGATGGCTCGCCGATATGCTCGGGAATCGCAACTGGCTTGGCCGAGGCATCGGCATATTCCGGGCCGACCTTGATATTCTCGGAATTCCAATGGTTATTCCTGATGACCTTCTCCGTCATCTTGGCAAGCTCTATCCGGTCCGGTATCGGGATCAGGTTTACCACACCCGTTTCCTGGTGCGTGTTGAACGCGCTCACGCCGTGCGCCGTTCCGATCGATCCCTGCGCGCCGATACCTTTATCGTCGCAAACCACCAGTTGGCGGGTCGCCTTGTCGTAGGCAATCGATGTCGGGAAATACGCCGTCGGGATGTAGCCGAGAACGCGATTCTTGGAATCGTTGGTCAGATCGACAGCGGCGACGGCATTGGACTGGCCGAGCGTAACGTAAGCTGTGGTGCCGACGATCGCGATGCCGTTTGCGCCTGCACCAAATGCACCGCCCTTGATCGGAACCCCGACATCGATGGTCCGCACCACCTTCTGAAGGTCTGTATCGATGACCGAGATCGTGTCCGAGTAGGAGTTCGCGACATAGATCAGCGAGCCGGACTTGGCCATGCCAGCCGGATGAAGTCCGACTTTGATCGTCTTGGTAACAAGGCCGCTATGAAGGTTGATAACCGATACCGTTCCGGTCGTCGCAAACGCATCTGTCCGATCGACGACGATCGGGGTTCCATCCGACAGGTTGGTGAAGTCGGAGTCGGTCGCGCGCCGACCACCCTCGTTGCTCACATAGGCGAAGTCGCCTTTGGTCACGATGCTGTTGGGAGCGTTGCCGACCGGTGTCTCCGATACAAGGGTCCCGTTGAAGAGATTGATAATTCCGACTGTGTTGTTCGCATTGAGCGCGACGAGGCCGAGTGAGCCGTCCGCCACCACGACGCCTCCGGCGTTGGCGGAAAAGCTGTCGTAGAGTTTTGGATTTGCCGGCGGGGAAGGCAGGGTGACGCTGAATGCCGGGGTCAGCCTGCCGCTGAATGGATCAACATTCGCGACCGCGACGAAATTATTGTCCTGGCTGAACAGCAGCTTGGACCCATCGGCCGAGTAGGATACGCCGGTGAAGGAGCCGTTGCTGTTGCTCGAAAACGTCGTGCCGTTCAGAGTTGTCGGGATGTAGCGCTGGATGACCTCTCCGGTTACCGTATTGAATACGATGATCGGCTGCGCGGCGTTCATCAGAAGGACCGCTGCGCTTCGAGTCCGCTTGCGAGGATTGATCGCGACCGCTTTCGCAACCACCGGTGATCCCAGATCGACCAATGTTCCCGCAGGCGTCAGCAGTTGGTTGTCCGATGCGACGATCGAACCATTCTTCTGAGGGCCAACCACCCGTTCGCTCGACGGTGCTGCCTGAGCGCTCATAATTGGCGCAAGACCCGGAACGACAAGCGTCAAGGCAAACAAGCCCGCGTAGGGATGCCTTCTAAAACAGTTTTTCATTCGATGCTCCTGCATACGTCGCTGATCGCTCCGCAATAGGCGATCAGAAGTCCTGAGAATGACGCCTAGCTTGCGTCGTTGCGGGTCAAGCCTGACGGACCTTGTTTGGCTTGACGACTAATCTAGCGGAGCAATCGGTCCTGTGGAGTCATCCGGTGTTACACTTGTGTTAAGACTGAGAATTTGACAGAAATTAATAGCAGGATGCCAGAAAGGCGCGTCCACATACGATTGTTTTGTCAGGTTGCTGTCAGCTTTACTTAGTCTTGATAGGTCTATGCATTGCATGCGCCTGATGCCGGCGCAACCGTCGGTGCAGCGGTACTTTCGCCCTGCAACTGAGCCCCGGCGTAGGTTCCAACCTGGCAAACGCAGAATCGTCCTGCTGCGGCGTGCGGGCGATGTGGCCTCGACTTGAATAACCAGCGTACGTAGCGGGTTCCGTCGGCGATCTCAGATGTTGTTCTGTCCAGCCGTCGAGAAGCGCCTCACCTCGTTTCCGCAAATCACGGATTTAGCCGGGCGGTGGGGCGGATTGATGCCATGCATGTGGCGCCGCCGGAATCCTGCTTGCCCTCGATGGCTGGTGGCGCCCCATCGACTGCCTGCCTACCCAGAGGGGTGCCCCACGGCCTCACCGGCCATGGTCTCCGCAAGCCTGATAAACAGGTGTACGTAGTAATTGATAGATCACAACTAGATGATATCTTGGGCTCTCGATCAATCTTGTGGTAACCCTCGAGCCGTCCACTCAACTATTTCTTGCAGAGGCGAACGACGAATAGCGAATCGATCCCGTTGAGGCGTTCAGTCAGGACCCGTGATTCGCCTCGAATTTATTAAGTCTGAGATCCTGGACATGCAATTCACGGATTGGTGTAAGCTTTAACCCAGAGGTTCCCGTTCGGTCTTTGCCCCCAAAGCTTCACACTTGGATACAAAACCCGCCGATACTGTTTGTCATCGATCGTGAATGGAGGTTCCAGGTGTCAATTTCGTCCAAGCGAGCGGTGCTTTCGGCAAGTGCCGTCAGCCTCGTCGTCAGTCTGTCCGCGGGCGGCTCCGCGACCGCTGCTTCCAACACCCCGTATCGCCACGTATTGCTAGTCAGTGTCGATGGCCTGCATGGCATCGACCTCTCGAACATCCTGGCGAGTGCGAAGGGCTTCCCGACATTGAAGCTTCTTGGCCAGCATGCGGTCGTCTATCCGAACGCCTTCACGTCCGCGCCGTCCGACAGTTTCCCGGGAATGGTCGGCCAGGTGACGGGTGGCACGCCCTACTCAGCCGGCGTCTTCTATGACGACAGCTATGACCGGACGTTGTATGCACCTGGCTCCGGCTGCAAGGGCTTGCCTGGAACTGAGACGAATTTCGCCGAGAATATCGACTACAACTCGTCGTTGATAAATGCCGGCGGTACTTTGGGCCAACCTCTGACCCAAATCGACCCAAAAAAGCTGCCAATGCGCTTGGAGAACGGCGTGTGCGCGCCTGTCTATCCGCACCAGTTCCTCCGCGTAAACACGATGTTCGAAGTCATTCGTGCCCATGGCGGCTATACAGCGTGGGCCGACAAGCATCCCGCATACGACATCCTTAACGGACCATCGGGAAAGGGAATTATCGATCTCTACACGCCTGAGATCGATTCCGACTTCGTCGGCGGCAAGCCCGGCGAGAGCCATACTGCAAGCTACGCCGCCACCCGCCAGAATGACGAAATGAAAGTGCGGGCAGTCCTGAACGAGATCGACGGCCGGACCGCCAACGGCAACAATGCGGCACCAGTGCCTGAGATCTTCGGAATGAACTTCCAGGCGGTCAGCGTCGGCCAGAAATTGGCGAGCTCGGGCCCGACCGATCCGGCCGGTCTTGTTGGCGGATATGCCGATGCTAACGGTACCCCGAACAATGCTCTGCTGGCCCAGGCCGAGTATGTGGACGATGCTCTCGGACGCATCGTCGCTCACCTGAGAAGCCGAGGACTGCTCGACAGTACGCTGTTGATCGTCAGCGCGAAGCACGGCCAGTCGCCAATCGACCCCAGCACCCGCCGGACCATCGACGACACCCCGTTCACGCTCACTCCCGGCTACGGCTTCCACATCGCCGATGACGAAGCGATGATCTGGCTGGCCCCGGCAACCCGGGCGAAAAACCTGGCTGGCGCCGGATCCTACCTGACAAAAAACGCGCAGGCACTCGGCACTGAATACCTGCTCGATCGGAATGCTCTGAAGGACGTCTACCGCGACCCGGCGGTCGATGCCCGCACGCCGGACTTTATCGACGTCTCGAAACATGGCGTGATCTACACCACCGGAACCAAGCTTGCAGAGCATGGTGGTTTCTCGTTCGATGATCGCAACGTGGCGCTCCTGGTAGCCGGGACCCGTATCGCACCGTCGGTCGATATCGCATCGGTGCAGACCACCCAGATTGCACCGACCATTCTGACTGCCCTCGGCCTGGATCCGAACGATCTGCAGGCGGTGAGGATCGAGCATACTGCGGTGCTGCCCGGTCTGAAATAACTGGAACCGGGGCCCTGCGAAGGGCCCCGGGCTTGCTGGATATTTAGAGGCACACGTAGTTCGTGAGCGGAGCATACGTCGGACTCGAGTTGAAGTCTGACCTGACATGACGGTTGCATTTCTGTGAACCTCGGGACCACGAGTTCACCCAGGAACGGGTTCGCCTGCACGCCAGCCATCGGCGCCATGTGCGGCCAGCCAGGTCAGCGCCTTCCTGCTCACCATCTCCTGAATTTGCGCCCTGCTTGGCGCGACCAGCATGGCCCTGGCGATCAGGCTGCAGCTACGCCTGACGATGCGCAGCGTGTCTTCCATCTTGATGGTCGACGCTCGTATCGGCGTGCGCAGGTTTGGATCCAGCACAACCAGCGGTGCCAATGCCAGGTACGCACCTGTGGGTGGTGCAGCGGGACGCTGGCTAGCCGGATATGACGGCGCACACGGTGTTCTATGACCACTTTAGCCATTGAACGGCAGCACCTGTTGTGGCGCTGCAACGCATGTCGCAGCGATCAGTTCAGGACATGCTATAGCTGTCGTAACCATTCAGTGCGGGATATAGTCCAGTTCCCGTTTATTTCAGGGCCGCATCGCTGTCGCGTGCATCAAGTGCGGCGCACGCGTGAGCGGCGCGCAGATACCGGTCGATCAGGTCCATATAAGCCGGCATCGTCATGCCGTGCGGGTGAAGCCCGATCAGCGACACCACACGCCGGCGTTGATGCACTCGCACGCGCCAGCCGGACACCCGCCGTGGCAGGCGCGCGTCGAAAGAAAGCTGAAAGTTAGTGACTGTAATACGGTAGGTGGATAGCCGCACCTCAGTTACGTCGGTCCAGGAAACAGCGCGGTCCAGGCCGCGTGTGGTGAATCCCCAATGATCGAGTGTAAGGAAGGGCGCCAGTGCCTCACGGCGCAATTGCACCGCCAGCAAGGCCAGCACAAATCCGGCGACAGCAAGAACCAGACAGATCAACAGTGTCGACCACTGCGCGTCTGGCGTATGCAAGGTTGTCACCGCCACGAGAGCGGCGATTGCGATCAGTCCGACGCTCATAAGTCCACGTCGCCATAAGCCGCCACGGACAGCTGCATGAATTTCGGTTCGATCGGGCATGGGAGCAGCGACCGCTACCTCCAGCTCGTCATCAAGCTCGTCATCAAGCTCGGCTGCGAAATCGATGATGTCCTGACTTAACCCGAGGCATAATGCCTCCCAACCGGGAATAAGACTGCGCCCGAAATCATCGTCCTTTTCCAGTACAGAGCGCTTCGCTTGCGCCATTGACGCCTCATCAGCAGTAACCTCAAGGTCTGCGATCCGCTGCCGCGTGAAAGGAGTTCGGTCTTTCGGGTGCAACACCCTGTCGGCAAGCAACGGCTGTAGTTCCGCAATACCTTCTGTCTTTGCCCGTACCAGCATGTGCGCCAGCAGATCCGCAGGTGCCTGTCGCGGATACTGGGCCGCCTCATCCAGTATCCGTTTGACGAGAGTGGCGACCAGGGCGCCTCGGATCGACGCACTTTCGGCGGCGGCGACATCCGTCATGGTCAATCTGGCAACGTCGCGCAGCTGTTTCCAATGCCCGATGGCATGGTCAAGTGCCTGAATCATGTACTCGCCGAGAGCTGCCGGAGGCAGCAGCATCCGGTCGCCCGCCACACCTGACCAGCCGGCTGCCGCCGCGATGCGCCCGACGGCATCGTGGAGCGGCACGACATGCAGGCAATACTCGGTGTCTTCAGCGCCAAAATGCGTGAGTTCGTGACCGATCATCGCAGCGAACTGGTTCCGATCCAGCAGCGCGAGGCAGGGAATGGCAATATGCAGGGTGCGCCCGGTCAGCGTGCAATAGGCGGGTTCGAGCATAACGGTCGACGAAGTCACGAAGCATCCCTCGACCAGTCCCAACACGATATGCTCAGGCGCCAGTACCTGCTGGCGCAACGCGATCCCGGCGACCAAAGACCAAAGCGCCGGTGCTTCGGCGAGCGTGATGTCCCGCCCCCACAGTGGCATCGGCAGCGGGGCCCAGCGTCTGGTGGCGGCAAGATCGCGAAGGGTTAGACATGCCAGCCAAATGATCACCCAGGCGACCGCTATCGGCACCGCGGCGACCTTCATCATGTCCTCGCCGGTTGCGCCGAGAAACCATAGCCCTGCGAACTCGAACAGCACGGCTCCCACGATCGAGAGCGCCAGGCCCAGCGTCATCGTTCCAAGCAGCACTGGCAGCAGCCATCGAATGCGGCTCAACACCGCAGCGAGACCGACGCCGGACAGGGTGCCGGCACGGAATGCCCATCGTGCGGCAAGCAGGCCGATGGCATTTGCCAGGCATGCCATCAGACCGGAGCCTAGTGTAGCTGCTGCGCAGCCGACCCGCAGGTCGGCGACGACCACATCCCGGCCCAGTGCCTCCATGCCACGATGGACCAGCGCCAGCGCGGCTATCGCGGGTAACGTGGTCGAATTATCGCCGAACGCCACCGGCCTGTCTGGGGTGTGAGCGGCTACGGCGGCTACGATATTAGCTTTGGCAACAAGCTCCGTAGCCTCACGTCGGTACGAGGCTGCCGTTGCCGACCCGCGCTCGAGTTGCCAGCCTGCAAGCATCGGCGGCAAGACCAGCAAGGCTATAGCCCGCCATTGCCACACCCCTGCCGCCATCCCACGCTCCGGTATCAGCTACACGCGTGTATTCCGCCACATTACGCTTGCCTAACATGGGCCAGATTAGCAGTGTGGATGATTGACGGCCAGCAGTCTTGTGCTGAGAGTGGAACGATGTTTGCCAACCGCAGCCTCGACCGATGGCATAAGGCCGGACTGCTGGACGATGCTGCCCGCCTGCGTATACAGGCCTGGGAGGCGGACCATGCGCGGCCCGTTTGGCTATTGGGGCTGGCCGGGATCGGGGTGTTTACCGTCGCCCTTGGCGTGCTGGCCCTGGTCGCCGCGAACTGGATGGCCATTCCGGGTGCTGCCAAGATCGCCGTGCATTTTGCGCTGGATGGCATCGTAGCCGCCAGCCTGTTTGCCGCCTGGCGGGAGGATTGGCACAAGGCGCGGGAGTTGCTGGCACTGCTGTTATTCGGCTTGGTCCTGTCCGGGATTGGCCTGGTCGGGCAGGTCTATCAGCTTGGCGGCACGGCGTGGCAGGCCATGCTGGCCTGGATGGTCGTCTGCACGCCATTCATGCTTCTGGTCACGCGATCCGGGCTGCTGGCCGTAGCCTGGCAGCTTGGCGCGGTTGCCACTTACGCGGTTGCCCTGTCGGATCTCTACGCCTCCATCGCGGGCAACCCGATCATGGCCCTGACCTGGTTGCCGGCCATCACCCTTCTTGCGTTTGGTCTCGGACGCGGATTGATGCCGAACGGGCGGGTTCAAGGTCTCTGGATGGAAGGCGCGGCTATCCTCGGACTGCTTGGGGCTGCCAGCCTGCCGCAGGTCGTCCTGCGATTGGACGACGGCACGCGCGGCCTCATGCTTTGGCTCGACTGGGGATTGGCGGCAACGGTGGCGCTGGTACTCATGGCGGCCCTCATGCGCCGGCGCCATCCTGACCGAGGCATGACTTCGGCTTTCCTGGCTACCGCGGGCTGGATCTCCTGGGCCGCCACGATCTGGGCCTGGGACAGCCTGCACGCTGTGGCCCGTACCGCCCGGGGCACTGACGACGCTGCGCAACTGGGGGTGGCACTGGTTTTCATTGCGTTCTGGGGCGTCGTCAGCTGGCTGGCGCTGCGATCCGGTCGCCGCAGCCTGTTCGCCGGTGCGGTGACGATTATCGCGCTGCGCATATTCCTGTTTTACTGGGAAGCTTTTGGCAGCCTGCTCTCGACCGGACTTGGTCTGGTGATGGGTGGATTGGTGTGCATCGTCCTGGCAGCCCTTGGCTGGCAGATAATCCGCCGTATGGCCTTGCTCCCCGTTGTGCGGAAAGCCACTCGGCAATGACGCATATCCATAGTCGTGCCGTTGCTCTCAGTCTCGTGCTGCCCTTGCTGTTGCTGGCCGGCATGGTCGGGAAAGCCGAGCATGCGTTGCGCGGCGGTGTCGTGATCCGGGTGCCGATCACCGGTTACGATCCCCGAGATCCCTTGCGAGGTCATTTCCTGGGATACCGCATCGTGTGGAACTGGCTCGGTGGCCAACCGCCTGCGGAGACAGCGGCTCTATGCGTAACGTCCCGCGCCAGTAATCCACCTGTTCGGCCGCTACCCCTACTCGGTGATCCCTCCTGCCTGCTTATGGTGCGCCTTGCACCGGGCCCCTATCGAAGCTTCATGCCCGTCGGCATATCAGACGAGTTGTTCATCCCGGAGGAGCGCGCCGACTCGCTCCAGTCAGCCCTGCGATCCGGCGGAGCAGCTATGACAATTGATCTGGCAGTGTCTAAGGACGGCACGGCGCGGCTCGTGACCTGGCACATCGATGGCAGAACAATTGCCGAATGGGATTCCCGCGCCGCTCACTGACGTAGGTCGCCACCGCAGCCCCTCCCGTGAGGCCAAGCCGGCAGGAACGGCTTGCAACCGCCTCAACCCAATCTTAGATATTGGGGACAGTATTATCGTCCCCGCCTCACGGGCGGAGAGGTATGGACCCGGCCCCGCTCGAGACACTTGGCGTAAAGCACCAGGCCGTGGGTGTCCCAGAACAGGCATCGGAGCAGGTCATCACGCCTGCCTCGGAACAGGAACAGAGAGCCGCTGGACGGGTCGAGACCGAGGCTCGAAGGTATCCTTGCGAAGGCCGGCGTGAAGCAGCTTCCGTTATCGGTCACCGCCTGGATAGGCGGATGAGGGCTTTATTCTGCGATTCGGGCCTGCTGTCTTAAGAATGCGCTAGATACTGATCGCGATTGGGGTCTGGCAGACGACGAAAATCAGATCATCAAGGGGGAAGTCGACCTGACGCCGCTCGGCACCGACGAGCGCGCGCTCTTCATCAGTCGCCTTTCAGGGCAGGCTCTGAAGGCGCGCTGAGTGGTCGAAACAATCAGCGGCGCCCCGTTTGCGCACTTGCGGTCGGTTCCTGCGCTGATGCCGTAGTACCTAATCACAACGCTACTCGGCTTCGTGGATGGAGTGATCTCGACACGGGTGGCGGGCGTGGTGCGAGCTTGCGGATAGATCTGCGGCATGCGTCACCTGGGTCCGGCTGCAGCGCCGAGACGGTTAAACCTGTAGGCGCATGTCTGGATCGTCAACCCTACCGGATCCCAACAATATTCCATAAGTGAACAGCTATCTGGCTCTCTCGTCGGTGACATTTACCGGGTTGGAGGCGGCAGCCTTCATAGACAGCGGTCTAGGTTTCGGAGATTGCACGCGGTGTTGCTTGCCCTAGCCACCAATATCCGACCAGATGCTTAATCGCAGGTTGGTCACATCACTCCAGCGGCATGAGAGGTTGTTGCAATACTCCTATCAAGGGGCGAGCAAACAAAAAGCCCTGGAACAAACCGACACCGATCGATCGCAGGATCCGATACTCACCTAGCGTCTCTATACCTTCTGCAACAAGTTTGATGTTAAGTTCGCTGCAGAGGCTAACCATGCTACGAACGATCGCACGCCTGACCACATCTGTATCGATCCCACGCACCAGCTTCATATCCAGCTTGATAACGTCTGGCCGAATGTCGACCAGTAGACCGAAGCTTGAGTAACCAGCACCGAAATCATCGAGCGCCACTGTGAAGCCGATATTTTGGTAGGCCGTAACGATGTCGCGGAGGCGTCGAGGCTCTCGCACTATCTCGTCTTCAGTTATCTCAAACATGATAGATTCGTTCGACAGGTCAGCCTTTCGAGCAGCGGCGAGGCTCGTTGCAAGGCAGCGGAGCGGCTCGTATATCGCGTTCGGCTTGAAGTTGATGGACAGTATTGCGCCGGCGTTTGATAATCCAAGAGATGCTGCGGTCTTGATTGCCGTCGTGCGGCAGCGCTGATCAAAGCTGTAACGGTTCGCGTTGGTCACCTGCGATAGGATTTCGCCGGCTCCCTCACCGTTCAGACCACGGACGAGCGCCTCTTGGGCAAAGACACTGCCATCAGCCCGGATAATCGGCTGGAACGCCATGGTGATCGGCAACACGAACTGGTCCTGCAGGCAACCATGGCAGCCTGCGGATCGATGGTCATGAGCCGCAGCCATGTCCGTAGGAACAACATTTACCATGGCTTCTTATATTGGTCCCGTGACGACGGCGCAGAACAACCATTCGTCATTACAGATAGAATCTTCTTCCTGGAAGTTTTTATAAACAAGATTCTGCTCAGGTCCCGCACCGTCGGCCGGTAGTGCTGACGGCATGATACCATTGAGGCCATGATGTCACTGGGCAGGCTGGTCCGGTTCAACACCCGACCGCTGCGCTTCGCCGACCACGGCAATTGCTTTGACATGCGCCTGCAGATCCGGGATCGACAGCATGACCTTCTGCTTGGCCCGTCGCTCGGCTTGTCGGGCCGGAAAACCCATGAGCTTGTCGGCCATGCTGAGTGTCGCGTCCGTCAACTCCTGCTCCAGTCGAACCGCCGTTGCGGCGAGAACGGCGTGCCGCCGACCCGCCACCAGCTGGCCAAGATGCTGCAGCGTCATCCTCACCAGCAGCCTCCGCATGCATCCAGCCAGTCTTACGGTGTTCGTTCCTCGACAAACCGTCCAGGGGCAGGCTCGCCGAGGCGGCCATACGCTCCTGGGTAAAGAAGGGTTGTATCCGCGCTTTGACGTCACCGACCGATGACGCCCACCACTCCACCGTGGTCTCAATCGAGGCATGCGCCATCCATGACCTCCCGTATCATGGTCGCCTACTGATTCAGAAGTTCACAGAAAGCGCCACTGTAGTGCTAGGTCGCATTAATGCATTATTGTTGGCAGAGGTTAAACCCCAAGGTAAGGCTAAGCACTGTGCCTATTGCGGTAACATCCAGGGGGCCGAACGCGGGTAGTTTTCTCCGCGGTATCGGACAGAGTAGACCCAAAGGACGGGAAGCAGGAAGCTTCCAGGCGAAAACGGGTCGAGGAAGTCGAGCTCGACACTGACGCGGATAGCGTAGAACACGACGAGTGCACACAGGAAGGCAGCCTCGGCGTCGGGATACCGCAGGCCCCGTCGAGCCGTCACGATCGCAGCGAACACCAATGAGACCGCCAGGAATGCTGCGCCGATTTCGCCGAGCTCGACGGCAGTCTCGTAATAAAGGTTGTGGAAATGGAATCCTGACCTGCTTGCGATCTGCGCGAAACGCCAGAGGCCTTCCGCCTCAACATGCCCCTGGACCCAGAACGCCTGATATCCGACCCCGAGCATTGGCTTCAAGTCGATGTAATCGCGCGCTCGCGACCAGAGAAACGTCCGTCCCGTCAGGCTGGCATCTTTGCCGGCTGCCGCAAGAAGCGACGACAAGTCAAACCCCTGCTGGAAGGCAAGCAGGACGACTAAGCCGACACCTGCCGCCGTAACAACCAGCAACGGCAGCACCAGGCCTCTCATTTTTTGCGACAGCGATGAGAGGAAGACAATGCCGAGTGCCGCGACCATGGCTCCACCTCCGGCAAGGAGAGCACCGAGCGAATGGGCCTTGAGCAGCAGGATCGGATCGATCGCCAGGCCAAGAAGTGCCAGGGCGCGCAAGTGCCTCGGTTGTTTGCCACTTACAAGGACTGAGAGGCTTGTCATCATGGAGAGACAGACAAAGCTTGCCAGGTTGTTCTTGCTTCCGAAAACGCCAATCAAGGCGACTTCACCAGTAGTTCCCACGGCTGCCGTCGTCCGGGTGATCGCGCTCAGCACGACGCCCACGAGCAACGCACACATGAACGACGAGATCAGGCTGCGAAGCGTCTGAGCCCGCGCGGCGACGATCGCCAGGGCCGTGAATACCAGGAATTCGATACCGAGCTTGATCGAGATATTGGGCTCTATGGACCAGAGCGTCGACATCGTCGCCCACACGGGTAGCAGCCACGGAAGGCGATACTCCGTCATCCATGTGACGCACCGACCGGGCCATGCGGCAACATACAGCCCCCACGCGCCCAGGCAGATCGCCATGGCGGGCATGCCATAGCGCGTACCGAGCACGAAGCCCGTGAGAGACAAGAAGGAGAGCCACCAGATGCCTGTGCCATGCGTGACAGTCCGCGCGCCCGCTGCCAGGAACGGAGGCCGCATGTCCATCTCATCGGGATATGGACCAGCAAACATTATGGGTCGACGGGAACGCGGTTGAGGACGACGCCCATGATGCTTCGGCGGTCCAGGCCGGCGTAACGAAGCTGCTCAAGAAGCGTGCCGCCATCCAGAGAGCCTGCCTCGAGCAGGAGAACCATGAGCCCGATATCCGGGAACACGGTATGGGCCTCGACCGGTCGATCGAGTGCAGGAAAGTCGACGACGACGAAGGCGTGGTCACGGTGGAGGGTCTCGATCCGGTGACGAAACCCCGGCTGTAATCCGGCTTCACCGGGGAGCGGCAACAGGACCGCGTCGTGCCCGGACGCTTGCAGAAGCTTCACAAGGTTGGCGGCCACGGTGCTTGTTCCAGCACCTCGAGATGGAGCGACCAGACCGATGATCCCGCTCTTGTCGGCTTGCTGCTGGAGCAGCCGGAGTTGCAACCTCCGCATCCCCATGGTGAAGGGGGCGTCCGGATTCGTCGCGACGAAGTTTTCCATCAATGAGAACGGGGGCGAAGCGGTGGTGCGCGCAAACCCGTGGCGCCGGGGCCACTTGGGCAGGAACGATGGCGGTGCCGCTCCGATATCCGGCAGTGTCGCGATACATGATAGGCCCGTATCCGCCAGCAGCCCCGCAGGATTGCGCAGCCGCCTGTCGAGTGCCTCCTGAAGAATGGCGATGACAAACCCTATGACCAACCCCAACACGATGGCCGCGGCCAGGATCAGCTTGGCCTGCGGCTTACTCTTCGTCAGCGGAGGTCGGGCCTGCGTGACCACACGTGCGTCAGCGACGGGATATTTATCGGCCTGATCGGCCTGCATGGTTTGCTGGAGGAACGCGACGTAGAGCGACCGATACGTATCTGCGGAACTCTGCAGTGATCTGAAAGTGGCTCGAGCGGTATCGGTCGAAGCAGACTGGCTGACCAGCTTGTCGAGTTGCGCCTGGATCGCCGCCTCACCCGCACGGTCCACGACCAGATCGCTTTCCGTTGCCTGCTCGATCCGCCGGATTTCACTGTTTATCGACACTTGCAGCTGAGCCATCTCCTTGCGGAGCATGATGGCGGGACCGCTATCGTGCCCATACTGGGACGACCATCCCGCGACACGCGTGGCATCGTTCAGGTAGCGCTCGCGCAGGCCGTTTATCACCGGGCTTTTCAACACGTCTGTAACTGCCATACCGGGATCGCTTCCCTTGCGGGTCATCTGCCGGATGCGATCAAGTGCCGCCGAAGCCTCCGCGGTACGGCCACGCGCAGCTACCAGCTGACTATTCAGTTCAGTGAGTTGCTGCTCGTTCAGAAGGCCATGGCCGGTATCGACAATACCGTTGGTGGATTTGAACCGCTGCACCTGCTGATCGGCTTTGAGAGCTTGATCCTGGAGCTGGGCAAGCCTTCCCTCCTGCCACATCGCGGCCTGCTGGGTCGACGTATTCCTGACCACGAGTTGCTCGGCGAGATAGGCCGTCGTCAGCCCATTCGCCAGACGCGCGGCTAGATTTCGGTCCTTGGCGGTCGCGTCTATCTCAATGATATAGGTCAGGCCAATTCGATGTACGCTTACGGCGCGAAGAAACTGCTGGACTACCCGATCCTCAAAATCGGAGTTCGCTTTCGACGACGCCGTCCCGGATGTGAACCGAGCTCGTAGCCCGGAAAGGCCTCTTGCAAGCGCCGATGACCTTCCGACGAAGTTGGGGTCCGCCGTAAGGTTCAGCGCTGCGACCACTTTCCTCGCCAAGCCCGCCGAGCGAAGTACCTCGACCTCGCTTTCGATCATCGCGTTCTCGATCTGGGCATCGACGACCGGCGGATGCTGCTGGAATGGCGCCACCTGCCTCAGATCGATCAACAGGATCGTACTCGCCATAAACTGGGGTGTCGCAGTGGCAACGTAAATCAGGGCCAATAGCGTTACCGACGCGGTCGACGCGGACAACAGCCTTATGTTACGTCGAAAGAACCCGACAAGCTCCTGAAGCCATGCGAACGGCTGCGCTGCTGCATCGCTCGCTCCGAGCGGTATCCGCTCATGCGCCAAGTGCGAATTCATTGGCTCAAAACCCTTTTGGAACGCGACGATGCTTCTGACACCAATGCTCGTCGCGAGGCTGACTCGCCCGGTTGGCTTGTATGCTGAAGAAACTCGATTAAGCCGGCATAGCAGCTCTCGGGCGAGAAATGCTTTCGCGCAACTTCGAGAGCTCTGGCTCCGATCTGCGACCGGGTAGCCCGGTCATGTAGCAGAGATACAAGTGCCTCAGTGAAATCTCGCGATGTATCGGCTTGCAGGACAGCACCCTGCATAATGGATTTGACGCCCTGCAATGTCGTCTCGGTCGCGATGACCGCTTTGCCCCGACCGATGGCCTCGATCAGCTTGATCTTCAGCCCCGAGCCCAGCCGCAACGGCGAGATGACAACCCCGGCTTTCCGATAGACGTCATCCAGCTCGTCGATCCGGCCGAGCAGCTTCACGTTACGGACATTGATCGGAAGACTTCCACAACAGCTGCCGGCGATCCAGACCTGGGCTTCCGGACACCGGGCCAAAACATCCGGCCAGACCTTATCCAGGAACCAGCTGATCCCCTCTATGTTGGGTTGCGTCTTGCTCCCTATGAAAAGGACAATTCCGTCGTCGCCGGGCTGCACTTCGGCGACCGGGTACACTGCCATAGGTGCGAGGATGACGTGCTTATGTGGAAGAAGCTTCCGGATCGTCGAAGCCTCCTCATCCTGAATGGCGACAACAGCGTCGGCCTGGTCCAGCAGCAAGAGTTCCTGGTCCTTATCAAGCAAGACCACTGTCTTCTCCTGATCCTGAGCAAAGAACAGGTCATGCATGACCACGGCCGTGGGTATGCGAGGCTGTAGGGCGAATGGAATCGACTCGTTCAGGAACGCGTAATCCGTCAGGATCGCGTCGGATCTCCGGACCGTATCAGCGATGAAGAGTCTATCGGCATCGGTCAGCGGAACCGCGACCGCGTGCGGCGCCTTTCGATCCAGACCCGCCGCCTTGACGTTCAACGCGCTCAGGAGCCGATACATCATCCCGCCGCCGGCGCGCAATGCGATCCGTGGGTCACGAGCTATGATGATCCGTCCGAAACGAAATGAGCCACGGACCGAGATCGACCGGAACAGCTCCATGGAGGGGTCGAGCCGCAAGAACGGCCAGCGACCGAACATAGCTGGAGATGGAGAGATCAGATCGATCTCATAGCCTGCATTCCGTAAGCTTGTGCAGACACTGAGCAGGTAGGCCGAGCTTCCGTTCGTCGTCCCGACGATGCGTTGTCGCGACAGGAGGGTTATACACCGCTCCGGACTGATTGCCGTCGAACGCTGCGGTTTGCGCTGGACGAACCGTCGCAGCCGATCTTGGACAGGTCCCCTCAAGAGAGCCACTGATCCCGGCTTATGCGCAGCAATACGAACAACTTTGACCCAACCGCGTTCTTTGATAGCGCCGACCAGCTCCTCGAAGCCGATTGCCCGGGAGATCGATTTACGCCGGCGCTCCAAGGCCGCAACGACCGAAGCCGTCAAAGTATCGGCCGATGAGAAACGGCTACGTAACCACGTGTCCGCCCCAAGCATGGGAACGAGAGTTGCCGCTGAAAGACGATGGGAGGTCGAGCCGGAGTGCCTTCGATAGAAATAGGTCATTTGAGGCAAAACTCGAAAACGCGCTCCCGCCAGCAGAAGTTGGAGAACGAGGTCGTAGTCCTCAGCGATCGGCATTGTCGTGTTGTAGCGGCTTCCTGTCCGTTCCATGAAAGACCGGAGAAACAATGGCTTAAGATAGCCAAGCGGCGAGGCTCGCGAGGAAAGGCTGTTCGAGTCGATGTAAGCCTCTAAGTGGATACGCCCATCAACCGGCAATTGCCGCTTCGAAAGAAGAGGCCGTGTCCGCACAGCGCGCGCATGATCAAACACCAACTGGTTGTCGGCGATGATTTGCACGCCATCAACCGAGGCCGCGTATACCAAATCCGCCAGTCGACGCGGATGCATGAGATCGTCACTATCCTGGATAGCGATCCACGTTCCGCGCGCAACTGTGATGCCGAGGTTTCTTGCACCGCCAGGGCCGGCACGGCAGGCCGTCTGGATGATCCGTATACGTTGATCGTCACGAGCAATTGTCTGGACGCGTTCGACGCTATCGTCGGTCGAACCGTCATCGACAATGATGATTTCTATGTTCTGCAGCGTCTGCCGCGTCGCCGAGCAGAGAGCATCCTCAATGTAGGCCGCTCCATTATAATTGGCCATGATGACACTGACGATCGGACTACTGACGGGGTCGGCCAGACCGCCTGCTTCACCGGTACATTCCGTATCCGTGGCGACGAGGAATAAACCTTCCGGCACCCGCGTGCTTGACAGACTGCCTGTACCCACAGTCGCTCCAACTGTTTTCATCAGGGTTGCCGCTTCCAGATCTTTATCGATCGTATTGCGAGCACCGCGGGGAAACGGGTCTGACGCGAGGTTGGACCCGGCCAACTGCCAGGACCGCCGACGGCGAGATTGATGATGAGATAGAAAGGCTTGTTCATGTCGCGAGGTGTCGCATGGCGTCCGACCATCGCGTCATCGAGATAGAACGTGATGAAGTCGGGCTGCCAATCGACCGCGTAGCGATGGAATTTCTGGGATAGATCCCCTGCTGCAGAACTTGAATCTGTAGTCGTGCTGTTATTATAGCTGTGGGGCTCCGCATGCACCCAGGCCAAGTCTGAGGAATGAAGCGAGAAGTAAGCCGTGCGACTGTCACCGCCGAGCACCTCCGCAATATCGATCTCGGGCGGCCACGCCTGGTCGACCGGAAGGAGCCAGAAGGCAGGCCACAAACCATCGCCGCTGGGTACGCTCGCCGTGATCTCGAAATACCCGTATGTCTGACTGAACGGGTAGGTATTAAGTGCGCCCGACAGGTAGCGACGCACCATGTCCCGGGGAAGGGTTTTGGCAGCGCTCGCTGGCATAGAGGCTGCGGTGATCGCCAATGCGCCATCCAGCATGGAATAGGGCGATATCTGCAGAAGCCGCATTGCGTCGGCATCCGGATAAGCCTCCTCCTCATTCGAAAGGCTCGCCCAGGCAGAGTTCGTCCCAGCCCGTTTATCGAACGCCGGGCGTAGTCCGCTCATCAGGCCGGCACTCAAAATAAAGTCCTTGTCATCGAACGGCTTCGGCAGCGGTGGCCACGGCATCGGACCGGAGCGCCAGTTCGGGACGCTCGAGAATGCAAGATCGAGGATTGGCCGCCCGGATTTATCCGCAGCCGACCCAGTTTCCGCAAGCAACGGGTTTGGCGTTAAGACACAAACCAAACCGGCCAAAACCGCTGCGCAGACGAGTCCCATTCGCCCTGGGGAATCCCAAGCGTGCCGAATATATTCCACTTTCTAGACGTTCTGAGCGGGCGGGAGAAGCATCGCCGGAACCGTACGGATCATAATCTCGACGTCCTTCCAGAAGGTCCATTTGCCGATATATTGAAAGTCAAACTCGACCCGCTTGCGTAACTGCTCTTCCGTATCCGTATTGCCGCGCCACCCATTGACCTGCGCCCATCCGGTCATGCCGGGCTTCACCCGGTAGCGAAGCATGTATTCCGGAATGACCTCGGCATAGATCCTTCCGTCGGCCTTTGCCCGCTGCGCATGAGGACGTGGACCAACCAGCGACATCTGCCCGAGCAGCACGTTGAATATCTGGGGAAATTCATCGATAGAGTATTTTCGCAGGATCTGCCCGACCCGGGTCACCCGTCGGTCGCCGGCGCTAACCAAAGTTTCAGCTGCCGAGTCTGCCTGAGCGACATGGAGGCTGCGAAACTTGTAGATCCTGAAGGGTTGCCCGTATTGTCCCGACCTGACCTGTCGAAAGAAGACCGGTCCGGCACTATCGAAGCGGATGCAAAGCCCAACCACGATGAATAGAGGGACCAACGGGATCAAAAGGATTCCCGCCCCGCAAAGGTCGAAGGTGCGCTTGAAGATCGCGCCGGCGTTGGAAAACGGCGGCAGCATCAGGGTCGGCATGACGACACCCTGCAGCTGCTGATTCCCGCGCCCCGGCAGCGCTGGTGGCACATGGTCGGGGATCAGGCGGACCGTCAAAGGCAGGAAGCGCAACCGCTCTATCAATTGCGAGATCCGAGGTCCGGCCGACCATGGCAAGGCCATGTAGACCTCAGAGAGTTCGGCATCCTGAATATAGCTCACCAACCCATCGATGGCGCCGAGACACGGGAGCAGATCCGTTAACGGGCCGGCCCTACCTATCCGGTCGTCGAAGAATCCGATGACGTGAACCTGGCTGTAGCGGCTTCCATGAAGCTGCGCGAGCACAGCGGCGGCAGAGTCGCTGTTGCCCAGGAATGCGACGGTCCTGGGCACCGGGATACGAGCAACTACGTTCTCCAATACCCACCTGCAGGAGAATTGGCATATCGTCAGCAAGCAACCCGCAAATACGAACCAGATCGTCAGCGCCTCGAGATCAAGTCGACCGTGCCTGTTGGCGACCATCATCCCGAGGAGAAGTGCGAGCCAAAGGAGCCATATGGTATGCGTCTCACGTGCCTGGACTGGTCTCCGTAGTAATGCAGTAATTGCGGCGAGGACCAGATAAGTTTCAGTCAAGTCACGGAGTTCTACCGTGGTCGCCAGCCGTGGATCTACAAGGGTTGCGATCAGGCCACCGACGAAGATCGCAGCCGCCTCGAGAACAAGAAAGCCTACAACTACTCCCAAGTAGCTACCACGAGCCAGCCAGGTCCGCGCCGCCACTCTCTCTGCCCTGACCGCAGCGCCATGAGATGATGCGATGTGCATATCCATCCTGATTATCTCGTCACGGTGTAATCGGGCCGATGAGACGGCCCCGAGCGGCAGCGACTAAATATTTGCGTTGAGCGTCGCGAGTGACACGACGCACCGTCAATCGACATATTTTAGGTCCACTTCGTCTCTATCATAACTAAGTGAAGGCAACTGACTCGGAAGGCCCACCACTATATTCACACGGAATCAGCCATGACTTCGCCTCTTGATCGGGCCGGACAAGCGGCATGACTATCGACGCGTTCGGTAGTTATGATTTGCCGGGCTATATCCATGAACTGGTTTCGAGCCGTGTGATCGAGAAGCGCATGATCTGCGGCAGCAAGCATTACGACGCGGACATTCGGAAGGTTGCGTATGCCTGTTTGCGTTCTTTGGGCATAGCACGCGAGCTCCGATATGCCAGGATCTGCCTCACTGTATAACAGGCTCAAATCAACCTCACGCGAATTCAGTAATTGCAGCCATCTCTTTATTTGCCCAGAACGTGTTGCGGTGCCGGTAATACTCTCAAATCTCAGAAAAACCCTTCGGATCAATCCAAGGAAGAGACGGGAGCTTAAAACCTTGACGATCGCTAGCGGCTTTACATTGCCTCGAACGATTCGACGCCACGCTGCCGGTTGAGCGATAGACCTCACATAGAAAGTAAGTGGCCGGCGTAGCCGCGTGTTTTCGACCTCGAGGGATGAACCAGCCTTCCAGATGAACTTCTGTAGGTTGACCAGTAGCAGTCCTCGCACTCGTGGCTCAGCAAGCGCGGCGTGGAATGCGGCATAGGCGCCCGAGCAGATCCCTATGAGAACCGGGTGAACGTGGCCAAGCCCCTCTAGGGCATCGATTGCGGCAACCACGTCGTTGTTCGTGTCATTCAGGTAAGGTTCAACCCTCGCATCGCTCGCTGTGTCACTGTCCCCGAAGCCTGCCAGATCCATCCGAAGCGAGGCAATGCCAGAGGATGCAAGTTCCCTGGCCATAGTTACAAAGACGCGCCCGTCACCGGTGTGACGGCCAAAGCCCGTGTTGAGCATGATGACAGTCGGTAAAGTGGATGGAATTCGACCGGTCTGAGCACACAAGATACCAAACAGCTTCCCGTTTGGTCCAAACCGAAGCGGCGTTTCGATCGCATTCGATAGGCGAAGCACGCTCTCGACGGGTTGTGGCACGGGCTTTGCGTCCACCACGGGGATTTGATCGGACGGCAACGCTGCGCACCAGTCGATCAGCATCCTGAATGATTTCTCGGGGATCCGACTGGATAGCGAGTTCTGGAGATAGTCCGACGATTCGGGGAAGTCTTCGTTCAGCACCGTGCATCCCTGGTTGCTCAGGAGATTGACAAGGTCAGTGCTCAGAGGCCCCTCGAACTCCTGCATAAGTAGAACCGCTTTCGCAGCGACTTCTAGCTCTTGGAGCTTGAGGGCTGACAGGGTCCGAAGTGTCTCATTGGTCAGGTGTTTTCCGACTACATCGAGGTCACCGCCTGTTCGCGCCTCTGCCGGCAGGTGGTTCGCCTCCCGCCACGCATTGGTGAGGAGGCGAAGTTCCCGGATATAACTTCTTCCTGACAGCACCGGTGCAAGGCATGCAATCGCCTTGACCCGCTCGATGTCCTGACTTGCAAGCAAGGCAAGCGTCGCCCCAAGCCTGAGGCCGATCAGTATCACGGAGTCGGTATCAGTGGCCGAGCGCAAGAAAACAGTGGCTGCGGATATGCTATCTCTCCAGGCGGCAAGTCGATCCGGATCCGTGTCCAAGCCAAGCGAGTCACCGGTGCCAGGATAGTCGAATCGGACGACGTGGAAGCCCTGGCGGGAGAGGTGGTCGGCAAGGTATTTCCACCCCCTATGGGCGTTCATATTCTCGTGCCCGAATGCCCCGCACAGCACGACGCCAGTCGTACCGGCCCCAGGATGAAGCCAGCCGAAACAACCAGAGAACGTGATCGGTATCATTGGCATTCTCTGATCGAGGCTGATTGAACGCCGTTCAGCGCTCTGACGAATCCCGTCGGCCTTGTTGCGACGCCGGGGCCGGGCAGGAGCTGGACCCGTCGCGTCACGGCAGGTGGCAGATGAAACCATTCACGATCGGCACGATAGCCGTCGACCTCCACGTGCACAGCCTGGGCGAAGCGTGATGCGGCAATGTCCAGGAACCAGTCCGTATCCTGTTGGGACAGCACAGCGGTCAGGCCAAGATCGTTCAGTGGCAATGCTCGACCGAGGGGAAAGTGAAATGCCTCCGAGAGGATCTCGCCCGATCTCCGACAGTGCAGCGTTGCAATCGTGATGTCGTGCTCCGGCGGACCGAATCGATAAGCTCTGCTGATGTCAAAAAATCCTTCTATAAGATCCTGGCTTGAGATCGAGATGCTGCCATGCGGCTCCAATGTGATAGCCGCTTCCGCTGTGACCACCGGAACCGATCCACGCTTCAAGCCAGCCAGGCGAACAAGCCCTTCCAGGGGTGCGTTGCGTTCATTCAGGATATAAATTCCAAGCCCGTCCTGACCTTCGTCCGAGAGCAGGATCTGGATCGGAGCTGATACCCGACGGAAGCCATGCCATGCGGCCTTCGGAATGCCGTGGTTGTCGATGATCCCCCAGCCGCTGCAGGGCGCAAGGTCCTGCAGTTGCCAGATGAGGCCACCGCAGCAGGTCGATCCTGGTCGTCGCCATTCAGCGAAAACAGTCTCGACAAGATCCGCGGTGACGGCTCGCGATAGATCGAGATAACGTTCAGGATCCTCACCGCGCAGATGCGCAGGATCCACCTTATAGAGGTCTCTAAGGTAGTGGTCCCGAATATCCACGAACGTCCAGGATACCCCCCTGTCGCGGGGACCTTCCTCAATTCGACGGGCAGAAGGAGAAGTTGCCGCAGGCGGATTGGCAAGCGCGACGCACTCAGTTGCGAAGCGTACGCCAGCCCGGCGCGCGTCCTCGAGCGGTCTTTTGTAGGCACCGACCCCGTAGTAGTGAGAGACGCCGGCGTTGACCGTAAACGGCATCGGTCCGCCCCAGGGCGAATGCGGCACGTAGTGGAGATCCGGCTTGAGTCGCGCTACAAGTTCCGGCAGGAATGTCTCGAAAAATTCCATCGCCCGTTGGTCCGGACCCAAGCCCAGGAAGGCTGCCTGCTGCGCTATCTCGGACCCGCCGCACAGCACGACCAGCGATGGGCTGCCAGCGAGACGCTCGACAAGCTGTTCGATCTCCAGGACGGCACTCTCACGGAAATCTGCCTGGCCGGTCGCATAGTCCAGGTTGGCAAACATCAGGTCTTGCCAAACCAGGATACCGAACTCGTCGCAGAGATTGTGGAAGGCGCGGCTTTCATAAAGCATGGTGCCGCCGACCCTGATCATGTTCATGTCCGCGTCACGGACCAATCGGATCCAGGCGATGTACGTGTCCCTGTCGCTGCTGAGGCGGATCAGGTCGGCGTTGGTCCAGCAGGCACCGCGGCAGAAAATCGGGACCCCGTTGCATTCCAGCCCGAAACCCTTCCCATCCTGACCCCGTGAGACACGGACTTCGCGGAAACCAACCCGGCCGATCAGTAGTTCCGCCGTACCATCGACCAGGAACACGTCGTGCAGCGTCGGCTCACCGTGCGTGTGCGGCCACCAGAGCTCGACCTCAGGCAATGATAGTTCGGCGATGAAGCTTCCAGTGGCCACGCGTTGGAGCGGCACAAAATAGTCACCCACCTGCACCTTCAGGTCGGCCTGCCGATCATGCGCCTCGGCAAACTCGATTCGGAGATTCACGACTCCCGTGCCGCCGCGTAGGGTTGCAGAAAGGCGGCAGGATTCTATCGCACCCGGGCCACTAAAATGCTCGATGGCACGGTAAGGACCGACAGCGTCGTAGGAAGGGCACCAACCGGGCATGTGTCCGAGCAGGGTCTGGCGCTGCAGGCGAAGCCCGTTCGATGTAACAAGTTGCGTTCGCCATCTTGGCCTTCCGGCCGTCGCCGCGAGCGCCTTTTTCAGCGAGCGGAACCGGATAGACAGGGTGATTTTTCCGCTGCGCGGAACCTGTACGGTATATGCGATGAACATGCTGGTCGTGCGGATGACGCATTCGTCGTCCAGCCAGATTTCCGCAAGACCGGCCAGCCCCAGAAACCTGATCCGATCGCCGGCAAGTGCCTGGATGACTGTTCCATACCAAACGTCATGCTCATGCAGCGAGGGTGGGGCGCCAGCCTCCCGTAGATGCGGCTCCCACAGGGCGTCGAGTGCAGTTCCCGGAACCGGTGCTTTTTGTCGGTTCGCGCCAACTGGTAGATCCTTCGGGGAACCGGCCTCGCCCTCCGGTGTGATGGCGATCCACCAGTCCGCCAGCAGGACTTGCGGCAGCATCCAGCGGACGGCTGGTTTTAGCGCCGTTTTATCGGTCGGGATCGCATCCGCCGGATGGCCGAAGTCGGTCATGGCGTGCCTGCACCAGCCCATTGCGCCAGCTTGCTCAGGGCCGTTTCATAATCCGCCTCGAGCTTGTCGAAGCATTCGGTGCATGGATCGGGACGCCGGCGGGCAACGCTGCGAGCCAGCCGGAACTGCAGGATCTTGGTCGTCTGTGCCAGGCGCTCGCACGCTTCGACAACCGGCTGGAGCGCGTTCCCACCCAACCATGCGACATGACTGCCGAGAAGCTCGAAGTTCGACCCAGCCAGCCGGGGGAAATGGAACGCGTAGTCGTGGAACCGTTCCGGCGATTGCAGAAGATCCTCCACATGATCGCTGAAGACGGCGCGCCAGGCTGAAAAGGGGTTCTGTTCCGGTCGCCTGGGCAGGTGACCGCGAAGGATGTCGAGCGCTACCTCCTGCTTCGACCCAATGTCGCGATGACGCACGCATTGCGTGACGGTTTCCAGATAGGGAGGCAACAGGTCGGGTTCGGATCGAAACTCTGGTCGGAGCCGAAATGCACCCAGATAATCATCCCCGCCCAGGACGGCGCGTGCCGCATTGTGAAAGTAACCGCATTCCTGCGCTGCCAGATCGCACACGTCGATCGCGATGGTTGTCTTGGTGTGCACCTGGCGATAGGTCGTTGCTGCTGTGTCAGGAAGCCAGAATGCGTCCACTTCAAGCAGGACGATCTCACCCCGTCCGACATGCAGCGCCGTATGATCCTCCAGGGTCCGGTAGACCGATAGCTCCTGCACGGTCAGCCCATACAGCCGGCGCAAATCCTCGGGGATGAGCTTTGAAAAAGTGAACTGGTCCCCCTCGAAGTTCTGAAGGACGGTGAAGCCGAAGGCTGCTTCCGGCATTTCTCCGAGGGACGCAAGCACCTCGATCCAAAGATCGATGTAGCAGTTCGTCTCCGGCCACGACCGGGCCGAATCATGCAGAGGATGGCCGACGAAAGACCTGGTGTTCGGCTCGCGCTCCATCACGAATTCCAGAGCGCCTTCCGGCAGGATTGAGGCCAGGATGAGATATCGAACCCATGATGGCGGAGCAAGGCGAGCGTCAGGCGCTCGAAGCCGAAGCCAACGCAGGCCGTATGGGCGAGCTCACCATCCGCAAGACGCAGGTTCCAGACCTCGCTGAAATGGTCCATGTGATAATTGAAGCTGAGGCATGCAGTCGGTTTTTCCGGATTGGTAACCGGGACGAGCAGCTCGAACTTCAGGGCCTGATCCCTCTGGCTGCTCGCCATAAACGTGCCGCCGCGCCCGAAAAACGGGTCATTGGCGAGATCGATGGCGACAGGCAGCCCAAGGTCGCCGATGATGGTCTTGCCCCGCTGCACCCAATTGTCGCGGAACGCCTGCACATCGGAAGGCGATCCGAGCCGGACGAATTCTCGCATCCTGAAGAGCTGCATCCGGGTCGGGTCCAGCGACGGCTCGTGGCGGAAGCAATAGGAGGCGACATCGACGGTGCAGCCTCCCTGCGGGAGCGCGCCGCGCCCGGCGATCATCGGATAGACCGGGTAGCAGGCGGCCGGGGTCAGCGTCAGGTCGACACATTTCTGTCCCTCGGTCCAATCCTCGCCCGCCTCCAGGCAGCGCAGCAGTGTCTGGTGGGCGCGCTCGTCGCCGCAGAAGCAGTGGACGGTGCCGGCAAGATGGGGAAAGCCATTCAGATAGCCGCTGGTTTCCATCACGCTGCGAGGCATCGCAGGCGGAAACCGGACGATCTCGGCATCCTGATCCTGCCCGTTCCGCGTGATAAGGGAGTCGATCCCATCCACGATCGACTCGAACAGTCCGCTTCGCCCGAATACACCGTCGACACCACTGGGGATCAGGATGCGGGCTTCGATCAGCTCGTCGCGGAACGCCGTTTCTGCACTCATGGGATTGAACCTCTCAGCAATGGAGAACGTTGCGCTATCAGCAACGTAGCAGTATTGGCGGCTATACGATCATTGTTGACCATCAAAGGTGCAGAGTAAAGATCACGAAGATGACGGCCGATGCTGTATGGCGTGCCGTTTTTATATCCCGCTATTCCACAGATCATCATCGCCTGCTGCACGACGTCCAGGGCAAGCTCGGACATCGTCACCTTCAGCGCATTCACCTCGGCGAGAAATCCCAGCGGGAGCGCGTCCAGATCCTTTGCCGGGTTGCGAGCATACTCGGTCGTTGCACTCTCCAGCCGCGTACGCATCGTCGCTACCAGCGACGCCGCCTTCTCAAAGCGGATCCCACCCGGTGGTAACACGCCGGGATTGGCCTGGGCCTGGCGACGAAGAAATGCCCGCGCCTTTTCTGTCGCTTCGACAGCGATGCCGAGCCACACCGCCCCCCAGAGGATATGCGACGTCGGCAGCATGGTGTGCTGGGCGAGCTCACCAAACGACACCGGCACGATCTGTGCTGCATCGACCGACAGCCGGACGTCGAACGCCTTGCTGTCGGTGCCCCGCATGCCGAGCGTGTCCCAGCGGCTTGTCTCGCTCAGCACCACGTCGTGCTTCTCCGCCACGATCAGCACTTGATCCGACGCTGACGCGTCAGCATGCCGGCGGGCCGTTACCAGCAGCGCATCCGCATGCTCGCCATAGGAGATCGCAGAAGAGTGCTTGAGCAGCGTCACGCGTCGATGATCGATATCAATTTCGGGCGAACACAGGCTCGACCGGATGTTTCCACCGATCCCGACTTCCGACGTCACCGAGGCCAAAAGCAGCTGCTCGACCGCAATCCGTCTCAAGAACGTCTGCTGCCACGCACCCTCGCCTGCCCCGGCGATCAGGCACGCAACTTGTATCTGGTGCATCGCATAGATCAGCGCGCTCGAGGCGCAGGCCTGACCGAGGATGCGGCAAACATTGGCGACATCGGCCAGGGAAGCGCCCGGACCGTCGGCAGCCACCGGAACCAGCAGGCCAAGCAGACCCGAACTCCGGAAGGCCTGTATCGCCTCGGCCGGAAACCGACCTTTGGCATCCACGTCCTCGGCATGGACCGAGGCGATCGAGGCAGCCGCGTCCGCCTGCGCGACAAGATGCTGAACATCCATCAAGAGGAAACGGCGCTCGACTTGAGCGCATCCACCACCCCGGTAAGGGATCGGATGGTCTGGAAGGACCGGCGGGTAAGCAGCTGATCGGGGAACTCGATATCGAACGCCTGTTCGATAGCCAGCATCACGTTGACGCTTGCCAACGAGCTCAGGCCGGCATCGTAGAGATCATCGTCGATCCCGATCCCTCCGACCGGAACCGGAAGACGGCCGACTTTCGATAGGATGTCGCGGATACGGTTTTCCATGTCGTGAACCTTGTTTGCTGGCTGGACGTGAATGTACGGGTAAGGCGCTCCCGGACCCTCGGAGGGGTCGCACAATGTTCGGCCCTCCCTACCCATGCTATTTGAACCCGCTGTTGAAACCGCTTGCCGAGTAAGCAACCGGAAGAACCAGCGAAAGGAACTTTGCAAGATCGGTAACAGGCGCATTCGATACGAACACGACATCTTCCGGATGCATCGGAAACTGACTTGCATAAAAATACCCTGCGGGATCTCGCAGGTCGGTCAGATAGATGGTCGGCACCAGGGCTTTCTGGCCGTCACGACTATGTTCGAGCCGATAGACGAAGCAGGCCCTTGCGTTGGCACGGTCATCCTCAAGACCACCTGCCTTGGCCAGAGCATCGGCAAGCGTGATCCGTGCATCGCCGAAGGCGATCCTCCGGTCGATTGGACCGAGCGATGTCGCCTGCCCGGTCGCGCCGAGTGCCAGAAAGAAGTCGGCCTTATGCTCGAGATAGAGCGTGTCTCCAGCTTCGAGCGAGATATTCTGCTCCGGTCGCTCGACGATGGTCGATAGTTTCGTCTTCTCGATATGCCCATGGCGATGCAACGTGACGACCGTCTCGTAATCGGGGAAACGTGGGCCGCCAGCGCGGGAGATCGCGCCGAGCAAGGTCTCGCCGCCAGGATCGAGTGGGAAGCGGGTCGCGCCGCCAACATCGCCGACGACGTTGATCATCCCTGCACGCCGGTTGAGAATAGTGACAACGACCTGTGGCTCAAGCGCACGGGCACTGATCCGCTGCTGGATCATCCGGCCGACCGCGGTAGGCGTCCGACCAACGACAGAAATGGACCCGCCGTATGGGATGGTAATGGTACCGGTCTCGTCGACCTGTTGCGACGGGAGCGTGATCGAATTGCCTGAAGGATTTTCGGGATGGTCAGTAATGAACAACCCTCCCGGGCCTGCCTCGAAGATCGTGATTCCAAGATCGTCGCCGACGCCGATCGTGCCGCGAGTGACAGCCCGGGTCGGCATAAGGTCGAACGTCGATTCTGCCGGAGGAGCCTCCAGAGCCGGCAGACTTATCGAATTGACGGTCACCAGCCGATACGACAATGGAGAGACGGGCGAGGCCGACACGGTCGCAGCCTTCGTGACGACAGCCTCCCGGCCCGGGCCACTCTCGGAGAGAAACGGTCCACACCCGGCAACCGAGCTCGCGAGCAGAAGACCGACCCCATACCGCGTCATGGCGCGATGGCATCGCACGGTGACTGGCCTTATCGGATCATAGACCGTCATCGGTTTGCCTCAGCCTGTTGAGTGTCGTCGAGAGCACGCTGGGCCGGCATCGGCCGGCCAGGTCTGGCGCGTAGCCATCCGTCGAGGAAGCCGATCGCCCACGATAGATGCATCACCACCGCAGCCGGTCCCATCAGCAGGAGTGCGGGATCGCGCTGCTTGATGGCAGCGACCGTGCCCCACAGGAAGCTGCTACAGAGATAGATGCCGCCCGGGATACCGACCCATGGCACCACCGGTGTAAGCAGGCCGATCGCAGTCACTGGCAACAACAACAGCGGGAGCGCCTGCCGGGCCTTGAGCCGCAGCCCATGCTTGCGGGTGGTTCGGGCCCGACCGCGGCCGTGTCGAACATACTGCCGGCGCAGCGCTGAAAGGCTCTCGCGTGGGAAATAGTCGATGACAGCTTCGCTGCAGAGCCAGACCCGGCCACCGGCACGCAGTCCGCGCACATCGAATTCTCCATCCTCATTATGGGTGAAGTTGCGATCGTAGCCACCGACGGAGCGGAAGAAGTCGAGATCGAACGCAGCATGATGACCGTGATCCACAAACCGGGATTCACCGATGCGACGATGGCTCGACCCGCCATTGCCCAACCTGCTGTTCTGGGCAGCAGCAATGGCTCGTTGCTGTGCTCCGATGCCTACCGTCCGCATCGGGACGACAACGGAGGTGGCGCCCGTGGTACGGAGCGCGTCGATTACCTGGAAGACGAAGTCTCGTGGATAGGCCGCGTGGGCATCGACCCGTAACAGGATCCGGCTTTGAGGCGCCAACGTCTCGGCAGCCAGATTACACGCAGCGGATTGGGTTCGACCCGGGTTGTCGATCCAACGGACCATTGCGTTGGTTGCAGCCACATCGGCGACGATTGCGCGCGTTGCATCGCTGCTGCCACCATCCATGACAAGGATTTCGGCGTCCATATCCTGCAGCTGGACGATAAGCGACGCGAGTACCGTCCCGATATGACGCTCCTCGTTCAGGACCGGGATCACGACGGAGAAGAATGGCAGGGATTTGGTCTTCATATCGTTCTAACCGGAATGAGCCGAGGCTCGACGACGCGCGCTGTAGACGGCAGCTGCGCCAGCGTTGCCACGAAGGCCGATGCCGTCTCCGGTGTCTCCATGAGCGCGCCAGGCTCGAGCGAAATTATACGCTCCCTCGCTTCGCGATACATCGACGGTGTCATGGCAACAAACAAGGCGGAAAGCGTCTGCTCCAGCACCCCGTCGAGCAGCAGCCCGCACCCGTGCCGCGTCAGCCACCGTCCTGTCTCGACCTGAGCCAGCGCCAGTGGAACGCACCCGAACATGCTCCCCTCATACAGCCTGTTCGGTAACAGCCACGCCGAGTTCAACCCGTCCTCGTAGAAGTCGATCGCCCAGTTGAAATGGACACGGCCATAGATGGTGGGAAGATCGGTCGCACGGTCATAGGCGCCCCCAAACGTCATACCGGGTGTGGCAGCCACGACGGCATAGAAGTCCGGTAAGACATCGATGGCCGGACGTCCGCGGATCTCCACCTCGATCGTTCCGTTCGAAGACCGTACGAGCGCCGCCAGCAGTTGGAGGCTTCGGCTACACCGGATGATGCCAAACCAGCCGATGCGCCAGGGTGGCGCGTCGGAACACCCGGCGTCATCTATTTGGGCGATCATGTCGGTGCCCAACTCGCTACGGAGAAGCTTGTTCTCAAGCAGGATCCAGCGCGGCAGGCTCTCGTGAAATCGCGCGAAATAGGCATCGATAAACTTCTCGGAGCTTACGATCAGCAGTGCACAGGATTGGAGAAGCCGTCGCTCGAGACGACGCAGGATTACGCCCAGGATGTTCGTCTTGGTCATCAACCTGTGGATATCCAGGCACTCATAGACCACAGGGCACGCAGACCGAACACGCCACCGTACAAGCAGGGCGATAACCAACATCTCCAGGCTACGCGCAACTACAACGTCTGCATCCTGGAGCGCCCTGCTCCAGCGTGCCGATGCGACGACGGCCCAGATGGTTACGACCGCTCTCTGGAACAGCTGGCCATTCCGGGTTTCCCCGATTGAAAGCTCGTCGCCGTCGAGGCGACGCGGGGTAGCCTTCCTGCGATTGAAGCCGATCACGGAGAGATGTGCCTGGCCTTCGCGGAGAAAGCGACAACGCCGCTTTACGGCGGCATCTCCCAAATCGTGCACGAGATAAAGAACCTTCATGCGTGCAGCCGAGCCGGCATCGGCCGATCAAGCGATCGAAGCGACAGCAAGTAGGCGAATGCCATCGCGACGCCACCGCAGCACAAGGCACCGACACAGGAAAGCAGGAGACCCGTGATCTCTTGCATCGGTCCCGCGCCTCCATCCATCGGCAGCATCGACTTGATCGCGCTGACGGCGCCGATCATGAGTACTATCGGGACGAGAACCGAGGCCGTGTAGGTCAGTGCCGGCTGCTGCACCTCCCGGCGGCTCAGCCAGGCCATCCAGGCGACGATCAGCGCATTCTTAATGACCAGAGAGAACGCGCAGAGCGTAATGCTTTTAGAGGCGATCAGCGCGACGAGGGCGAGGCTTCCGATCGCGGAGACAATTGAAGTCGTGAGGAGCTCGCGATTGCGCCCTGACACGGAGAGAAACGAGCCCGGCACCATGCCGATCGCCCGGACGAAACCATTCAATGACAGCCATGCTACGATCGGCGCCGCGGGAAGCCAGGTCCGGCCGAAGATCAGACCGACAACGACCCGACTGTTGCAGAACACCACCGAGGCCGGGATACCGCAGACGAGGCCGAGGACAAGCAGCGCGCGTACGGTCGTCTTCTGTTTCGACAGTCCACCTTCGGCAGCAAACAGCGGTTGAAACAGAATAGCGGAAAAAGAGTTCGCGACCGTCACGAACGTCGTCTCCAGCCGCTTTCCGAGGTTATAATATGCCAGCCCGATATTCCCGGCCAAAGGCGCAATCAGCATCTGGTCCACGGAATTGATCGTGGCAGCCAGGGTTCGATTCCCCGTCGCGAGTAGGGTCTCGCGCCTCAGGCGCCGGATACAGTCCCAATGGAAGCGTGGACGAACGAGCAAGCCTGAGCCGAACGAGGTACTCACGAAGGTGACGATCGACTGCACGAGCTGGTAGATGACCAATCCGGCGCCCGCATTGACGTTTCTGGTGATCACCACACCTACGCAGCCGGCGATCACGTTTGCCATGATCGTGCGCACGGCCAGCCTGCGAAATGCCAGACGCGCGACAAGTACCGCCTGCGGCTGCACGGAAGCCAGATCAAGAGGAATGCGCAAGACAAGCATGCTCAGCAACACGAAGTGCGCATGTAAGCCATGTACGAGAAAGCCCAGACCGAAGATAATAAGCAGGCAGATCGGTACCAGGAGGCAGCTTGCAGATAGCAGCAGAGCGAGCGCTGCCTCGTGGCAACGCTTCAGATCGTTCTTTTGCTGCAACAACGCCTCGTAGATGCCCGGGAGGCCGATCGCCTTGCAGACTTCCGTGCAGGCCATCGCCAGTGCAATAAGGCCAAGTAACGAAGGCGTGATCTCACGTGCGAAGAAGACGAAAAGCGCAAATGGCAGGAGGACGCTTGCAGCTGCGTTCAGACCTGCCCACAACGCGCCTGCTATATACGAAGCGTGCTTCTCGGAACCAACGTTATCGGTCGACCTGTCGTTCCGTCCAAATACCTTTCGAAAGTTAAAATTAAGCAACGACTTTGCCCATTCATTTGTAAATAATGAGACGGAGGCAGCAGGACACCAATCGGTAGGCTTTGTTTTGCAATTGGTTTAGACTGTTATCGCAATCTGTCCAAGAAGAAACCTGTCTAGAAAACAGTAGAACGTCGAAGATAATGAAGGATTAAACGCAATATGTTGTCCCGCACAAATTACATCCTTGGTGGACCTGTTCTTGAGAGCCTGGAGTCAAAAAAGCGTTCGGCAGAGCAGCCGCTGTCAGAGTTTAATACCTTCATCGCCCGGAACCATGCGCAGCTCATCGGGACGGACCGTGTGGAAACGGGATCACCGACGTCACAGCGTCGGCGGTTGGCTTTGGCTCTGCTCGTCATGCGGAAGAAAGGCGACGACTACGATGCTCTGGTGGCGTCTGGTGAGGATATCGGCTTTCCCTTGGCCTTGTTATCCCTGATTTATCGACGGCACAAGCCGATCTGGATAATCCTGCACGGATCCTATCTCGAGAGTCGAAAATTCGCCCTGATTGCACCGGTGCTCCGGCGGGCTCGACACGTTCATTTCATGTGTCTGTCCGAGTCATTGAGCACGCGTATGGTCGGGAAATATGGCTTCCCTGCTCACCGTTGCCATAACGCTGGATATGGCGTGGATACATCGTTTTTTCGTCCAGTCGACGCTATCGATACAACCATGATCCTTGCAGCGGGCAGTGCCAACCGCGACTATCAGACCTTGATCGCTGCAACCGAGGGAACTGGCGCACAACTTCGTATTGCCGCAGATAGTCTCTGGCGACCGACGGACAGCGGGCTCGATGCGTCGGCAGTTCCAGCCCATGTCGATGTTGGATCTGCAGGCAGCTACCTGGCATTGCGAGCACTTTATGCGCGCGCTTCCTTCGTGGTCGTTCCGCTTCATCAGGCACGATTTGCATCAGGTTATGCCGTCATCGGCGAGGCCATGGCCATGGGCAAGGCGGTGATCACCACCCGCACGGATGCTCCGTCAGACCTTCTCATCGACGGTGAGACGGGTTTCTATACAGAACCGGGCGATGTCGCGGGCCTTCATGACAAGATTATGCTGTTGCTCAATGATCCAGCACGCGCTCAGGCGATGGGGGCCTCCGGCGCAGCCCGTATGCATGAGCAGTTCAGCCTCGAGGCGTATTGCCACAGGATCGAGAACCTCATTCAGGCATAGCCACCGAACAGAGACGGGGACACCGAACCATCTTTCCTATCGCGTCCGTTGCACTGAGTTCCAAGGCTTCAGCGGGTCGCCATCTGTATTGATGGGTTTCCGCCTGTATCCGGGCGGCCGGAGCCGCAGGCTCGGTTCACGGCTGATGCATAGTTGATCACTAGGGAGCGGCTAGCACTCGCTCTCCGAAGAAGCGACGACGATTTGGCGGCGTGATGCCGAAACCAATCTCCAGCATGAGGCGGTCCGTAGCGCTTGCAAGGCTCCCGGCATGGAATCCGAACGGATCCTCGGCAAACCCGGAACCGGCAGCGCCATAGATCCTCATGAGATTATCGCCCCCGTAGGTCGAGATCACTTCGTCCATCGGGCGTCCCACGGTCAGGGACAGTTGATGCTTGAGAGCATGGTGCCTGTGGGTGCCGCGCATGTAGAGGTGCGGACCAGAACCGGCGTCAACGGGCGTGAGGTAGAAAAAGAACTTCAGCATCCGCCAATCATCAAGATCGAAATGCAGCATTTCAGTTGGATTCGTGTCATTCACGTGTCCACTTATCGCTGTCGAGAAACTCCACCAAAGCCGAGTGCTGATGACTTGAGCATTCGGTCCAAGATAGTCTCGCGCTACAGCGTGCAGCAGCTGGTCCGACTGGATCGCCATAACCTCCGGGCAATCTTCCACGCGCTCGAAATAGTGTCCGCTGGTGATAAGATTGTCGGGGTCTTGCCGCGCGGTCTGCTCGGACGGCAAGAGATCATGGTTACGGTCGTGGTTGCCGAAACACCCGGTCGTGTTTGCGAAGCAAAGGATCGCGTCCCTGACATGGACCGGGAGCGTCAGGTTGTCGAAGATCCCGTCCTTCAACAGTCCGGAAACGACGGAGGACCGATCGGCCGTAAAGTTCGAGTGAAGCGGAAGTTCATCAACCTGCCGATCGACATGGCCGCGTTTGTGCAGACGACCGCCGATGCTTGTTCGTCCGAAGATAAACATCAGGAGCCAACGGGGATCCTCGCGAAAATCGCTCCAATAGGTCGGAAACCGTTCCCGGACGCGTCTCAATATAGAGTTGTCGCGTGCAATCAATTCCAGGCTTGGGGCGGCAGCCATGATGCACGGTTCCTAAGACTTCTTGAGGTGTTTGATAGTTTGAGTAGAATTCCAGCTGTCCGAGGTCAACCTTATATTGCTTCGAAGACGACTAGATCTGATTTCGGTTGATCTATATTTCTACTCACGTCTCGAAAAGCATGCATACGCCCTCGGCGCGCTGAGCTACCGTGACCGCCGCTCGAGATCCTGTTTGGGAGGCGCGTCACGACTGCTTGATCCTGAGAGCCCGTTTGGAAAGTCATGGGTAGGTATTCTGTGGCGTCGATTGCTACTCATGCCGAGGAAGATCATGGCCTCCGACACGTCGATCCGGCGTTCGTAATTACGAACGAGGCGACGCCGGCGGGTCATCCAGCCGAAGGATCGTTCCACAACCCATCGAGGCGGCTGCACCTCGGACGCCTTGCCACCATCGCGACGACGGATGATGTCGGAGTCACAGCACGAAAAATGATCTCGCGTACCCCAGACAAGGATCGATGTACAAGTTTACGTTGCCAACAGCGACTGGGGCCGACGTAGAGGCCTGAGATCGCTGCGCTCGGGCACCGCGTCGCCAGGCCGAATGTAGTCACCGGTCAGGCTGATGTGCTCCCAGCTAAGCAGTACACATGCCTCTTGAGTTCTTGCGGCACGGTCGCCCCAAGCCTCGTGAATGCTTCGTTGAGATCGCGGGGGGTCTACATGATGATAGCCGCAACCACCCAGCGCGTTACGGGCCTTGCCCTTGTTCAGCTCAACCTGGGCGCACCGGCGCATGTCGCGACTGAGGATCCAGACAAGAGTAAACACGGTGCGCTCGAGGCGCCCGACGTCACGAAGTGCGACGGCCAGACTATTTTGGCGTGGATAAGCAGCCAGCCTCCGGAGCATCGGCGAAGCGCTCGTCGTGCCCGCGCGAATGGAGACGGTGAGACTCAAGAGTTCGTCCCAGTTCATGCCGGGTAGCAGATAGATGCGCCGGTCTTTGATGTCTCGCAGGCGGGGCGCGAACCGGGAGCCAAGGAACAGGCAAAGGCCTAATGAGTGGTCGGTCGCGCCGCCCGTATCAGTGCAGTGCTCGCGGATCTGCAGGCCCGATCGATGCGACAGCAGGCCGTCCAGGACATGCAGCGCCTCGGACGGGGCGGCCGCGATCACCTTGGTGTGAAACGGCCCAACTGGTCCGAGATGTGTATGTAGAAGGCAACCCCGGGCTCACTGCCATGGCGAGCGTTTATGTCACCCAGGCCGCTCCCCTGACTGCCCGATCGGAAATACTGCCCGTCCGATGACGAGCGGGAACCGTCTCCCCAGACGGTGGAGAGCGGCAAGGTCCGATAGGTATCGACAAGACGGGCGAGGGCGGCAGCGTAGGTCTCCTCACGGATGTCAGTCATGCACCCAGGCGAGTCGGCGGGACGTGACACCGCTGCACGTTTGGAATGGAGAAGCCTCTGCATCTTCCTCACCAGCGCGCAGGAGGAACGCCTGCCTTTACCGGCCAAAGTGGCCACGAGGGGCCACCGATTGCGCATTCAGTTGGCTGAATTAACGGCTGCCGAGCCTGCACCTGCCGTGATTTGGAAGCAGCAATCGATCGGCGCTCTGGTTCGGGCTGGTGGTTGATGGCGTGAGGGATGATAGGCGGGCAGCAGAAAGGTCTCGCCACGCCAGTCGGGGAAGAGCCTGACCAGTGTACCGCTTGTGATCACGGTCTCGCTGCTCAGCGCCATCACCTGTGCGATGCCTATACCGGCAACGCAGGCCGCCAGCATCGTGCAGACATCAGTAACGGCGACCGCGCCAGTAACGTCGACCGGAATGATGTTTCTCCGGCGGTGGAATTCCCAGGCAATGGCTTGTTGCTTGCTGGAATCTGGTAATGGATGGATGCAGCGATGCCACTGTAGTTCCTCCGGCCTTACAGGGCGGCCATGACATGCAAGGTAGAGGGGCGATGCAACGGCTGGGCTGCGCGTATCGACGCGGCATTTGCCTTTGAGCTTTGCGAACGTAGTCGACCTCGTTCAGCGAGTTGGTGGCGGGATTGTGCCAGTCCCCTCACCTAGAGATTTCACGAGGCTTCGAAGCCCCTGCCTTGCAAAGGCTCCTGGCTCGGTATGCTTAAGGGACGATCCTCCCGGATGGAAGGATCTGTCAACACCTGCCGCGAGCCCAAGCATTCCGTCTGGCCAAACGCAATAAATAGCATCTGCTTCCCCCAGCGTAGGAAAGAAAAGTTCAAAAAATACATGCTGATGGTGGATGAACTTTCTGAGGCCTCAAAAACAAAGGAATCGATAACCTGCCTATGCTCTCGGAACATGACGGACGCCGCGTTACCTGAAAAGTCAGTCCGACCGTCTATCTGCAGAAGTTATATCAAACGTGCTTGCGAAACAAAAAACAGCCGCCTAAATTCATCCTTGTTGACAGCTACAGTCATGTCCGGGGATCGATATCATGCTAATCCCTGAACATGCCCATCAATGCACCTTGCAAAAGCGAGCATGCACAATTGGTCCTGTTTCCGGCCGCCGTGTTCGAGGTGGCACATATCAAGAGTGTGATTCGGGAGTCTTGTTGCTGTCGATCTAAGATAAAAAGGAACGTCAGGAATGAATAGCGATCATGGCTGTCGGCACGCGATGCGTCCTGCAGGGGTACCACGACCTCCCGAAAGCGGTTCCATACCCCGCAGCAGACGGCATACACGCTGGACCGGTGCCGCCTTGCCGGCTCTCCTTGTAGGGCTCGTGCCGCTCCACGCAGCGGTTGCCGGGCCGGTTGGCAATCCTGCCGACTGTCCCTGGCTCAACCCAAGCCTGTCTGTCGCAACCCGCGTCAACATGGTTTTGGCGAAGATGACCATAGCCGACGAGATTGCGCTCGTGCAGGGCAATGGCAGCAGCGAGCCCTACGTGTTCTTCACCGCCGCCAACCCGAAGCTGTGTCTTCCGAGCATCGGCTACGAGGATGGTCCCGCCGGCGCCGCGGACGGTCTCACCAATGTGACGCAGTTTCCGGCCGGGATCGCCGTCGCCGCGAGCTTTTCCAAGATGGACGCCCTGCTCTATGGCATTACGCTCGGTGCGGAGCAGGCTGCCAAGGGCTCCGGTGCTGATCTCGGCCCAACCGTCAATATCGATCGGGACCCGCGCTGGGGCCGCACCTTCGAGAGCCTGTCGGAGGATCCGGCACTCACCGCCGGTATCGGCGCCGCCGAGATCAAGGGCATCCAGAGCCAGCGCGTCATGGCGCAGGTCAAGCATTTCGACGCGTACAACCAGGAGACGAACCGCAATACCCAGGCGGAAGATGACATCGTTTCCGAGCGTACCCTGCACGAGATCTACCAGCCCGCCTTCCGTACGGCGATCAACGACGCCGGGTCGGGCTCGCTGATGTGCGCCTACTCGTCCGTGAACGGTTACTACTCATGTGAAAGCCGGTCGCTCCTGACTGGCGTGCTGCGCAACGAGGTCAACTACAAGGGCCTCATCATGTCGGACTACGGCGCGGTCCACGACGTCAGCGCCGCGACAGCCGGCACCGATTCCGAGCAGCCGGAGAACACCTACTTCGGCGCCCCGCTGCAGGCTGCCGTGCAGAACGGTTCGATTTCCCGCGCAGTACTCAACTCGCAGGTCGAGCCGATCCTCTACGAGATGTTCCGCTTCGGCTTCTTCAACGATCCGCCGCAGGGGAATACGGCAGCTGTCGCCACCTCGCCCGACCATGTCGCCACCAGCAATGCGCTCGCGGAGGCAGGCAGTGTATTGCTCAAGAACAAGAACAGCCTGCTGCCGCTCGCGCCCGGTGCCGACATCGTCGTCATCGGCCCCGCCGCCTCGGCGCAGGTGACCACCAGCGGCGGCGGCAGCGCCCATGTCATCCCGGGCCCCGTCGTCACGCCACTTGCGGGCATCCAGGCCGCGTCGAGCGGTGGCGTCACCTACCAGCAGGGCCTGCCGACTGACGCCCAACTCACGCCGATCCCGTCGGGTGACCTGTCCACGCCCTACGCCCCCACCAACTATGGCGGCTCCTACAGCGCGACGCTGACGCCCACGGAGAGCGGTACCTACATCGTCGGCTTCACCAATCCCGGTAGCTACAACGTCGCTTCGCTGACCATCAACGGCACGGCGATCATCAATAACCCGGGGACCCCGCCGGTCTCCATCTACTCGGCTGCGGTCCAACTCACGGCGGGTCGGAAATACAGCCTGACGCTCGGCGGCGCCGGTCCGACCAGCAACCTGGTCTGGGCGACACCGTCCACGCTTCAGAAGTACGTAGCCCCCGCGGTCGCCGCCGCCCGGGCAGCCAGGACGGCTATCGTGGTGGTTGCCGACGACACCGAGTCGGAGGCTGCCGACCGCCCGAATCTGTCGTTGGCTTCAGCGCAGGATGCGCTGATCGAGGCCGTCGAGGCCGTTAATCCGCGCACCGTCGTGGTAGTCCAGGCTGGTGCGCCGATCACCATGCCCTGGCTCAACGGTGTCGGCGCCGTGCTCGACACCTGGTATCCCGGGCAGACCGGCGGCACGGCGCTCGCCGATCTGCTGTATGGCAAGACGAACCCCGGCGGGCACCTCCCGATCACCTTCCCGACCAGCCTGAGCGCGATCCCGACCGCATCGCCCGCGCAGTTTCCCGGGCAGAACAACACGGTCGAGTATTCGGAAGGGTTGCTGGTGGGCTACCGCTGGTATGACCAGAACAAGGTCACGCCGCTGTTCCCCTTCGGCTACGGGCTCTCCTACACGTCCTTCAAGTACAGTGACCTTCGGGTCGAGAGCAGGTCCGTGGACGGCGTGACGCCGGTGCGCGTGAGCGCCACCGTCACCAACACCGGCAGGGTCGCGGGCAGCGATGCGGCGCAGCTCTATCTGGGCTATCCGTCCGCCGCCGGCGAGCCGCCTCGCAAGCTGGTCGATTTCCAGCGCGTGAATCTGGCTCCCGGGCAATCGAAGCGCCTGAACTTCACCATCCGCCCGAGCGACGAGTGGTGGTGGAACACCAACGGATGGGACGAGACCACCGGCGAATACAAGGTCTGGGTTGGTGACAGCTCCGCCCTCGCCGATCTCCCCGCGACCGGAAGCTATGCAATGGATCGAGGCATCGGCAACCGTCACGTCGGCGTCTCTGCGCCACGCAGCTTCACCTTGGGTGGCTCCAATACCGCGGTCGTTACGCTCAGCGCCGGCGGCAGCCAGACGCTGGCCGAAATCAACCTTTCACTTGCCGCCCCCGACGGGTGGAAGGTGCAGCCGACGACCGCCACCCGCTTTAGCAACGTGCTGCCCGGTCAGACGCTCAGTGTCGCGTTTCAGCTGACCCCGCCGGCGGATGCGGTCACGCGCGACGTCACGCTGTTCGGCACAGCCGACTTCGCCCCGAGCACCTGTGCCCGGGTGGCCGACGCACAGGCGGCCAATCCGCTACAACTTGCACAGTATGCTGCAAGCGGACGGGAGTCGTGCAAACCGGCGGTCCGGCACGGCGGCGTGCAGATCCGCCTGCTGAAGTAGCTGCTCGGCAGCAGCGTCGAGGCTGCCCAGCGGAACTGGAAAACCCCGCCGCGCCCAGCGGTGGGGTTTTCTTCCAGCTGGCGCCCGGCCGACCCGCCAATTATCGCCGGTTTCTCTCGGCGGAGGCCAGTAAACAGGTCTCGTACCGTTATTCCGGGAGAAGGCGCTTCAGCCGATCAGCGACCTAAACCCAAGCTTTAAGATTAAGCGTAAGCGACACGTCATGATGGCGCAGGCGCTTACCGCCGTTCCAGTCGGAAGTTACAGCGTACTGTCGCATCAGTCGGCGGCCAGCGCCCCGGTAAGAAACTTGCCGAGTGACACGGAGTGCCACGGCTGCAGCGTTGCCGCTCGGCTGGACAGGAGGCGGGCCTTACATCACGATCAGACCGGCTGGTCTGTTTCGAGTGCCAGCCGATAGGACAGAGTGCGGACGGATGGAAAACACCGAGCGTTCGCGCCGGACGCGCGAGGCAGCGATTTCGGCGGCTGCGACGATCCTGGAGCGGGACGGCCCTACGCGACTCACACTCGATGCGATCGCCCGGGAAAGCGGTATCAGCAAGGGCGGCCTTACTCACCAGTTCCGCACCAAGGAGGCGGTGATCAAGGCGCTGCTGGACCATCAGGTCAAGACCTCAAGGGATCGTTTCGAGCAGAACCTGGCAGCACTCGATCCCGCGACCGACCAGAAATACCTGATCGCGCAGCTCGAGATGCTCCGCAAGGCCCTGTCGACGTCGAGGAACATGGTCTCCGCCGTCCTGGCAGCGATGGCGGAGGACCCGGCTTTGCTGAAAGCGTCCACCGACAGCCAGAGGGACAATATCCAGGCGATGAAGGAAGAGGCCGCTGACGCGGATCTCGCCCTCCTGCGATGGACGGCGGCGCGGGGGCTCCTGGTGACCAAGATGATCGGGATGTGCCCTTTCTCTGATGAGGAGCGGGAACGGCTTTTCGACCGGATCCTGAACACTGCCTCCTGGCCGGGACACAGCGACCAGAAAGCCAATAGAACGATAGATACATAAACCGACCGGACGGTTTGCGTTTGGCAGTTGGGGACGCTAGGATGTTCTTCTGAACAAGGAGAACGACCCATGCGGCATCGTGGCTTTCTGCGCGCCCTGAAGGTTCGGCTGCGGATCATGGGCGTTCGCTGGATCGTGCGGGAGGATCGGCGCTTCCGGTCATCCGGTTCGGTCGGAAACATCGTTCCCGGACTTCTCTACGGCGGTCTACCGCGGCTGCCCTGGTTATGAGCGCGTCCAGGTTTTCGGTCCGGAACTGTATCCTCGCTATGCTCCGCCAGACACCGGTCCGGTCCGGCAATCGTTTCGTCGCTGTTCTCGGCGATCCTGTCCCGCCGCTCGTCATCAGTCTGGCGTTCATATTGCTGCTCCTGATCCTATCGGGCTGCGCGGGACAGGGAGCAACGAAAACAGGCTTCATTGCCGACTACACCGATATGAAGCCGACAGGCGATCACACCGACGACCTGATCTACGTCAGGCCCGGCTTCGCCCTGAACCAATACCAGGCTGCCCTGATCGATCCCGTCGTCTGGCATCCGGTCGGCAAGGCGCCGCATCTGAAAGACCAAGTCGTGGCGCGCATGACCAGCGCATTCCGCGCTGAACTCGTGCAGCAGGTCGGCAAGAGCCTGCCGATCGTGCAGGCGGGTGCCTGCGGCGACGGCTCACACGTCCTCCACATCAGGGCCGCCATCACCAACATCCGGCGGAGCAAGTGGTACTACAATATCGTGCCGATGGTGCTCGGCCTGGGTGCGAGTGCTGCCGGCGGCGTGCTGCCGCCGATCCCGCCGCCGGCCCCAGGTGGGGCAAGCGAGGAAATCGAGGTCGTCAATGGCCACGGCGACGTTCTGGTCGCGATCTCGACCTACAATAACGGGATGCCGTGGAACCCGGTCGGCCAGATCACGCCGTATGGGCATGCAAGGCGTGCCTTCCATATCGCCTCGAACCTGCTCGTCTTGGAGATGAAAGCGGGGCGCAGCTAGGCTGCGGACCATCCGAAGCCGCTCAGTTTCGATGAAGTGGAGCGGGTCGAAGTTCAACGCCTCGGGCGAGCGTCACGTCCGACGCAGTTTCGAGAAAATCGGAGTAGCTTTTACTTCTGATCTTCGTACCTTGAGCAAGGTGAGCAAGGGCGAGTTCATCCTCGATCCTAGAGTATAGGTCGCAAACATACGGCCCTGGCAGTGCGTTTGAATAGATTACCAGTATCGAGCAACATGATATCGGGAATCCCGCAAGCCCATTTCCTAAGCCGGAAATGACCCGATAATGAACCTTGTTCGAAAAAATGGGTCGGCGTTTAAGTATTGACGCACCCAATACTTAAACGCTCGACAACTAAGATCATATTCGTGTTGAATTCTAGGTGCGCAGCCTTTAGAATTATTAATTAATTACAGAAAAGTTGAAAATCTCAGGCATGTCCGACGACCTGTCCCCCGAATTTAAGCAGACCGGGCCGGCGAAACGTCGTATCGGCCGCGGCGCGATCGTAGAGATCTCCCGCAATTACGGAACGCTGCCGACACTGGCGGTGTTGCTGGTGGCATTCATGGGCGTTAGCTCGGTCGTGGGCTTCATGCTGAGCCGCGAGGACCAGATGAAGTTGTGGGACTATCGGACCGCCACCCGGGAGGTGCGCGTGTTCCAGGTGGCACTGATCGATGCCGAGACCGGCATACGTGGCTACGTATTGACCCAAAAGGCTGAATACCTTCAACCCTACGTATCCGGCTTGAGCAGGATAGAGACGTTGAGCCCGAGGCTATTGCCCAAACTAGAGGCCTATTCAACCGTCCTGCCCGGGATGCACGAGGAGGCGTCACCTGTTGCACGCCGGCTTGGGGATCTGCGAAAGGCCTGGGAGCAGGCCCAGGATAAGGTTGCGGACGGAGAGCCGGCGGAAGCACAGCTTGGCCTGCAAGCAATGCACAGCAAGGCGCTGATGGATGAGATGCGCGCTGTCATATCGGGTTATCTGGCGAAGCGTGACGTCGGTATCGAGGCGGCCGAACGTCGAATCTCGCTGGAACAGGATGCCCTGCTGTTAATCAATCCGGCGGGAGCGCTGATTGCTATTCTCGCCCTGATCTACGCCTTCCGTATTAGCACACAGGAAGCGCGTGGACGTGAAGAGGCGACCTCGGTGAGCGTTCGAGCCCGTCAGCATATCGAAGAGCTGTTCGGTATGACCGACACCTTGCAGAGTGCCAGTGATGGCGAGGATGCAAACGAGGTACTACGAGCCACTGCTCTGCGTCTGCTGCCTGGTTTCAGCGGTGCGCTATACGTGTTCAACAATTCCCGCGATCGGCTGGATCTCTCCACGAATTGGGGGGCGCGCGCCCCCGACGAATATCCCGATCATATCGCGCCCGCATCATGCTGGGCTCTCAAGCGAGGTAAGTTTCAGGTCAATAGCGACGGTGAGGGCGCGCTGCGTTGCGGCCACAGCAAGCCCCACCATGTCGGGCTGGAAATCCCGATGATGGCGCGTGGCCAGATCTACGGCTTGCTGGAAATATCCCACGCCGGCGATGATGCCGAGCAGCAGCTGCGCGATGTGCAGCAACTTGCCACAGCTCTGGCCGACGCGATGTCGTTGGCATTGTCGAGCATTGCCTTGCGAGCACAATTGCGCAATCAGGCGCTCCGCGATCCATTGACCGGTTTATATAACCGGCGTTTTCTCGAGGAGATGCTCGAGCGGCTTGGACGAGATGCCGAGCGGCGACAGTCGCCACTCTCGGCGATCATGATCGATCTCGACCATTTCAAGCGATTGAACGACCAGCATGGCCATGCGGCTGGCGATGCTGTCCTGAGAGACGTTGGTAGCACCATCATGTCGATGCTGCGCGCCACGGACGTGGCCTGCCGCTATGGCGGCGAGGAGATCGCTATCCTGATGCCCGACTGCCCGCTTGATATGGCGGTTGGCCGTGCCGAGCAATTGCGCGTACGTATTGCCGAAGTGGCACAGGCCCGTGAGAGAGTGACCGTCACAGCGTCCTTCGGTGTTGCAGCGACTCCAGACACATCGCTGCGTGCTGTCGATTTGATTCCGACAGCGGATGCGGCGCTGTATACGGCCAAGCAGCAGGGTCGCGACCGCGTCGTAGCGGCTCCGCTGCGCACGGCCGCCACGCCTCTTGGCCTCACCGTCGGTAGGCTAGATCTTGTGCGCACACCACCAACCTTGCCTGATGGCAAATCGCAATCCGCATAAGGCTGCGCTCGAAACAAACCTCACTTAAATGTCAGTCACTCACCTCGACTTCCTGATGTTGTAGTTGCTCAGGCTGCAGCATGGCGCGAGTTAACGGAATCGTGAGTCTGTTGACCATAACATCAGCCGCCGACAGGCAGAGCGCCTTCAGACTTAGTTGGCGATGGCGATGAGTGACGAGATGCTTAAGCAGGGACTGATCCGGGCAATATTCGATCGAGAGCATCGTCGCGGTCGCGACACCCGAGGCCATCAAGTCAGGCTCACGACTTGTCGATCACAGCCAAAAAATGACAGTCACCCAGATGCAGATGGCCGGCGTGAAGCGATGGTAGCAGGTCTGGATGTGCTGCCAGCTCGGAGCAGCAGCGCCTAAAATCGCTTTCGCTCTATTCTTCAGGCTCAGTCGTGAACAGCAGCGGGTAGCCCTTGCTGCGGGCCATGTCAGTTGCGGTGGTTGCTTTGGTCTCCGCCACTTCCTGCGTGAAGACGGCAACCACGCAAACCCCACGTTGGTGCGCCGTCATCATCACCCGGCTGGCTTGACCCTCATCCAGCCGGAATTCCGCCTTCAATATCTGGACCACGAACTCACGCGGCGTAAAGTCGTCATTGACCAGCATGACCTTGTAGAGGCGTGGCCGCTCGACCTTGATCTCGAGTTGGACCCTTGGCGCGGTGATGGTTTCAGGCATCGACGACTTTCATCAAAAGACAGGCCTGCCGTTTCACGGGACAAATCCCGTCCTTTAGCTAAGTTCCTGTCAGCGGCCTGGTTGCAGCCATTCCTAGGTTGGACCACCAGGGACGTGCATTACCGTTCCCGACCGCCAGGCCAAACGCCTTCCGCTACCCAACCAGCACCACCAGGCGTTTGCCGCAGGTAACATCGGTATAAAGCACAGCTCGCATCGTTTCCCATAGCATGCAGCGTTGTCCCGGACGACAAGCCGTGCGTTCCCATCCAAAAGACCGATGAGCTCCTGAAGCGCTCGCTACCAGCTCAGCCCGCTCTGTCTATATCTGAAAGGGCACGAGGGAGGCGAGCTGGGTGCCGTTGAAGAACTGCCTCGACCTGACCGAGAAGCAGGTCATCGGCTTATGGGGTAGAGCGGGCTGGATCCGGATGAGGTGGCGGTCCGGTAGCCTGGTCAGATAGCGATGCCAAAGACAGAGAATTCGAAGTCTCACGCGCCCGCTGCACAGCATTCCGGTCTTCGTCAGCTCGTGCGATTATGGCGTGGCTCTGCGCAACCATGGCCGAGACCCACTCGCGATCAGACCGGCATTGCCTGATCGTCTCACGACCCCGGCGGATCAGCATCTCGATGTCGACAGCATCTGGAGATAGCAGCATGGCCCGCGCTCTGCTCTTAGAATATGTCCGATACCAAAACGCGAGAACGCCATGTGGTCACAACACGGTGCCTCACCTGCAGGTGAGCCCGACGAGCACATCAGGGTTACATTGGTGTTTTTCACTATCATGAGTTCCTAGATGCCAAGAGTTGATGCCTTACACCTCGAGTCGGTTGAGGCATGAAGACTAGCTGAGTTACTTCAATACGTTAGGTCGTGGCACGTCTGATGCAAAGTAGTGTTCAGGTCCTGGCAGGGACCGGCAAGCAAAGGATAAATCCATGACCACCACCAGCATCATCGACGGTCTGCATACCCGCCTCGCGACCGTTCAGGTTGCGCGCAGCACGAACCCGCTGCCCTCAGAGCACCTGACTGCCACCGCCGATCTGGCAATCCGCGCCTCGCTCGCCCTGATGCCTTTCAGCGCGATCGTTTGGCTCTTCGTTGCCCACTAGTTGCTCGGCACGACCCTCGCGCCCTTCGCCTGCTGCTGCAGAATGAGGGGCTACGAGGTAAGGCGGCACGATAGAGTTCGCTGGAACCTGGATGATCCAGTCGGCGTGGAAGTGCTGATCACCTACCACCTGCTTCTGGCCGCTTCACAACATCCTAAAAACGGTCACGCTACCTGTTCTCGGGTTTGATGCATGGTGGGGTATGTGGCGGAGGCTTTTCCAAGATCAGCGCGACTGGTCCGCCTGCTCGACGGCCTGCAACAAGGGGGCCGACTACGTTTGGCAATCGACGTACCATTGGGCGTGACACGCTCGCGGATCGGGTGCTGCACCCGCTACGGGATCGCCTGATGGACCCGACGCTCTACAAGGTGTTCGCCGAGACGTTTGCGCTTGAATGCTTGAATGGAAGCGCACGCAGGGCGACGTTGCGGCCGAGCGGGCAGCAGACGAGGTTATCGTATGGAGGTGCGCGGGGAGTTAGGGGCGATCCTGGCGCTGTGTGTGTCTGGCGTGAGCCGCAACAGCGCGTCTGGGACGCTATCGGGTGGATCGGCCGGCGCAAACAGCGACACCCCCGCGCCTGATGGCGCGGGGGTGTTAGCGTTGCAAGTTAAGATGGTTGCGGGGACAGGATTTGAACCTGTGACCTTCAGGTTATGAGCCTGACGAGCTACCGGGCTGCTCCACCCCGCGTGGGTGATGTGATTGCTGCATGGAGGATGCGGCTTGGTTTGTTTGGAAGACCTGGCGGCGACCGACTTTCCCGCATCTTAAGATGCAGTATCATAGGCGCTGGGGGTTTTCACGGCCGAGTTCGGGATGGGATCGGGTGGATCATTCCCCGCCATGGCCACCAGGTCGTCCGAGCAAACTTGGTATGTTTGATGGGACGTGTGGGGGTTGGTGCGTGTGCGTGTTGTCGTTTGGTCGTGTGTGTGAGTAGCAGTTCTGGTGTTGTGGATGATTTCTATGCATGTGGTTTTGGGATTGCATTGCTGCGGTCCCGGTTATGATTGAGCCTATTGGGCGATTAGGACCAGTTAGCTGAGGGCATTACTGCCCGTATACATCTGGCCTATCAACGTGATGGTCTATCACGGCCCTCGGGGAGACCTGGTTTTGAGGTAAGTTTCTCGCTTAGATGCTTTCAGCGATTATCTTTTCCATACGTAGCTACCCGGCGGTGCCACTGGCGTGACAACCGGTGCACCAGAGGTATGTCCATCCCGGTCCTCTCGTACTAGGGACAGCTCCTCTCAAGTCTCCAACACCCACGGCAGATAGGGACCGAACTGTCTCACGACGTTCTAAACCCAGCTCACGTACCACTTTAATCGGCGAACAGCCGAACCCTTGGGACCTGCTCCAGCCCCAGGATGTGATGAGCCGACATCGAGGTGCCAAACCTCCCCGTCGATGTGGACTCTTGGGGGAGATCAGCCTGTTATCCCTAGAGTACCTTTTATCCGTTGAGCGATGGCCCTTCCACGCGGGACCACCGGATCACTATGGCCGACTTTCGTCTCTGCTCGAACTGTCGCTCTCGCAGTCAGGCGGGCTTATGCCATTGCACTCAACAGTCGATGTCCGACCGACTTGAGCCCACCATCGCGCGCCTCCGTTACACTTTAGGAGGCGACCGCCCCAGTCAAACTGCCCACCATGCAGGGTCCCGGTCCAGGCTGACTGGACGCGGTTAGACATCAGAAAAATTCAGGGTGGTATTTCAAGGATGGCTCCACACGAGCTGGCGCCCATGCTTCATAGCCTCCCACCTATCCTACACAGCATTTTCCTGATGCCACTGCAAAGCTACAGTAAAGGTTCATAGGGTCTTTCCGTCTGACCGCGGGTACCCCGCATCTTCACGGGGAATTCAATTTCGCTGAGCCGATGCTGGAGACAGCGGGGAAGTCGTTACGCCATTCGTGCAGGTCGGAACTTACCCGACAAGGAATTTCGCTACCTTAGGACCGTTATAGTTACGGCCGCCGTTTACCGGGGCTTCAATTCAGTGCTTGCACACCTCCTCTTAACCTTCCGGCACCGGGCAGGCGTCAGACCCTATACGTCGTCTCTCGACTTCGCAGAGCCCTGTGTTTTTACTAAACAGTCGCTACCCCCTGGTCTGTGCCACCCACCCATGGTTGCCCAAGGACAGGTCTCGCTTATCCCGAAGTTACGCGAGTAATTTGCCTAGTTCCTTCAGCATCGTTCTCTCAAGCGCCTTGGTATACTCTACCAGTCCACCTGTGTCGGTTTAGGGTACGGTCTATACGCCAGAGCTATTTCCTGGAATGCTCCAAAAGCCCATCCAATCCGATAAGGACAGACAACATATTGCATTCGTCACTTCTGGCAGGCTGGGGAATATTCGCCCCATTCCCATCGACTACGGCTCTCGCCCTCGCCTTAGGAGCCGGCTCACCCTGCGCGGATTAACCTTGCGCAGGAACCCTTGGACTTACGGCGACAGTGTTTCTCGCACTGTTTGTCGCTACTCATGTCAGCATTCGCACTTCCGATACCTCCAGGAGACATCACCATCTCCCTTCACAGGCCTACGGAACGCTCCGCTACCGCGCATACATCAAAGTATGCACCCACAGCTTCGGCACGTGGCTTGAGCCCCGTTACATCTTCGGCGCAGAGTTTCTAATAGACCAGTGAGCTATTACGCTTTCTTTAAAGGATGGCTGCTTCTAAGCCAACCTCCTGGTTGTTTTGGAATCTCCACATCCTTTCCCACTTAGCCACGATTTGGGGGCCTTAGCTGGTGGTCTGGGCTGTTTCCCTCTCGACGATGGACCTTAGCACCCACCGTCTGTCTGCCAGGCTATACTTCCGGGTATTCGGAGTTTGGTTAGGTTTGGTAAGGCTTTGGGCCCCCCTAGCCCATCCAGTGCTCTACCCCCCGGGGTAAACACCTAACGATCTACCTCAATAGATTTCGCGGAGAACCAGCTATCTCCAAGTTTGATTGGCCTTTCACCCCTAGCCACAGCTCATCCCCGACTTTTTCAACAGGCGTGGGTTCGGCCCTCCAGTGCGTGTTACCGCACCTTCAGCCTGGCCATGGCTAGATCACTTGGTTTCGGGTCTTCTGCCAGCAACTGAACGCCCTGTTCAGACTCGCTTTCGCTGCGCCTACACCTAACGGCTTAAGCTCGCTGCAAACAGAAACTCGCTGACCCATTATACAAAAGGTACGCCGTCACCCCATAAGAGGCTCCGACTGCTTGTAGGCATCCGGTTTCAGGTCTATTTCACTCCC